>CAJXIL010000110.1 GCA_913054455.1 uncultured Roseobacter sp.
TAAAACTGCCCGACGTGACCTTTAAAACCCGCGTACGCGACGAAGCTGTGGGTGGATCAAACCCATTCCGCTGGGAAGACAAAACCACCGCAGATTACTTTGCAGGCAAGCGCGTTGTGCTGTTCTCCCTGCCCGGCGCTTTCACCCCCACATGCTCGACCTATCAGCTGCCCGGCTTTGAAAAAGGCTTTGCTGATTTTAAGGCCGAAGGCATTGATGGCATCTACTGCATGTCCGTGAACGACAGCTTTGTTATGAACAAATGGGCCGAATCGCAGAACCTGGAAAACGTCGATGTGATCCCTGACGGTTCTGGCGAATTCACCCGCAAAATGGGCATGCTCGTCGCCAAGGACAACCTGGGCTTTGGCGCGCGTTCCTGGCGTTATGCCGCCATCGTCAAGGATGGTGTTGTAGAAGCCTGGTTCGAAGAGCCTGGCCTGTGCGACAACCACGGCGAAGACCCCTATGGCGTCTCCTCCCCCGAAAATCTCATGAAGCACCTGCAAGCGGCAAAAGAAACCGCCGCGGCATAAACGCTGCAGGGTTTCACGATCTATTGAGGCTCGGGCTCGCCAACGGCGGGCCCGTAGTCTTTTTGAGCCTGAGCAAGAATACCCTGCCCGGCCTGTCGTGCCACTCTTGCCAGGTCCTGAAACCACTGCGCCTCTACCGTGCTGGCGCGCCGGATCAGGCCAATGCGACGCTTTGGCTCTGGGGCGGCAAAACGTTGCACACAAAGCCCCTGAGCTGCGTTACATTCTGCCGCCAGGGCGAGTTCTGGCATCAGGGTGAGGCCAAACCCCGCGGCCACCAGCCGGGACAGAGTGGCCAGTGAGCCCGCCCCCATATTGATCCCCGTGGCCGAACGCGCAACACCACAGACCTCCAGAGCCTGATCGGTCAGGCAATGACCATCTTCCAGCAGCATCAAATGATCCGGCTCCAGGTCTGAAGGGTCCACTTTTGGATGCCCGGCATTGACCTGCGCCAGACGGTTAGCCGAACCTGCGAGCAAAAAGTGATCTTCAAAGAGCTCCTCTTCGACTAGGCCTGCGCCACCGCTGGGCAACGCCATAATGGCCACATCCAAGGCGCCACTTTGCAGAGCCTCGAGCAGCCGTTCGGTTCTTGCCTCCCGCACTTGAATGTTCAGATGCAAATCATGGGCCCGCAGATCTGCCAATAATCCAGGCAGCAAATAGGGCGCGATCGTCGGAATTACACCCAGCGATAGGCTGCGTTGACCGCTGCTTTGGTCCCGCGCCAGGCGCTCCAATCGCCCGGCCAGCATCAAGACCTCTTCGCTTTGGGCAAGCACTTCACGCCCAAGCGGCGTTAAGATCACATCCCGCGCCCGCCGCTCAACCAAAATCCCCCCCATCAGGTCTTCCAGAGCCTTGATCTGAACAGAGAGTGCGGGCTGCGAGACATGGCAGGCCTGGGCCGCACGGCCAAAGTTGCGATGCTCACAAAGAGCCTTAAAGTAGCCAAGCTGTCGGAGTGTGAAATTCATAACCCCTGTTTATCAAACCGGCATCAGGCCACAATATGAAATTATTGGCCGACCTGGAAAACTTGGAAAAAAGATATTTCAGCTCCCATATTGTCTGATCCGTTTGCTCTGTCCCCCGCAAACCGCCCTTTGGCCTTAGCCGATCATTTGATTGCTTCGGGTCACACCTAGGCGTTCATCCAGCTCGTCGTAAAAGGCTTTCAGCTGGGACAACGCTATCCTCAGAACAATTTTTCCCGAGCGCGCAGACCAGCCCAGCTGACGTTCTGCCGCCTCCAGACCTTCAAGATGGCAACAGCACCGCAATGCGATATCATTGAGCCCAGACCCCAGCGCTGCCAGTGCTTCGGCCGCACGCTTTTTTGCAGCCGCCGATGCGGCGCTCGGCTTTGGCAAGGATCGGCTGCAGTTCTCAGACGCAGAAAAATACGCCCTGCTCTGCGTTAGGTGGTCGCCAATTTGCGCCAACTCAAAGTCTTCGCGCAGACGTTTACCGGCCTCCACCAGCGCACTGTTCAAAAACGGCTCCCCGGTTTTGTCCTGCAATCGCGCCAGCATATCCAGGGGCGTCTCCCCCAGACCATAACGCGCGCGGCGCTCTTTGGCCTTGCCCCCCGGCGCAGCAAGAAAGCCTCTCTGGGCTTCGCTAAAGCCCCCTTCCAACGTTGCCCGCGCCTGGTTCTCTCTCTCTGCCATCAAACGGCTGTAAACTGTACGCCCCATTGGCGTAATATGGTAGCGACGCAGGCGGCCAGACCGAGTGCAGCTGATCCAGCCCAACAACGCCAGGTTTCCGGCCAGCGCCTGATCAACCGCAAGCTTGCTCTCTGCGGCATTCCCTTCTTTCACAACCACGGCCTTTTCCATGCCGTCTGCTACGGCCAAAACCGCTCCGCTTTGACACAGCCGCGCCAGCACCTCCAGCGACGCCGTCTTTAACGTCTCCGAATTCGCAAAATACTGGTGGCTCGGCGCGGTCCTTCCCACAAAGTGGACAGCCGCCAATGCGCCGATGGCGCGGTCAACCAATGGATCGTCTCGACGGTTTTCTACACGACGGACCTGACGCAGCACCGTGGAGGGGTGGCATTTCAGGTTTCTTGCTAATTGGCGGATCGAGATCCCGCCTTCAGTATGGTCCAGGTATCTCTGGACCTCAGTGGGAACCCATTCCGGCAGTGATTGTGCCAACTGTCTTTGCATGAATGCTGATCTCCGGTCGTCACCCAGGCAAATAGTCCACATTCCGCCCCCATAGTTGCCCACAGATCCAGAGAGTCTACCTGCCTGATTTTGAACAGAACTTCGGTTTATCCATCATTGTTTCCAAAAATAGATCAATCAACAAACAATAGACCGCGCGGCGAACAGGGCCTCCGGGCAACACTCGCATGGGTTGTGATAATGAGAGACTCACACGCTTTGAAAAAGGGATGCTGATATGCAGGACCTCCTGAGCCGTCTAAACACTCTTCATCGCCCCAGGCTTCTGGTTCGAACGGCCCGAATAGGTGCGGCGAGCTATAGTCGCGACCGAGATCTGCGCCGAATCCTCGGCTATGGACAAGCCCCAAGACCCGCCGTTGCCATCCTACGACTGCTGGATCTCGAACATGAGGTAAACCAACAGCGCCTAAATGGAGACGCAGGCTATGCCATTACCCATCATGTTGAGATCTTGATTGCTCTGACCGGAGAAGCTGCCTACCTGGTCCGGCCGGATGGAGAAGACACAGCCCAGAGGGTCGCACTGGAAAACATCAGCCTAAGCCAAACAAAAACAGGCGGTAGCCTGGATGGCCACCGCCTTTGATTTCTCGCCCTATACGGGAATTTCATGCCCGATCAAGTCAGCAATAATTTTACATGAAAC
Source organism: uncultured Roseobacter sp. (assembly GCA_913054455.1). GTDB lineage: Bacteria > Pseudomonadota > Alphaproteobacteria > Rhodobacterales > Rhodobacteraceae > Pseudophaeobacter. The sequence continues at coordinate 3,390 of CAJXIL010000110.1, forward strand.
TGTCCGGCGAAGCGGACTTTTTCTCAGCGACATAGGCTTCTAGCGCTTCTTTGATGGCCGGATCCAGTGCCGGGGCCTGGTAGTTTGACAGCAGATACTCCACCCGATTGCTGGCAAGCGCATAGGTGTCGCGCGCGCCCTCTTCTTCCCAGGTTTCAAAGGGTTTGTAATCCAGCAAATCAGATTTCCAGAAGGCCGTTTTAAAGTTGTTCTGGGTGTGCGCACAGCCAAGGTAGTGCCCACCTGGTCCGACCTCGCGGATTGCATCCATCGCCTGATCGTCTTCGCTGACCGGCACCCCTTTCGCAAGGCCATGAAGCGTGCCAAGTTGATCCGCGTCCATGACAAATTTCTCAAAATCCGCAACCAGACCGCCTTCGAGCCACCCGCAGGAATGCAGCATGAAGTTCACACCAGACAAAAGCCCCATGTTGAGCGAGTTGGCAGTTTCATAAGCAGCCTGCGCATCGGGCAATTTCGACCCACAGAAGGAGCCAGCCGAACGGAAAGGCAGGTTCAAACGACGCGCCAGCTGGCCTGCGCCATAGGTGACCAGAGAGGCCTCGGGGGTGCCAAAGGTCGGCGCACCGGAGTTCATGTCGATTGAGGACACAAAGGCCCCAAAGATCGCTGGGGCGCCAGGACGCACCAGCTGGCTATAGGCAACGCCGGCCAGAACCTCGGCCAGAACCTGTGTCAACGTGCCTGCTACGGAAACCGGCGCCATGGCACCGCCTACGATAAAGGGAGAGATGATGCAGGCCTGATTATTTGCGGCATAGACCTCCAGGGAGCCCATCATCACATCGTCAAACGTCATCGGTGAGTTGATATTGGTGAGTGATGTCATCACGGTGTTGTTCTGCACGAATTCCTTACCAAACAGAATCTCGCACATTTCGACCGAATCCTGCGCCCGGCTTGGCTCTGTCACCGACCCCATAAAGGGTTTGTCCGACAGGGTCATATGGGCCAGCAACATATCCAGGTGACGTTTATTCACTGGAATATCTGTCGGCTCACAGACCGTGCCGCCCGAATGGTGCAACCACTTGGACATATAGGCCAGTTTCACGAACTTGTTGAAATCTTCCATCGTGGCATAACGGCGTCCGCCCTTGGCATCGCGCACAAACGGCGGGCCATAGACAGGGGCCAGGACCATATTATTGCCGCCAATAACCACCGATTTTTCGGGATTGCGCGCATGTTGCGTGAACTCAGCTGGGGCTGTCGCGCAGAGCTTGCGGGCCAAGCCACGCGGAATACGGACGCGTTCGCCCTGGACATCCGCGCCAGCATCGCGCCATCGCTGCAAGGCCGCTGGGTTGTCAACAAAATTGACCCCCACTTCTTCGAGGATGATATCGGCGTTGGCCTCAATGGTCTCCAGAGCCTCCTGAGTCAGAACCTCGAAGTTGGGAATGTTGCGCTGAATGTACTTTGCGGTCTCGATCTTGATGCTGGTACGTTCTGCGCGGCGAGCGGCGCCGCCGCCACCTCGGCTCCGACGACGTGGTGCTTCTTCAGCCATGGTCTGCCCTCTTGAAGAGATTTCGTTGGGAGACATTTACCCCGCCCCCGGCGCGCTTCGCCGAAGGATAACGGCCTATCCGGTTGGAAAGCGACATTTACCCCGTTCAAATCCGCCGAATTATCTTCACACCCAAGGTTAAGCTGATCGCTCAGGGCTCCAAGGGCTCCGCTTCGGGACCGACCCACTGCGCCCTGCCCCAGGATTTGGCGAGGTAAAGCCGCGTATCCGCAAGCTTGAGAAGCGCATCGACAGGGCCAACTTCGCTGATGGCTGCCACGCCGATGGAAAAGGTGATCTTGGTCTGTCGGTTGTGCCCCTCAATCGGAAGAGTGAATCCCCTGACCAACTTATTGGCAAAAGGCGCAATCTCGGACACATTTTGGCGCCGCACCAAGGCTACAAACTCTTCGCCGCCCCAACGGGCCAGTTCAACATCCTTTGGCAGGACCAATCGCAAAAACTTGGCCACGGCGCGCAGGCATTCATCACCCGCCGCATGCCCAAAGTCATCATTCACCGATTTGAAGTGATCGATATCAATCAGCAACAGGCTGCCAGACATATCCGAGAGATCACTGGCAAGCACCGCATCCATAGCCCCACGATTGAGCAACCCCGTTAGCACATCCGTTCGCGCCAACCTAGAAATCTCATCCTTTTGTGCCTCAAGCTTCGAGGCCAGATTCAAACCGATCAACAGACAGGGGGTGGCGATCACAAAGACCGTGCGCAGGGGCTGCACATAGCCATATTCCAATCCCCCATCGAAGAAGAACTTCTGCAGGAGATAAAGAGAGATGATAAAAATCATCCAAAGAAGATAATGGAGCGCGACTTGCAAAATGCCGCGCGGAACCAGGTACGATACAAAGACTTTCATGGAGGCCGCTTGCCGTGAGAATTCCTCATAATCCATGGGCAAAAATTGCTACTTTTCCCCATAAACCAGGATCAACTCCAGCCATCTCAACCTGCAATAATACCCACTCTGCAACGCCGTCCCTTAGGCGGGTGCAAAGCTGGCTCTTACCGGTCGAATCCGCGCCAACACGGAATGGGACTTGAAACCTGTGCCATCCCGGCCTATGCGCGTAGACATGAGCCAGACATCCCATGACCGCCTCCTAATCATAGACTTTGGCAGCCAGGTAACGCAGCTGATTGCGCGCCGCCTGCGTGAGCTGAACGTCTATTGCGAAATCCACCCCTACCAGAACGTCACAATGGATTTTGTGCGCCAGTTGGCGCCCAAGGCCGTGATCTTTTCCGGTGGCCCAGACAGTGTGACCCGCGAGGGCAGCCCCCGCGTCCCACAAGAGATTTTTGATTATGGCGTGCCGATCCTCGGGATCTGCTACGGCCAGCAAGTCATGATGCACCAGCTGGGCGGGATGGTCGAAAGCGGCCATGGCACCGCTGAATTTGGTCGCGCCTATGTCAAACCCACCGTTGCCTCCCTGCCCCTGCTGGAAGGCTGGTTCCAGGATGACGAGGACCGCGAACAGGTCTGGATGAGCCACGGCGACCATGTGAGCAAGATTGCGCCTGGTTTTGAGGTCTACGGCACCTCCCCCAATGCGCCCTTTGCCATTACCGCCGATATCAGCCGTAACTTCTACGCGGTGCAATTCCACCCCGAAGTGCACCACACCCCCAATGGCGCCAAGCTCTATGAGAACTTTGTGCGCCTGGCCGGGTTCAGTGGCGACTGGACCATGGGTCTGTACCGCGAGCAGGCGATCGAAGCCATCCGCAAGCAGGTTGGTGACAAAAAGGTCATCTGCGGTCTTTCCGGCGGCGTTGACAGCTCGGTCACTGCCGTTTTGCTGCACGAAGCCATTGGCGACCAGCTGACCTGTGTCTTTGTCGACCATGGGTTGTTGCGGAAAGGTGAGGCCGAAGAGGTCGTCACCATGTTCCGTGACAACTACAATATGCAGTTCATCCACGCGGATGAGCAGGACCTGTTCCTGGGCGAGCTGGAAGGCCAAAGCGACCCTGAGACCAAGCGCAAGATCATCGGCAAACTGTTCATTGATGTGTTCCAAAAGCACGCCAACTCTATTGAGGGCGCCGAGTTCCTGGCTCAGGGCACGCTTTACCCTGATGTGATTGAATCGGTTAGCTTTTCTGGCGGACCTTCGGTGACAATCAAAAGCCACCACAATGTTGGCGGCTTGCCCGAAAAGATGGGCCTCAAACTGGTTGAACCCCTGCGAGAGCTGTTCAAAGACGAAGTCCGCGCCTTGGGTCGCGAGTTGGGACTGCCTGCAAGTTTCATTGGGCGCCACCCCTTCCCTGGTCCTGGCCTGGCAATTCGTTGCCCCGGCGAGATCACCCGCGAAAAGCTGGACATCCTGCGCGAGGCCGATGCGGTTTATATCGACCAGATTCGCAAGCATGGTCTCTATGACGAGATCTGGCAGGCCTTTGTTGCCATTCTGCCCGTGCGCACGGTCGGCGTGATGGGCGATGGGCGAACCTATGATTTTGCCTGCGCCCTGCGTGCGGTGACCTCGGTGGATGGCATGACTGCGGATTACTACCCCTTCAGCCATGAATTCCTGGGCGAAACGGCCACGCGGATCATCAACGAGGTCAAGGGCATCAACCGCTGCACCTATGACATCACCTCCAAGCCTCCGGGCACGATTGAATGGGAATAACCCCCCAATCCTGAATGTTTTGCGAGCCCCGACCCAGCGTCGGGGCTTTCTTTTGCGCCATCGCATTCTCGCCCCATTGACCCGGCTGCCAATACGGGGTCCTGTGGCGGAAAACTCCAAAGGACGCGATCAATGACTGCGGAAACTAAAATCCTACCGGCAGCGCTGTGGATGTCTGGCGCTATCGCTTCTTTTTCGGCCATGGCAATTGCCGGGCGGGAAGCCGGACAGACGCTCGATACCTTTGAAATCATGACCTATCGCAGTATGGTTGGCCTGCTCATCGTTAGCCTGGTGATTACATTCGGCGGCAAGTGGGGCAGTGTTAAAACGGATCGTATCAAAAGCCATTTTTTTCGAAACCTGGCCCATTTCACCGGCCAAAACCTGTGGTTTTTTGCTGTTACCCTCATCCCCCTGGCCCAGGTCTTTGCGCTCGAATTCACCTCACCGCTTTGGGTAATTGTTCTGTCCCCCCTTTTGCTTGGGGAGCGCCTGACACTGATCCGTGGCCTTTGCGTACTGCTTGGCTTTATTGGCATTTTGATTGTGGCCCGCCCAACATCCGCGCCTCTTAACGCCGGCGTGATCACCGCTGCCAGCTGTGCTATTTTCTTTGCCCTCACCGTGATCTTGACCAAGCGGCTGACACGCCACGAAGGGATTGCCTCAATCCTTTTCTGGCTTACCTCCATGCAGCTTGTTATGGGGCTGATCATGGCTGGGTGGGACGGGGATTTTGCCCTGCCCAGCCTGGCGATCCTGCCGTGGATTTTGCTCATCGGCTGCGCCGGCCTAGCGGCCCATTTCTGCTTCACCAATGCGCTATCCATTGCACCGGCAACTGTGGTGGTGCCGTTTGACTTTGCCCGCCTGCCAGTAATCGCCGTGCTCGCGATGCTGATCTACGGGGAGGATGTGGTGATCTGGACCTTTGTGGGCGCCGGGCTGATCTTTGCGGCCAATTACCTTAATATCCTGGAGGCCGCCGGGCGGATTGGTGCGGGCAAGGCGCGCACCTCCTAAAGGGGCTGCGACCACACTGCAGAATTGACCATGCCGCAAGAGCGCACTAGCAAGGCCAAACGACAATAGGAAAGACCAGGCGATGCTATATAAGACTGCACAAGACTGGCGCGATGCGCCGCAAAAACGGGTTTTGTTTTTTGGAATGTCCGGTCTTGGCAAGACCTATGTCAGTAACATCCTGCGTAGTGCTGGCAGCTGGTTTCACTACTCGATCGATTACCGCATCGGCACCCGCTACATGGGCGAGTATATCGCCGACAATGCCAAAGCCGAGGCCATGAAAAACCCCTTTTTGCGGGATCTGTTGCTTTCCGACTCAATCTATATCGGCTCCAACATCACCTTTGAGAACCTGACCCCTGTTTCCTCCTATCTGGGCAAACCTGGCGACCCGGCCAAAGGGGGGCTTGAGATAAAGGAATATCGCCGCCGACAGGATCAGTTCCGTATGGCGGAGGTGCACGCCCTGCTGGACACCCAATATTTCGTCGACCGCGCCACGCGGCTCTATGATTATCCCAATTTCATCTGCGACACAGGCGGGTCGATCTGCGAATGGGTCGATGCCGATGATCCGAAGGACCAGATCCTGACAGAGCTATCAAAACACTGCCTCATGGTCTGGATCAAAGGCGATGACGCCCATACCGAAGAGCTGATCCGCCGCTTTGATCGCGCCCCCAAACCGATGTCATACCAACCTGAATTCCTGCAAGCGAGCTGGGAAGATTATCTCAACCAAATGGGTCTATCAGAGGCGGATGTCGACCCTGACGCCTTCATTCGCTGGACCTATTCGCAGGCCCTTGCCCATCGTCAACCGCGCTATGCGGCCATGGCGAAAAACTGGGGCGTTACCGTAACCGCGGATCAAATCCACGCGATCAAAAGCGAGCGTGATTTCAATGAGTTGATCGCCCGAACACTTGAGCCCTAGGGCAATTCTGCCTATCTAAAGCAAAGCTGCTGACCCTTTCTTCCACATCGAGGACCTGACTGACATGCCTATCAAGATCCCTTCTGACCTACCTGCCTATGACGTTCTAACGAACGAAGGCGTCATGGTCATGTCGCCGGATCAAGCTGCCCGTCAGGATATTCGACCGCTGCGCATCGGATTGCTTAACCTGATGCCCAAAAAGATTCAGACAGAGAACCAGTTTGCGCGCTTGATTGGCGCAACACCTTTGCAAATTGACCTCACACTCATCCGCATGACCGAGCACCAGACCCGAAACACCGCTGCCGAACATATGGAGGAGTTTTACCACTCATTCCAAGAGGTGAAGGACCAGAAATTTGACGGGCTGTTGATCACCGGCGCCCCCATCGAACACTTGCCCTTTGAGGAGGTCACCTATTGGGAGGAACTCTGCGAGGTGTTTGACTGGACCCAGACCAATGTGCAGTCAACCTTTGGCGTCTGTTGGGGAGGGATGGCCATGATCAACTACTTCAATGGTGTGAAAAAGCATCTTCTGGATCACAAGGCCTTTGGCTGTTTCCGCCACCAGAACCTTGCCTCCTCCTCCCCGTACTTGCGCGGATTTTCCGATGACTGCGTGATCCCGGTCTCTCGCTGGACCGAAATCCAACAAGGCGAGATTGACGAATGTCCTGATCTTACCACTCTGCTTGGCAGTGAGGACGTCGGCCCCTGTCTGGTACAGGACCCAAAGCACCGGGCGCTCTATATCTTCAACCATTTTGAATATGACAGCGATACCCTGAAACAGGAATATGACCGTGACGTTGCCAGCGGCAACGCAATCAATGTCCCGCAGAACTACTACCCGAATGACGACCCCAGCTGCCCGCCGCAGAACCGCTGGCGCAGCCATGCCCATCTTCTTTATGGCAACTGGATCAATGAGATCTATCAGTCGACTCCGTTTGATATGGCTAACATCGGAAAATAACCCGCGCTCTACCCCTGTGCGCCCAAAACAGGCCACAGAGGCGGACCGCGAGGCCCCACTGCAGGGGCGTGAGTAAAAGCGATTCACATCTTTCGCCGTTTTGTCCTATAAGAGATTGACGAGAGAGGAGTTTTCCCAATGAAACTGCCATTTGACGGCGCGATCAGCCGCTACTACCAAACCAAGGCTCCCAAAGACTTGGCCAAGCGCATCAAAGGCAGCGACAAGGATGATATCCTTGCAAAGGATTTCCCCTATGCAGAGCGCATGGGTCGCAAGGACTACGAGAAAGAAATCAAAGCCTTGCAGGTTGAACTGGTCAAATTGCAGGCCTGGGTCAAGGACAGCGGCGCGCGGATTGCCATTGTCTTTGAGGGCCGGGACGCAGCTGGCAAGGGGGGCACGATCAAGCGGTTTCGCGAAAACCTGAACCCGCGCGGTGCCCGCGTGGTGGCCCTGTCCAAACCAAGTGAGCCTGAGCAAAGCCAATGGTATTTCCAGCGCTATGTTGATCACCTGCCCTCTGGCGGCGAGATCACCTTTTTTGATCGCAGCTGGTACAATCGGGGCGTGGTCGAGCATGTTTTTGGCTTCTGCACCCAAGAACAGCGCAAGCGGTTCTTTCGTCAGGTGAATGGCTTTGAGGAAGCCCTGGTCGATGACGGGATCATTCTGTTCAAATTCTGGCTAAACGTCAGCCGCCCAGAACAACTGCGTCGCTTTTTGGCCCGCGAAGGGGATCCGCTCAAGCAGTGGAAGCTGAGCCCCATTGATGTCAAAGGCCTGGAGAAATGGGAGGACTATACGAGCGCCATCGGTGAGACCCTGGAGAAAAGCCACAGCGCCCATGCGCCATGGACTGTGATCCGATCCGACGACAAACGACGCGCCCGGCTCTCTGCTATCCGAACTGTCTTGCATGCTATTGACTATAAAAACAAAGATGTGAAAGCCATCGGTCCTGTGAATGAAAATATCTGCATCGGGCCGGAAAACTGGGATGCCTAAACGCGGCTATCATCATGGCAACCTGCGCCAAGCTCTGGTCGAAGCCGCGCTGAAGCTGATCGAAGCAAAAGGCCCCACGGGCTTCACCCTGTCCGAGGCCGCCAAACAGGCCGGCGTCACCCCGGCCGCGGTCTATCGTCATTTTGAGGGCCGTGAGGATCTGATCGCCGAGGCCGCGCGTCAGGGTTTCATCATGTTTGCTGACCTGATGCAGCACGCCTATGATAAATACCAGCCCTCAGCTTTGGCTGCTTTTGAAGCCACGGGCCGGGCATATCTTGCCTTTGCCCGCAAAAATCCTGGCCATTACATCGCGATGTTCGAAAGTGGGATTTCCAGTAACCGTAGCCCCGAGCTGGCCAATGCGGCTCACCGCGCGCGCGCCATTCTGGAACGCGCTGCAGAAGACCTGAGTCAGCACATCCCTGCTGACAGACGCCCACCTGCGTCGATGTTTTCCGCCCATATCCTGGCCATGAGCCACGGGGTTGTCGAACTTTATGCCCGCAACACCCCTGGCGCCACCTCGCCGTTTCCACCAGAGGATCTGCTGGAAACCGGTATCGGCATCTACCTGCGCGGCCTGGGTCTGATCGATCAGGACTAAACCCCTGCCCCCGTCTCTCTGCCGCAGCTTATCCAAAAACCCTGTCACAAAAAAAAAGGGCCCGCCAATGGCGAGCCCTCTGATCCAAAAGGACCTTTGTGATTAGCGCTTGGAGAACTGGAAGGAACGACGCGCTTTGCGGCGGCCAAACTTCTTACGTTCAACAACACGGCTGTCGCGTGTCAGGAAGCCAG
>CAJXIL010000111.1 GCA_913054455.1 uncultured Roseobacter sp.
TCTTTTTGAGACCGTTCTTCACCTCACAATAGGTGGGGATGTTCTCCATCGGACCGGGACGATAAAGCGCCACCAGGGCGACGATATCCTCGATACAGGTTGGCTTCATCCGCTTTAGCGCATCCATCATGCCTGTGGATTCCACCTGAAACACCGCCACGGTCTTAGCCGCAGAATAGAGCTTATAGGTTGGTTCATCATCCAGCGGAATGGCGTTGATCTCGTTCACCGCACCTGCTGGAGGCTCATAAAGCTGGGTGCCGTCGGCGGCCACATGCAGATCACGGCCGGACTGTTTGATCAGATCCACCGCGTTTTGAATGACTGTCAGGGTTTTCAGACCCAAGAAATCAAATTTGACCAACCCTGCCTGTTCCACCCATTTCATGTTGAACTGAGTGGCCGGCATATCCGAGCGCGGATCGCGGTAGAGCGGCACCAGCGCATCCAGCGGACGATCCCCGATCACAACACCCGCCGCGTGCGTACCGGCCGAGCGCAGCAGGCCTTCGACCTGCATGCCGTATTTCAGCAGCCGGTCCACGACAGGCTCGTTCTTGGCCTCTTCCGCCAAGCGCGGTTCTTCCTTCAGACTGTCCACGATGGACATCGGCTTGACGCCTTCCACCGGGATCAGCTTGGAAAGACGGTCCACCTGGCCATAGGGCATCTGCAACACACGCCCCATGTCACGCACGGCCGCCTTGGACAGCAGCGCCCCAAAGGTGATGATCTGGCCAACCTTGTCGCGGCCATACTTCTCTTGAACGTATTTGATCACCTCTTCCCGGCGATCCATGCAAAAATCGATATCGAAGTCAGGCATCGACACCCGTTCAGGGTTCAAGAACCGCTCGAACAGCAGTGAATAGCGCAGCGGGTCAAGGTCAGTAATGGTCAGCGCATAGGCCACCAAAGAGCCCGCCCCCGAGCCCCGCCCCGGCCCCACAGGGATATCGTGATCCTTGGCCCATTGGATAAAGTCGGCAACGATCAGAAAGTATCCGGGAAAGCCCATGCCCTCGATGATATTGAGCTCAAAGTCGAGCCGTTCCTGGTATTCCTCCACCGTGACCGCATGGGGGATTACCGACAGACGCTGTTGCAGGCCTTCATTGGCGATGCGGCGCAACTCAGCCACCTCGTCATCGGCAAATTTCGGTAGGATTGGATCACGTAGGTAAGCCTTAAAAGCGCAGCGCTTGGCGATTTCCACGGTATTTTCAATCGCCTCGGGCAGGTCTGCAAACAGCGCGACCATTTCCTCCTGAGACTTGAAATAATGCTGTGCCGTCAACCGGCGGCGCGGCTCTGACTGGTCGACATAGGCACCTTCGGCGATGCAGATCATCGCATCATGGGCCTCATACATTTCCGTATTCGGGAAATAGACGTCATTGGTGGCTACCAGCGGCAGCTCCATCGCATAGGCCATCTCGACATGGCCGCGCTCGCTCAGCTTCTCAGCCTCGGGCTGGCCATCCTCACCAGGATGGCGCTGCAATTCCACATAAAGCCGGTCTGCAAAGATGGCTTTCAGCCGTTGCATCAGCTCTTCAGCCGCTGGGCGCTGCCCCTGGCGCAGCAGCCGCCCCACCGGGCCATCTGGTCCACCGCTCAGGCAGATCACATCGCCCGAATTTGTGGCCAGTTCCTCAAGCGTCACATAGGGCAACTCACTACCCTGCCGTAGATACAGGCAGGAGTTCAGCTTCATCAGATGCTCATAGCCCGCCTCGCTCTGCGCTAACAGAACCAGTGGCGCAGGCGGCTGGGGGCGTTCCCCCGGCGCAGGCTCTAAAAAACGCAGATCAATCTGACAGCCAACAATTGGCTGCACCCCTTCTTTGCTGGCAGAGACCGAAAACTCCAAAGCCGAGAACAGGTTATTGCTATCGGTCACTGCAATCGCCGGCATGTCATGCTTTTTGCACAGATCCGGCAGCTTCTTCAGGCGCAAAGCGCCCTCAAGCAGGGAATATTCTGTATGGCTACGCAGGTGAATGAATCGTGGAGCATTTGTCATGAGCGCCAAACTATCCCATCCCATGCGCAAGGATAAGAGCCGATCTTGCGCCATCGGCGAAACCCGCGTTTAAGCGCAGAGTTTTCAAACCGGCGTGGAATTGATCAGATCATCGCTCAGGCGCTGCCTATTGCATCGAAAAACCCCAGCAAAACAAAGGGCATTATCAAATCATCTTTGAAAGTCCTTTGCGACAAGACCGAATTACCTGGGCGCGACACGTAGGATTTTCTTTAAAAATAACAGCATGCCCAAGTATACGGCAATAATCTTGCGCGTTAAATGCTGCAGGGCAGAGTCGCTTTTTCTTGCCAGAGCAAGACACTGCTTCGTAGGTTATTCGCAGCAAGCATAAACAAAGGCCCGCCAGGTTTTCTACGTCGCATCGAAAGCATGGCATCTGGGGTGGTTCACGTAAGGCGACGGGTTTCACACGATGACAATCACCTTTCATCTGAACGGTGAGGAGGTTGTGCTCAGGGATCTCGATCCTTCGGCCACTCTGCTTGATTTTCTGCGCGAAGAACGCGGGCTGAAGGGGACCAAGGAAGGCTGCAACGAAGGCGACTGCGGCGCCTGCACCGTGATGGTGACGGATCGCGCGGGCTCCAAGCCGTTGAATTCCTGCATTCTGTTCCTCCCCCAACTGAATGGCAAATCCATCCGCACTGTTGAGGGGGCCGCGGGTGACGATGGTGCTCTGCACCCGGTCCAAGAGGCCATGATAACCCATCATGGCAGCCAGTGCGGATTTTGCACGCCGGGTTTTGTCATGTCGATGGTCACCGCCCATAAAAACGGCGCGACGGATCACGATGTGCAACTGGCCGGCAATCTGTGCCGTTGTACTGGCTATGCGCCGATCATTCGCGCGGCCGAGGCCGCCGCCGCTCAGCCGGTACCACAGTGGATCAGCCAGGAGTCCCTGCCCCAAGCCACCGAGGCCGCCAATACTCCGAGATCGTCGGACGCATTGGCCCAGCTCTACGCCGCCAAGCCAAAGGCGCGACTGGTGGCGGGTGCCACCGATCTGGGGCTCTGGGTCACCAAGGGGCTACGCGATCTGGGCGAAATGATCTTCCTCGACGGGTGCGAGGACCTGAAACAAATTGCGATCAGCGACCGGGAGATCCGTTTTGGGGCCATGGTGGATATGAACCGGGTTCGTGAGGCGATTGAGCCGTTGCATCCCTCCTACGGGGAAATGATCCGCCGCTTTGCCAGCCAACAGGTGCGCGCTGCGGCCACGATTGGCGGCAATATCGCCAATGGCTCCCCCATCGGGGACAATCCCCCTGCGCTGATTGCTCTGGGTGCGCGGTTGCACCTGCGCCGGGGCGACAGCCGTCGCGACATCGCGGTGGAGGATTTTTTCATCGACTATGGCAAGCAGGATCGCTTACCAGGAGAATTTGTCGAGGCGGTGAGCATCCCACGCCAGCCCGACCGCCTGCGCGTCTACAAATTGTCCAAGCGGTTTGATCAGGATATTTCTGCCGTGCTGGGCGCCTTTAATATCACCCTGGCCGATGGCAGCGTGGCTGAGGCCCGTGTGGCCTTTGGCGGATTGGCAGGCACGCCCAAACGCGCCGCCCATGTTGAGAAAGCGCTTGTGGGCCAGCCCTGGTCTGAGGCGACGGTTGCTGCAGCCGCCGCCGAGATGAGCCAGGACTTCACCCCGATGACAGATATGCGGGCTTCAGCAGAGTATCGCCTGGAATCCTCCCGAAACATGCTGATGCGCTATTTCAGAGATCTCGCTGGCGCCAGTCAGTCGGTTCTGGAGGTGCAGGTATGAGCGTTGCCAAACCCCTGCCCCATGACGCGGCCAAACTGCATGTGACCGGTAAGGCCCGCTATGTGGATGACACACCTCTGCCGCGCGATACCCTGCATCTGGCCTTTGGGTTGTCCAGCATCGCCAAGGGGCGCATCACCGCGATGGATCTTACGGCAGTCCGTTCCAGCCCGGAGGTGGTGGCCGTATTGACGGCACAGGATCTGCCCTTTGCCAATGATGTCTCGCCATCCGCACATGATGAGCCGCTGCTGAGCGATGGCACCCTGCATTATCGGGGCCAACCGATTTTTCTGGTCGTGGCCCGCAGCCATCGGGCTGCGCGGGTTGCCGCACGCCGGGGAGAAATCTCTTATGCCGAAGAAAAACCGCTGCTGACTCTGGAGGAGGCCCTGGCCGCCGATAGCCGGTTCGAGGAAGGCCCGCGCATCTACCAGAAAGGTGATGCCGCCAGCGCCATCGCCAAGGCGCCGCATCGGGTCGAGGGGACATTCGAGCTGGGCGGACAGGAGCATTTCTATCTGGAGGGGCAGGCCGCCCTGGCTCTGCCACAGGAAGACGGGGCCATGCTGGTAAATTCCTCGACCCAGCACCCAACCGAAATCCAGCACAAGGTGGCCGAGGCCATCGGCCTGCCGATGCATGCGGTGCGAGTCGAAGTCCGGCGCATGGGCGGCGGGTTTGGCGGCAAGGAAAGCCAGGGCAATGCCCTGGCCGTGGCCTGTGCTGTTGCGGCCCGTCAGACCGGCAAGCCCTGTAAGATGCGCTATGACCGCGATGATGACATGGTGATTACTGGCAAACGCCATGCTTTCCGCATCTCCTACCAGGCGGGCTATGATGATGCAGGCCGTTTGCAGGGGGTCGACTTCACCCATCTGGTCAATTGCGGCTGGGCACAGGATCTGTCGCTACCAGTGGCGGATCGCGCCATGCTGCATTCCGACAACGCCTATGCCATCTCTGCAATACGTATTGAAAGCCACCGGTTGAAAACAAACCTGCAAAGTGCAACCGCCTATCGCGGCTTTGGAGGACCGCAGGGCATGGTTGGCATCGAGCGCGTCATGGATCACATCGCCTTTGATCTAGGGCTGGACCCGGTCGAGCTGCGGCGGCGCAATTACTACGATGCGCCTGAGAGGGCATTGGTAGGGGGCTCTGCCCCCCGGTCTGCGACCTCCCCCCGGAATATTTCTGGAAAGGTGAAAGCGCGGGACAACACCACGCCCTATGGCATGGAGGTGCGGGATTTTGAACTGCATGAGCTGACCGACCAACTGTTGGAGAGCGCCGATTACGCAGCACGCCGGGCTGAGATTGCGGCGTGGAACGCAGAGCAAACCGATCTGAAGCGCGGCCTAGCCTTTTCGCCCGTGAAATTTGGAATTTCCTTTACACTGACCCACCTAAATCAGGCGGGCGCTTTGGTGCATGTCTATCAGGATGGCTCTGTCCATTTGAATCACGGTGGCACTGAGATGGGGCAGGGCCTGTTCCAGAAAGTGGCTCAGGTGGCGGCCAGCCGGTTTGGGATCTCCGTGGAGAAGATCAAGATCACCGCCACCGATACCGCCAAAGTGCCCAATACCTCTGCAACCGCGGCCTCCTCGGGGACAGATCTAAACGGTATGGCCGTAAAAGCCGCCTGTGATACCATCCGCGGCCGCATGGCCGAGTTTCTGTCCCAGCGACATCAAACAGATGTGGATGCGGTTGTTTTTACGGATGACCTGGTGCGTATTGGCGCCGCAGAAATCTCTTTTAACGAGGCGGCAAAGCAATGCTATGAGGGGCGGATCAGTCTTTCGGCCACTGGATTTTATAAGACCCCAAGCCTGAAATGGGATCGCATCAAGGGCCAGGGGAGACCGTTTTTCTACTTTGCCTATGGGGCCTCGCTGACCGAGGTGGTGGTGGACCGACGCTCTGGCGAAAACCGCATCCTGCGCTGCGATATTTTGCATGACGCTGGGGCATCGTTGAACCCGGATCTGGACATTGGCCAGGTAGAGGGCGGCTATGTGCAGGGCGCTGGGTGGCTGACCACGGAAGAGCTGATCTGGGATGACAGCGGCAGGCTGCGCACGCATGCGCCCTCCACCTATAAGATCCCAGCCTGTTCTGATCGCCCCGATGTGTTCAATGTCGCGCTTTATCAGGGGGAAAACCGCGAGGACAGCATCTACCGGTCCAAAGCCGTAGGGGAACCGCCCTTTATGCTGGGGATCTCGGCATGGCTGGCGCTCAGCGATGCAGTCGCTCAGTTTGGTCAAAGCTACCCAGCGCTGGATGCTCCGGCCACGGCCGAAGAAGTCTGGCGCAGGGCACGGGAGGTCAGCAATGAGCTTTGATCTTGTGGCATTGCAGGCCGCAGTTGCTTCCCATGGCCGCGTCACCCGTGTTGTCATCGCCTCCATTCGCGGCTCGTCTCCGCGAGAAATCGGGGCGGCCATGTTGGTTTGGGACCAGGGGCAAAGCGGCACCATTGGCGGCGGTGCGCTAGAGTTCGAGGCGGCAGAAAAGGCGCGAAAGCAAACCAAGAAATCCTGCATCACCTCCCATGCCTTGGGTCCCGACCTGGGCCAATGCTGCGGAGGATCGGTCACTTTGCTGAGCGAAACCTATGACAGTGAAGATTTGGCACTCTTAGATACGGAAATCATTCTGCGTCCTGTCTCACCGGAGGCCGACGCAAGCCCACCATTGGCAATGAAAGGCCTGGTGGCCCAATATCGGGCCCAGGGACAACGCCCAGAGCCGCAATTGATGAACCATTGGATGCTGGAGCCAATCCACGCTCCAAAGACAGACCTGTGGATTTGGGGGGCCGGGCATGTGGGTCGCGCGCTCGTGGAGGTTTTGGCGCCTTTGCCGGACCTGTCCATCACCTGGGTGGACACTGCGCCCACCCGGTTTCCGGCACATATTCCACCCGCTGTCACCAAATTGCCCGCCACAAATCCGGTGCTGCTGCTGCGTCATGCACCGGTAAATGCACAACATCTGGTGTTGACCTATTCCCATGAGCTGGATCTGGCGCTATGCCATGCACTGCTACTGCATGGGTTTTCCTTTGCGGGGCTTATCGGCTCGGCTACCAAATGGGCGCGGTTTCGCAGCCGGTTGTCATCCCTGGGCCATGGCCCGGCCGAGATTGCCAGCATCACCTGCCCGATCGGCACCCCTGCCTTGGGCAAACACCCGCAGATGATTGCGGTCGGCGTCGCAGCAGAGTTGCTGACGCGGGCAACAAGCAATGAGATGAAAGAGGAGCGACGCGCGTGACTGAGGTACTCTTGAGCCTGAAAGGCCTGACCAAGGCCTACCCCGGCGTGGTGGCCAATGACTCGGTGTCCTTTGATATCGGCGTGGGCGAAGTGCATGCGCTGCTGGGGGAAAATGGTGCGGGGAAATCCACCCTGGTTAAGATGATCTATGGGCTGGTGAAACCCGACAGTGGTGAAATGACTCTGCGCGGAGCCCCCTTTGCCCCAGGTGAGCCCCGTCAGGCCCGCGCCGATGGTATCGCCATGGTGTTTCAGCATTTCTCGCTGTTTGACGCGCTGAATGTGGCAGAGAACATTGCTCTAGGCATGGAAAACCCGCCTGCAATGCGGGATCTGGCGGCAAAAATTCGCGAAGTCTCCGAAGCCTACGGGTTGCCTCTGGATCCCTACCGGACGGTTGGCGATCTATCGGCGGGCGAACGCCAGCGGGTCGAGATTATACGCTGCCTGCTGCAGGATCCAAAACTGCTGATCATGGATGAGCCCACCAGCGTTTTGACTCCCCAAGAGGTCGAAATCCTGTTTCAAACCCTAGAGAAACTGCGGGAAGAGGGAACATCGATCCTCTATATCAGCCACAAGCTGGAGGAGATCCGAACCCTGTGTGATCACGCCACCATTCTACGCCTGGGTAAAAACGTTGGGGAGTGTATCCCTGCCGAGACCTCGGCCAGCGAAATGGCTGAACTGATGGTTGGCGCGGCGCTTACACCGCCAAAGCGCGGCAAGCGTGATTTTGGCGACGTGGCAATGGATATTTCCGGCCTGTCTGTGCCCTCGCCTTCGGCCTTTGGGACTGCGCTCCGCAATGTTCATCTCACTGTGCGCCAGGGTGAAATCCTTGGGATTGGCGGCGTGGCGGGAAATGGCCAGGATGAATTGCTGTCGGTGCTGTCCGGTGAAGTGTTGACGGAACCGGATGCGGTTAAGCTCAGCCAGGATCCCATTGGGCATCTTGGGCCTGTTGCGCGGCGCGCGCTTGGTATTCTAGCGGCCCCCGAGGAACGTCTGGGCCATGCAGCAGCGCCAGATATGAGCCTGACGGAAAACGCCATGTTGACCGGAGCCACCCGCGAGGGTCTGGTGAAAAACGGATTTCTAAAATGGACCGCCGCCAAAGACTTCGCGCAACGCGTCATCAAGGAGTTTGACGTGCGCACGCCAGGGCCGGAAAATGCTGCGCGCTCGCTATCAGGGGGCAACCTGCAGAAGTTTGTCATCGGGCGCGAGGTGCTGCAACGGCCCGAGGTGCTGGTGGTGAATCAGCCCACCTGGGGGGTTGATGCCTCGGCGGCAGCAGCCATTCGCCAGTCGCTGCTGGATCTGGCAGCCGGAGGGGCGGCCGTTGTCTGTATCAGCCAGGATCTGGATGAGCTGATGGAAATCTCTGACAGCTTTGCGGCGCTAAATGAGGGCCGATTGTCGGCTCCGCGCCCAGCCGAGGGGCTGACGGTAGAAGAGATCGGCCTGATGATGGGCGGGGCGCATGGCATGGAGGTGGCGCATGGTTGACATAGGGCGCAGAGATTTCGCCTTCGGCGAGAATATTTGGGGAAAGATGATACAGGGGACCGCGCAATGATCCGGCTAGAAAAACGACCGCAGCCGTCCCGCGCCTGGTCACTGGCCACGCCACTGGTGGCCGTCCTCGCCACTATGGTTGCGGGTGGTATGCTTTTTGGGGTCCTTGGTAAAGATCCGGTAGAGGCAATCCGGACCATTTTCTGGGAACCACTGTTTGGTGAATTCGCCTTTTATTACCGGCCACAACTGTTGGTGAAAGGTGCGCCTTTGGTGCTGATCGCCATCGGTCTTTCTCTGGGTTTCAAGGCGGGTATCTGGAACATTGGCGCTGAAGGGCAGTACATTATCGGCGCGCTTTGTGGGGCCGGGATTGGCCTGGCCTTTTATCCGCTGGAAGGCTGGTATATCTTTCCTCTGATGGTGATCGGCGGTGCTTTTGGTGGCTGGCTTTGGGCGATGATCCCGGGTTTTCTAAAAGTCCGTTTTGGCACCAACGAAATCCTGGTGTCCTTGATGCTGGTCTATGTGGCTGAACAGTTCCTGGCCTCTATGTCATTGGGATTACTGCGCAACCCTGAAGGCCACGGCTTTCCGGGTTCGCGGAATTTCAACAGCTATGACAGTGCCACAAGCTGGATCAATGAGAGTGCCGGCATGCATTGGGGCGTAGTTGCTGCCCTTATTGCGGTGATTTTTGCCTATGTACTGCTCAACCGCCATATGACCGGTTACCATATCCGCCTGACCGGTGAAGCCCCCCGTGCGGCCAAGTTTGCCGGGGTGAACCCTGCCCGCCTGGTGCTGTTCTGCCTAGGAACCTCTGGCATGTTGGCAGGGCTGGCCGGGTTGTTTGAGGTCGCGGGTCCTTCGGGACAGGTCTCGATCGATTTCAACGTCGGCTATGGCTTTACTGCTATCATCGTCGCCTTCCTGGGACGGTTGCATCCCGTGGGCATCCTTCTGGCAGGCGGTTTGATGGCGCTGACCTATATTGGCGGCGACATTGCCCAGTCCAACTTGCAACTGCCCTCGGCGGCGATTCAGGTGTTCCAAGGCATGTTGTTGTTCTTCCTGCTGGCCTTTGACCTCTTGACCAATTTCCGCATCTCGCTTGGCAAACCGGAGGTCGCGTGATGAAGCCAGCTACACGTAGCTTTGCGAAAGCGACGCTGATCTCCTTTTTGGCGATGACAATACTCGCATTTACGCCTTTATCCTTTTTGCCCAAGTTTTTTAGCCTGGCGTTGGAAGGGATGCATGGTGTCGTCCTAGTTATGGTCGTTGCAGGAGCACCTTTCGGTGGTTTCTTGTTTGTGTTGCTCTTTAGCGGCTCCGGTCACCGCATTTCCAACGCAGCTTCTACAGCTGGTTTCTGGGTTGGCACCATCACTGGTTCTTTCACCGGCATGAAACTTCTGGAGGTCTCCTGATGGATCTTTCTGCAATTAACCCTGTCCTGCTCATTGCCTCATTGATGGTCGCGGCGACGCCGCTGTTGTTTGCTGCCATTGGGGAATTGGTAGTGGAGAAATCCGGGGTGCTGAACCTCGGGGTTGAGGGGATGATGATCATTGGCGCCGTGGCAGGTTTTGCTACCGCCGTTGAAACAGGCTCGCCAATGTTGGGCTTTGTGGCCGCTGCCGGGGCTGGTGCCGCTCTCTCAGTTCTGTTTGCGATCCTGACGCAATATGCCCAGGCCAATCAGGTGGCCTCGGGTCTATCGCTGACACTGTTTGGTCTCGGCCTATCTGCACTGATGGGGCAATCTTACGTGGGGATCAAGCCGCCACAGATGCCCAAACTGGACATACCGGTGCTCAGCGATCTACCTGTGATTGGCCCGATCCTTTTTGGCCATGATCCGATGCTTTACGTGGCCATTGCCGTAATCGCCGCTGTCTGGGCGGTGATCAAATTCACCCGGATCGGTCTGGTATTGCGCGCTGTCGGCGAAAACCATGATGCGGCCCATGCGCTGGGATATAAAGTAGTACGCATTCGTATCATGGCAATTCTCTTTGGAGGTGCCTGTGCCGGACTTGGCGGCGCCTACATCAGTTTGATCCGCGTGCCGCAATGGACCGAAGGCATGACTGCGGGAATTGGCTGGATTGCCCTGGCGCTGGTGGTTTTTGCCAGCTGGAAACCCTGGCGCGTGTTGCTGGGTGCCTATCTTTTTGGCGGTGTGACCGTTGTTCAGCTTAATCTTCAGGCTGCTGGCGTTGCCATCCCGGTGGAGTATCTGGCAATGTCGCCCTATCTGATCACCATTCTGGTGCTCGTCATCCTTTCGGCCGACAAAAGCAGCGCACCTGCTGCTCTAGGCCGCAACTTTCACGCCGCGCGCTGAGTTTCAGCGCTAGGCCTACGACTTGCCCCAGGAGAGAACCCTTGGGCACAACTAAAACCAACACGGGGGATCCCTTTGATGAAACTAACAAACCTCATGACCAGCGCCGCAGTGGCCTTTGGTCTTGCTACCGCCGCTTTGGCAGACGACCCGACCAAAGTCGGCTTTGTTTACGTTGGCCCCGTGGGCGACGGCGGCTGGACCTACGAGCACGATCAGGGCCGCAAGGCGGTTGTTGCCGAATTTGGTGACAAGGTCGAAACTGTCTATGTTGAAAACGTCGCCGAAGGCCCAGATGCTGAGCGCGTGATCACACAGATGGCGCTTCAGGGTGCTGACCTGATCTTCACCACCTCTTTTGGCTACATGGATCCCACCATTAACGTGGCGGCCAAGTTCCCAGATGTGCGTTTCGAGCACGCCACTGGCTATAAGCAAGCCGATAACGTGGCGACCTATTCGGCTCGTTTCTACGAGGGCCGCGCGGTGCAGGGCACCATTGCCGGCAACATGACCAAGAGCAACATCGTCGGCTACATCGGCTCCTACCCGATCCCCGAAGTGATCCGCGGCATCAACGCCGCCTATATTCACGCCAAGAAAGTGAACCCCGACGTAGAGTTCAAAATCGTCTGGGCCTTCACCTGGTTTGACCCCGCCAAAGAGGCCGACGCTGCCAAGGTTCTGATCGAACAGGGCGCTGACGTGATCCTGCAGCACACCGATTCAACCGCGCCACAGGCTGCCGCTCAGGCCGCTGGCAACGTCATCACCTTTGGTCAGGCGTCCGATATGGCCGAGTATGGCCCGCTGCCACGGGTTTCCTCGATCATTGATGACTGGGCCCCCTACTACATCGCCCGTACCAAGGCGGTTATGGACGGCACCTGGACCAGCGGTAACACTTGGGACGGCATTGGCGCCGGCATGGTTGGTATCGGTGAGATCTCCGACGCGGTTCCTGCGGATGTCAAAGAAGCAGCCCTGGCGATGAAAGCCGCTCTGGCGGATGGCTCCTACCACGCCTTCACTGGCCCCATCAACAAACAGGACGGGTCTGCCTGGTTGGCAGAGGGTGAAGTTGCAGATGACGGCACCCTGGCTGGCATGACCTTCTATGTCGAAGGCATCGAAGGCGACATCCCGCAGTAAGCTGCTGCAACCAAAATTGACCGAAAGGCCCGCCAATTGGCGGGCCTTTTTGCTGTGCGGGTCACCAAAGGTATCGACCGATCCCCCACTAATTGCCTAGTGCCCCGAGAACACCAGGGTCTGGACTGGCAGCAGCAACATCTGCAAG
>CAJXIL010000112.1 GCA_913054455.1 uncultured Roseobacter sp.
TCTCAGCCGCGGCGTTCAGCTTCATGGTGCAGGAGCCCAGCGGGATCATCGCCCGATCGAGGGCCAGATCACGGTCCGCCAGACGGCGCATATAGCGCATCATCTCGGTCTCAGCCCGGTTCATGTGGAAAATCGGATGGCTCAGGTAGTCAGAGGTGCGGTGCATATCCTGTGGCACGCGATACTCTGGCACCAGCGTGTCATCCGCGCGGGTAATGCCAAAGGCACGCCAGACCGCCTCTGTGGTGTCGCGCCGGGTGGTTTCATCCAGGGTGATGCCAACGCGGGTCTCACCGACACGGCGCAGGTTGATGCCCTCGTCCAGGGCCGATTTCATCACAGCCGCCTGAAGGGGACCCACATCCACGGTGATCGTGTCAAAAAAGCTCTTGGGATCGACCTTGAAACCTGCATCCTCCAGCCCACGGGCCAGGCGCACCGTTTTGCGGTGAATGCGCTGCGCAATCGCCTTTAGCCCCTTGGGCCCGTGGAACACCGCATACATCGAAGCCATGACTGCCAGCAGCGCCTGCGCCGTGCAAACGTTAGAGGTGGCCTTTTCGCGGCGGATATGCTGCTCGCGGGTTTGCAACGACAGCCGGTAGGCCTTGTTGCCCTGGGCATCAATCGACACGCCGACAATCCGCCCCGGCATCGCCCGTTTATAGGCATCCTTGGTAGCCATATAGGCCGCATGGGGACCGCCCGCCCCCATGGGCACGCCAAAACGCTGGGTCGAGCCCACGGCAATATCAACGCCCATGGCACCCGGCTCTTTCAGCAGGGTCAGCGCCAGCGGATCTGCGGCCACCACGCCAATCGCCTTGGCGGCATGCAGGGCCTCCATCTGCGGGGTGAAGTCGCGCACATGGCCATAGGTGCCAGGGTACTGAAAAAGCGCGCCAAAGACTTGATCCGCCTGCAGCTTATCCGGATTGCCGACAATCACCTCGATATCCAGCGGCTGCGCCCGGGTCTGCACCACCGCAATGGTCTGCGGGTGGCAGTCGCGATCGACAAAAAACGCCTTTGCCTTAGATTTGGCCAGCCGCTGCGCCATGGTCATCGCCTCGGCCGCTGCGGTGCCCTCGTCCAGCAAGGAAGCATTGGCGATTTCCAATCCGGTGAGGTCCGATATCATCGTCTGAAAGTTCAGCAAGGCCTCAAGCCGCCCCTGGGAGATCTCGGGCTGATAGGGGGTATAGGCGGTGTACCAGGCCGGGTTTTCCAGAATATTGCGCTGGATCGCCGGGGGGGTCACCGTGCCGTGGTAGCCCTGACCGATGAGCGAGGTCATCACCTGGTTCTTGTCCGCCACTTGGCGCATGTGAAACAGAAGCTCGCGTTCAGACAGCGGGCGGCCAAACTCCAGGGCGGCAGCCTGCCGGATCGAGGCCGGAACCGTGTCGTCGATCAGCGCCTCCAGGCTCTCGGTGCCAATGACTTCCAGCATGGCCTGCATTTCTTCGGGAGAGGGGCCAATATGGCGACGGTTGGCAAAATCATAAGGAAGATAGTCGGTCGGGGTGAAAGACATCGCATGGGTCCTGTGTGTTCAGAGCGGTTCAATGCAGGGCACGACCCCTGCGCAGGGGCGCTGCACATCGCTGACATGAGGGTGCAATCGGGCAAACCCGTCCAGCGGTCCTGCGAGGCATCCCCCGCGAACCAAAGCGTTGTGCAACAAAGAAGAAACCCGCCGAACCAGAGGCGCGGCGGGAGGAGGGTCTTATCCGATGAAGGCCTTGTAGGCGGCTTCTTCCATGTAGTCGTCCATGGGCGACATGTCTTCGACCTTGAGCTTGAAGAACCAGGCATCGCCTTGTGGGTCGTCGTTCACCTTGCCTGGGGTTTCGGTCAGGGCGGCATTGACCTCAACCACTTCGCCGTCCAGCGGCGACAGGATGTCAGAGGCAGCCTTGACCGATTCGATCACCACGATCTCATCGTCCTTGGCAAATTCGTCACCAACCTCGGGCAGCTCAATAAAGACCACATCGCCCAGCTGTTCAGCGGCATGGGCGGTGATGCCCACGGTCACAATATCGCCGTCCACGTCCAGCCATTCGTGTTCTTCGGTAAATTTCATCGCTCTCATCCCGTTATGCTTGCCCCGGAGCACTTCGCCCGGTGGTTGATCTGGCCTTGCGGTGCCCCAATGAGACACCTGAAATCTGGGGCCGGCTTGATCAGTGGGATCTGGTCAAGTCACTCCGGCATCCCCGCGCACGCAGTCCGCCCGCGCGGTTCGATGCCCCCTCTGTCCCGGTGCCTGAGATCGTTATCCCTTCGGCGGCCTGTTGCTCCATAGGCTCTCTCCAGAGTCTTTCGCGTATAAGGTCCCTGCTGCCTGAGAGTTTCCGGGGCGGTTGCTCCTTCGGCACCGAGCTTGCGTAGCAGGCCAAAGGCACAGCACCACAGCGACGGTTCTCCCATATACGCAAGGCCACAAGTACCAGCGCGCAGGAAACCGTTCAAGACGCAAATACGTCCTGTCTCGTCGCTTTTGTTCATAACTATCTTGAGCAAAATACAAACCCATTCAGAACAGGTTGAAATACTCCGCCTGCTCCCATTCGCTGACCGTATTCAGGTAGCGATCCCATTCGAACCGTTTCAGCTGCGTCAGATAGCTGACAAATTCATCCCCAAGGGTGGCGGCAAAAAGATCAGACCCCGCAAACCCCTCTAGCGCCTGGCCGAGTGAGCGCGGCAAGCGGTCCGCGCCAGCGTCGTAGGGCGAATTGGTCGGCGCTGGCGCTTTCATCCCCGCCGCCATCCCGGCAGAGCCCGCAAGGATCTGAGAGGCGATGGCATAATAGGGATTGGCCGAACTGTCCGGTGCGCGGTTTTCAATCCGCGAGGCCGCATCACCGTGCTGCATCAGGGCGCGCAGCATAGCCCCACGATTGTCTTGCCCCCACTGGATACGATCTGGCGCCAGCTGGTAGGGCAGATAGCGTTTGTAGCTGTTCACCGTCGGCGCGATCATCAAAGATGAGGCCGAGGCATGGGTCAACAAACCCGCGATCCAGCCAGAGGCCTGCGGGCTGAGACTGCCATCCTCAGCGGGTTCAAACAGGTTGCGCCCAGTGCTGCGCTCCACCAGGGACTGATGAAGGTGCCAGCCATTGGCCATGGCGTTCTCCAACCTTGGCTTGGCCATAAAACTGGCGTGCAACCCGGCGCGGGCGCAGACCTCCTTGACCAGGGTGCGGAACATCACCATGGCATCGGCCTGCTCTAGCGCGGGCAGCGGCGCAAAGGTAAACTCAAACTGACTAGGCCCCATCTCGATCTCGACCGAGCGCAGCTGTAGACCCAGCGGCTGAGCATTGCGGCGGATATCATCCAGCACGGCCTCACAGTCGCTATAGCGGGTTTCAGTCAAATACTGGTGCCCCTGGGTCAGATTTCGTGTCTGCACAGGCGCGCCTGGCATGGTGCTTTGGCCATGCTCCAACGCTGCGTCCAGCCGCTCAAATATCTGAAACTCCACCTCCAGGCCAAAGATCGCCTCCAACCTCTGCGCCTCCAACCCACCGATGGCGCGGCGCAGCACTTCGGTAGATGAAAAACTGATGGCATTGCCATCAGTCTGTAGCGGATCGCACAGAATCCAGGCGGACTGCGGCGACCAAGGCAGCACCCGGAATGTCTCGGGGCGCGGCACCAGCAACACATCCCCGGCGCCGCGCATGGGCACAAAGGCACCCTGCCCCTGGCCTTCGTCCCAGACAGGAAAGGCCGTGCGGTGCGAGGTGTCTTTCAGCAGCAGGGTTGAGGGCACATTCAGCCCAGTACGGAACAGCCCGGCAAAGGCCTCTGCCACCAGGGTCTTTCCCCGCAAGATACCATGCTGATCAGCAAAGAGCACCCGCAGGGTTTCCACCCCGGCCGCCTGAAGCTGGGCCAACAGGCCCTCTGCCTGAGCCAGCGCCTCTGGGCTTAGCAATCCGTCCCGCGCCAATCGTCCTGTAGCCAGATCATATGCCATTTGTGTCTATTCGTCCCTCTGCTGCTGCCAAATAAAACAGCCCATTCACACAGCCAAGCCGCACCGCATCCTGCCGCTGCGCGGATCCTGCGTCACTCCCAAAAGCTGCACCCAAGGACAGATCCGTTGATCTGCCGCGAGGTAATCCCAGATTTTACTCAATAGCGACGCTGGTTAAGGAGAAACCTCGGCCAAAGCGTCTTTGGCTGCAACATCGGCATCCCAAGAACAGCCGTTGCGCCGTTCGTGGTCGGCCAGCTGTGCGGCGCTTTGCCAATCGCCGTCCTGGGCTATGGAATCATTTGAGATCGGCCCATAGACGGTGGACAAATCCAGATCCCCCCACATCGGCAGGTCTTGCTCGCGCCCCTCTTTGACCGCAGCAATCGCGGCCCGCAGCTGGCGGCGGTAGCGGATGATGGCCACATCCGTCTTGCCCAAATGCTCCTGAGTGCGGTCCTGAATAGCACCCATGCTTTCGACCGCCCATTGGTCATGCACGTTGATGTCCAGCCCCATACCGGTATAGGTCTCGCGTTCTTGCTCCTTGGGGTCGAAACCATAGTTGTTGTGCCGGCCTTTCAGCGGCGCATAGTCTGGCAAGCGGTGCTCCTTCAGGCGCTGTTCGCGCATCAGCGCCTTGTTAACCGGCTGATCGAAGCTGGTAAACATCGAGTACCAATAGCAGTTTTCGTCATCAATCGGCACATGCCACTGGGTAATGGTCATCTCGCGCGACATCGGAATGCAGATCGCCTCGGGGAAGATCTGATTGGTGATCCGTACATGGGTGCGCCCATCGCCCAGATGCCGCAGCGCGGTGATCTTGAGCCCATGATCCGCCTCTTCTGCGGTGATTTCGGGACGCGGGAAATCGCGCAGCAGTTTGGTCATTGGAATTTCGGTATTGCCCGCGGTGTCGCGAAATTGCTTGCCATAGGCCTCTGCTGGGTCTTCGTCCTGCAGGAACCGATGCAGAAAGGACGCATGGGCCGGGTCGATCCCGACCTCCATCGCCTGCAACCAGTTGCACTGCCACAGTCCTTTGAAGGCAAAGACATGGCTGGTGGGTGCGCGAAAACAATCGAGCGCCGGGAAGGCGGGGGGCTCACCGGGCCCCATGTAGGCCCAGATGATGCCGTTCTTCTCCACCACCGGATAGGCAGTGCTTTGGATCTGTTCATGCATCCGGCTACCCGCTGGCTCACCCGGTTGTTCAACGCATTGACCGGCGCGGTTGAAATGCCAGCCATGGAAAGGGCAACGAAGCCCGTTGTCCTCCAGGCGACCAAAGCACATGTCCGCACCACGATGCGGACAATGGCGCCCGATCAGCCCCAACGCGCCCTCGCTGTCGCGAAACAACACCAAATCCTCGCCCAGCAGACGCACCGGAACCACCGGGCGCGCACCCTCCAGCTCATCCAAGAGCGCAGCGGGTTGCCAATAGCGCCGCAATACCTCGCCGGCATCGCTGCCCTTGCCTGTCCGGGTGAGGCTGTCGTTCAGTTCCTGGCTGATCATGGCTGGCTCTTTCTCTGGCAGTCAACGTGGAAGGGGGAGGCTTAACGGCCTTGACGTAGTTCGATATACGTACCTATAATGCTTAATACGATCAATTTTTGTGGTGTGTTCCGACCATTGTCAAGGTCACGACCTAATTTCAATTTTGACAAGCGACGGTTTCCATGACCAAATCAGAACAAGACCGAAATATTTCCTCTAGTTTTGCCAAAGGCCTGGCCGTGCTGGCCGTCTTTGATGCGGCAACGCCCAGCATGACCCTGGCCGAAATAGCCCGGCGCACGAATCAAGACCGCGCCACCGCCCGCCGCGGTGCCCTGACGCTGGTTCAGGCCGGCTATTTGCGCCAACAGGGGCGCATGCTGTCACTCACGCCTCGGGTTCTGGCCCTGGCTGGGGGCTTCTTGCAGGCCAATCAATTTGGCCGCAGGGTGCAGCCAGTATTGAACCAACATGCCCGCAGACTGCAAACAGAGCTCAGCCTGGCGATTCTCGACCAGGGGCGGGTCTTGTTACTGGCGCAATCCACGACCGAGCGCGGGCCTGTCACCTATGGCTTTACCGCTGGCGCCCATATCCCGCTGGTTCATACCAGCCTGGGCAGGATGCTGATGGCCTGCCTGCCCCAGGAAGAGGCCGCGGCGCTGCTGGACGGCTCGAAGATCCCGCGACACACCGAACATTCGATCCTAGATCAGGACGAAATTCTGCAACAGATCACAGAGGCCCGCAGCAAGGGATATTGCATCACGGACAGCGAGTTTGAACCTGGTATCATCGGCTATGCTGTGCCCCTGTCCCGCCCTGGGAAAACACCCGTGGTCCTGGGCAGTTCTGCCCCCGGCGGCCTCACGGCGGACCACAAGGCCGAAGAGCTGCTGCAGGGGTTGCAGGTCTGCGCCGCTGAGTTGCGCCAGACCCATGCGGTGGAGGATCTCTGATCCAGCCACCTCCGGTTTGGTCCCCGAGCAATCCTGTGCGCACCGCTCCGCGTTCGTTTTCAAAAAAACACGAAGATAGTTATCCCCCTTGCGCCGCTAGGAGTGACGCAAGGAGAGGCGCATATTGCCCCTGGGTGCCCCACCGGCAGCCCGCATAGAGCAATAGGGACACACCATGAGCCAAAGCAGCTATTTCACCCCCAAAGGCGGCCTTCCCGGTCAGGACCAGCTGCTCACCGGGCGGGCGGTGTTCACTGAGGCCTATGCAGTACTGCCCCGCGGCACCATGCGCGATATCACCACATCGTTCCTGCCTGGGTGGCGCGGTATGCGCATGTGGGTCATCGCCCGGCCCATGACCGGTTTTGCAGAAACATTCTCGCAGTACATTGTCGAACTACAGCCCGGTGGCGGCTCTGACAGCCCCGAAAGCGATGCGGAGGCCCAAAGCGGTTTGTTTGTCACCGAAGGCAGTCTGCAGATCTGCATTGATGGTGAGGTTCAGGATCTCAGCTCTGGCAGCTTTGCCTATCTGCCTGCGGGCAGCAGTTGGACCCTGCACAATCACAGCGCGGCCAGCGCCAGCTTCCATTGGATCCGCAAACGCTGGCAATCCGCCCCCGGTGTCGACAAGCCACAGGCCTTTACCTGCAATGAGCAGGATATCGCCCCCAATGCGATGCCCGGCACGGAAGGGCGCTGGGCCACCACTCGGTTCATGGATCCCGAAGACATGTCCCACGACATGCATGTCACCATTGTGACCTTCCAACCCGGGGGCGTTATTCCCTTTGAGGAGACCCATGTTATGGAGCACGGGCTTTATGTGCTTGAGGGCAAGGCGGTCTATCTACTGAACAAGGACTGGGTTGAGGTCGAAGCCGGCGACTTTATGTGGCTGCGCGCCTTTTGCCCGCAGGCCTGTTATTCTGCCGGCCCAGGGCCATTCCGCTACCTGCTCTATAAGGATGTGAATCGCCACATGCCCCTGTCCCTCTAGCCCGGACTGGAGACTGGACGGGGCTCTGGAACAGACCTCGTGCAGCGCCTTGGCTACGGTGGCCCTCCTCCTGTGCCGCTTTCTTTACCGCAGCTGGTGGAGAAGCCCATTGCAAAGCCCGGTCGCGGCGCTAGGCTGGCGGCAAGTGCTTTTGACTACCGGAGCTTTTCGCAATGATCACCAGCCCCCCGTCCTCGAAACTGTCTGCAACATGGCCCGCAAAACTGCCCTCAAAGCTGGCTGCTGCCCTGTGCCTTTCGGTAGCTTCTGGTTTGATGCCCATCACCACGCAGGCCAAAGACTTAGAAGCCGACAAGCAGGTCACGGTTTTGGGACGCAGCTGGGTTGTCGCCCCGACAGAAGAGGTGCCTGGATTTTATAGCGCCACCCGGCTCAATACCGAATTGCGCCCCAAACGCCCGCCCGCTGTGCTCAGCGCGCGACAGGCAGTGCGCGCCTTTCATAGGGCAACAGGGTGTAGCGCCAATCTCGACACGCTGTATCGTGACATCACCGGCACCTATTTTTCCGCTCTGATCTGCCCACATCAGTAACCCCTCAAGACCACCGCCCGCGCAGGTTAGAGTTTAACCCGCCAAGGCATATTCGCTGAACAGACCCCGGTGTTTTGTCCCTTGCAGGGCCAACCGGATCGCTGGAGAGTTGCGCTCATGAAAATTGCCATCAATGGGTTTGGCCGTATCGGTCGCGCTATTTTGCGCCAGATCCTCACAACGACGCGCGGCGAGGGGGTAGAGATCGTCTTAATCAATGACATCGCCCCGCTGGAGATGTGCGCCTATCTGTTTCAATACGATAGCACCTTTGGCCCTTTTCCCCATCCGGTGACTCATGGGAACAGCCTGCTCAGAGTTCTGGGCCAATCCATCCCCATGTGCCACAAAGCCGATCTTACCCAGGTCGATCTTGCTGGCGTTGATGTAGTGCTGGAGTGCACAGGCATTGCCCGCAGCTCCGACGTGGCACAACGCGGCCTGGCGGCGGGGGCCGGTAAGGTCTTGATCTCCGGTCCCTCGCCCGCCGCGGAGCAAACGGTAGTCTATGGGGTCAACGAGGACCTTCTGGGGGCGGCGCGGATTGTCTCCAACGCCTCCTGCACCACCAATGGACTGGCGCCTTTGGTCAAACTGGTGGACGAAATCGGCGGTATTGAGAGCGCCCACATGACCACCATTCATTGCTATACTAACTCGCAGCCCATGGTGGACGCGCCGCGCGGTGACTTTGCCCGCTCGCGCGCAGGCGCTCTGTCGATGGTGCCCACAACCAGTTCAGCAACCCATCTGATTGACGAAGTGCTGCCCCATCTGAGAGGTCGGATTAGCGGCGCAGCCCTGCGGGTGCCAACTGCGAGCGTTTCAGCTGTGGACCTGGTCGCCCGGCTCCAAAAACCGATGGATGAGGCCGGTTTCATCGCCGCTCTCAAGACTGCTAGCGAGACCGCTGAGGTGTTGGGCTGGACCGAAATGCCGCTGGTTTCGTCAGACCTACGCGCCCGACCGGAGTCCCTCGTCCTTGCAGGGCCGGAAATTCGGATGGTTGGCGCGCAGCAGGTCCGCGTCTTTGGCTGGTATGATAATGAGTGGGGCTTTTCGGCGCGGATGCTAGATGTCGCCCGCCTGATGGCCCGCTCCTAAGGAGCCAAAGCCGGTCTCTCCCGCCCGTCGCCGCAGCAGCAAAGCTGCAGCGCTCCCGTTGGGCCCAGCGCCGCGCTTCGCGCGGCGGACGCAAGACACACCCGCCACCTTCCTCTTGCCGGACACGGGGTCAAGGGCAGCCCTGGCTGCCGCGCGGCAGCGCGGTTCACCCTTGAGGCCGGGATCGGCGTGGAACACTCAACAACGCCTCTGAAGGGCAGACCTGCCCATCAGAGGCTTCTCAGCAAAAGAAAAAGCGCCGCGCGAAGCGCGGCGCTAGGCCCAACGGATCTTGGCCAATCTTTGATTGTCCTGGATCGGGCGGGAGCCCTCCCCTTTTCTCAGCCAGACCACGGAAGAGGTTACAGGCTACCCTCACCATTACCGGCCATACCGCCAGAGACTTCTTCGGTGGCTTCATCCGCCAATTCTGCAGGCAGGACCAAATTCAAGACGATCGCAATCAATGCCGCCGGTAGCAAGCCACTGGTCATCAGCACCTTCAGCGTGCCTGGCAGGTATTGCACTGCCCCCGGCTCCAGCTGCAGCCCCAGGCCAACCGACAGAGATATGGCAAAGATCACCATGTTACGCCGGTTCCAATCCACATCGGACAGCATCGAAATCCCGGCAGCCACAACCATGCCAAACATCACGATGACACCGCCGCCTAGCACCTCGATTGGGATGGTGCGAATGATCGCGCCCACCTTGGGCACCAGACCACAGAGGATCAGGAACAGCGCGCCGATGGTGACCACATGGCGGCTCATCACACCGGTCATAGCAATCAACCCGACGTTCTGGCTGAACGAGGTATTGGGCAGCCCGCCAAAGATACCTGCAATAGCCGAGCCGATCCCGTCGGCATAGGTGGCCCCGGCGATTTCCTTGTCTGTCGCCTCACGCTTGGCCCCACCGCGGGTGATCCCGCTGACATCGCCCACAGTCTCGACCGCCGAAACAAAGGCCATCAGGCAGAAGCCCAGAATAGCAGCAAACGAGAGTTCAAATCCGTATTTGAACGGCACCGGCAGGGCAAAGCCCGCTGCGCGTGACCAGCTGGTGCCAATGGCGTCAAAGGTAACCATGCCCATCATCAGCGCATAGATATAGCCCACGATCAGACCCAAAAGCACGGCTGAGACCGACAGCATGCCGCGGGCAAAAAACTTGAGCCCCAGCGTGGCAAAAATCACCACCAAGGCCGCCGACCAATTCAAAAGCGAGCCATATTCAGGCGTGCCAATCGCGGGCACCCCGCCGGCCGCATACTGAATGCCAACCTTGACCAGGGCCAGACCAATCATGGTCACCACCAGCCCGGTCACAAGCGGCGGCAGAGCGAATCGGATCTTGCCAATCACCAGCCCCAGCAGCCCATGGAAGATGCCGCCAATCAGCACCCCACCATAAAGCGCCGCCAGGCCGTCCACGCCCTTGCCCGCCACCAGCGGGATCATGATCGGCAGAAAGGCAAAACTGGTGCCCTGCACGATCGGCAGCGCCGCGCCAACCGGCCCCAGGGTCACGGTCTGCAACAGCGTTGCCACCCCAGCAAAAAGCATCGACATCTGGATCAGATAGAGCAGCTCCGGGAAATCCGGCGAGTTGGAGCCAAAGCCAAATCCCGCAGCCCCGGCCACGATAATTGCCGGCGTCACGTTAGAGACAAACATTGCCAGCACATGCTGGATGCCCAGCGGCACCGCTCGCGCCAGAGGTGGAGTATAATTCGGATCCCGCAATTGCGCGGGCGTTCCTATTGCGCCGTCAGCCATTCTTTTTTTCCCTCGTTCTGTTGGTTATCACGAGCGCCACCTTCTGTTGGGGGTCACTCTCGTCAGTGTCAGTCTCGCCGGTGTCAGGGCCGCTCCACCACAAAGGGCGTCTCGAACCAGTATTCCTGCAGGTTGTCGCCTGCACCGATCCGGTCCACGACCGCAAACAGCCCTGGCGCCTGCAAAGGCGTCAGGACCCCATGCCAGGTGCCGCGATGAAAATTCACCGCCTGTCCAGGTCGGGTTTCAAAGGCCAGCGGCCCAACTGGTCGCCCCCCTTCATCTGGGGCGACGATGACCAAGAACCCATGTTCGCTCATCGGTATAAAGGCCTGGCTGCCCTCGGGGTGGCGCTCCATCATCGTCAGCGGCATCGGTAGCGTGCGGGGTTCGGCGTTGAACAGGCTCAATCCCGCCCGCCCCTCAAAGAACTCCATCTGCGCCCGGTCATGGTATCGACCGCAAAGCCCTTGATTGATGATCTTATCTGGCTGTCCAGAGACATTCAACAGATCCCCAAACGGAGCAAAGCCCTCAGCGCTCATCGGCTGGATCTGGATCCGACTCCCTGAGGCGCTCATAGGGGCACCAGGTCGCGCAGGCGGAATTCAGCAATGCGTTCCACCTGTTTGCAGGCCTCGGCAAATTCCACAGCGCGGTCATTGTTGATACGACGTTCAAACGCCGCAAGAATGCTGGCCTTGTCGTAGTCGCGCACCGCTATGATGAAGGGAAACCCGTGTTTTTCCACATAGGCGCTGTTGAGTTCGCTAAACCGCGCCCGTTCCGCATCGGTCAGCGCATCGAGGCCCGCGCTAGCCTGCTCCGAGGTGCTCTCGGCGGTCAGCCGCTTGGCCGCCGCCAGCTTGCCCGCAAGATCCGGGTGGGCGGTCAGAACGCCTAGACGTTCGTCCTCGCTGGCGGACCGGAACATCCGGCAGAGCGCATTATGCACGCCCCCCGCAGTGTCATGCGCCGGTCCCAACTCCAACCCATGGGCGCGCTCCGCAATCCAGGGAGAATGCTCAAAGATACCGCCAAAGACCTCAACAAAACGCGCGCGCTCCATCTGGCTGGCGCGCTCACGGCGCTGATGCGGATGGGTCTTGGCCCAGTGGTCTGCAATATCGATCCGGCGCGG
>CAJXIL010000113.1 GCA_913054455.1 uncultured Roseobacter sp.
ATATCAAAGACCCAAGCCAGAACATCACCTGGACCACACCCCAGGGCGGCGACGGCCCGAACTATCCGAATATGTAAGCCCAAAGGCTGCATAATTCGCAACAAAACAGGCAATCGCGCGCCAGTGTGGCGCGTAGCCTCAGGAAATCACGTAAAATTGGGGCGGCCTTCGGGTCGCCCCATTGCGTGTCCTGTGGTCCCGCACTACGATTCGTTTGAGCGAGCCGCATACGCAGAGGAGAACTCCAGGTGCCGATTTCACATTTCCGCAGTTTCACGGCGCTGGCCTTGGTTGCTTTGTCAGCCTCAGGGACATTTGTAACAGCACAGGACGCGGCGGCCGAAGGTCTGGCCGGGGCCTACCTCGCTGGGCGAGCGGCCACCTTCGAGAGCGATTTTTCTACGGCTGCGGAGTATTACACCCGGGCGCTGGTGCGTGACCCTTCGAACCCACTGTTGATGGAAAACGTGGTCTTTGCCCAGTTGGCGCAGGGGCAGATGAAAAAAGCGATCCCGGTGGCCGAACGGCTGCTGCAAAGCGGTGCACGCAGCCAGGCCGGCAATATCGTCATGGCAGGTGGCTTTGCCCTCGCAGAGGATTTTCAGGCCATCCTGGATCGCGATATGGACACCCGGCAAATCCACCCGTTGGTCGATGGCTTGCTAGAGGCCTGGGCGCAGATGGGCGTTGGATCTGTAGACAAGGCAATTGCGGTTTTTGATCGCATCGGTGAGGAGGAAGCCCTGCGCCCCTTTGCGGCCTATCATAAGGCCCTGGCATTGGCCTCTGCCGGTAACTACGGCGGTGCCGAAGAGCTGTTTGCTGCCAATGACGGGCAGCTGACTCGATTATCGCGGCGTTCGGCATTGGCGCGGGTTGAAATTCAGTCGCAACTGGGCGAATACGAACTGGCTCTGGCGACCTTGAATGACAGCTTTGGCTCTGGCAGTGATCCCGCGCTTGACGATATGCGCGCCCGCCTGGAGGCCGAGGAGGCGCTGGGCTTTTCTATCGCCAGCACCGCCCGCGACGGCATCGCCGAGGTCTTCTTTACCCTGGCGGCGGTGATGAACGGTGAGGCCGCCAATGATTTTGTACTTATGTATGCCCGTGTTGCCTCTGCGCTGAGCCCGCAACATGTGGATGCGGTGCTGCTGAGCGCCGAGCTGCTGGATCAGCTGGGGCGCTATGAGCTGTCGATCGCGACCTATAAACAGGTGCCCAGCGATCACCCCGAATACTACGCCGCCGAGATGGGCCGCGCCGAAGCGCTGCGCCGCGCTGCAAAACCGGATGCGGCTGCCGAAGTGTTGGAGCAATTGGTCGGAGATTTCCCCACCCTACCGCAGGTTTCGATCAGCTTGGGCGACCTGTTGCGCCAGCAAGAGGACTATGCCGGGGCGATCTCTGCCTATGATGCGGCCCTGTCCAATATGTCCGACGACTCTCGCAGTCGCTGGTTTCTGCATTATGCCCGCGGTATTTCCCATGAGCGTCTCAAGGACTGGCCAAATGCCGAGGCCGATTTCCGCGCCTCACTTGCGCTGCGTCCCGACAGCCCGCAGGTGCTGAACTATCTTGGCTATTCGCTGATCGAAAAAGAAGACAGCCCCGAAAAGCTGGACGAGGCTCTGGGCATGATTGAACGCGCGGTCGCAGCACAGCCCAATTCTGGCTATATCGTCGACAGTCTGGGCTGGGTCTTCTACCGCTTGGGCCGCTACGCTGATGCCGTCGGTCATATGGAACGCGCAGTGGAACTGATGCCGGTGGATCCGGTTGTGAATGACCATCTTGGCGATGTCTACTGGGCGGTTGGTCGCCTGCGCGAGGCTGAATTCCAATGGAAACGCGCGCTGTCTTTCATAAAATCGGGTGAAGGCGATGGCGAGGCCGACCCGGATCGTATCCGCAGCAAGCTGGAGCTGGGTCTTGACGCTGTTCTGGAACAGGAAGGGGCAGATCCTCTTCAGGTTGCCAATGGCGATTAAGGTCTTTGCGCCTGCCAAAATCAACCTGTCCCTGCATGTGATTGGACGGCGGGGAGACGGTTATCACCTGCTGGACTCATTGGTCGCCTTTGCTGATCTTGGTGATCACTTGCAGCTCGAACCGGAACCAGAGATGGCCATAGAATTGAGCGGCCCCTTTGCAGAAGGGGTGCCGCAAGATCAGCGCAATCTGGTCTGGAAGGCGGCGCAGGGGCTTGGCTGGGCTGGCGCCATTCATTTGAACAAACAACTGCCCCATGGGGCGGGGATTGGCGGTGGCTCGTCGGATGCGGCCGCCGTGCTGAACGCCCTGGCCGCAGAGGGGCTGACAGTGCCGCCAGAGCTGCCGCTGTCCCTGGGCGCTGACCTGCCGGTCTGTATGGTTGCCAGGGGCGCGCGCATGCAGGGCATTGGCGAGCAAATCACTCCGGTCCCGCTGCCAGAACTGCCAGCGCTCCTGGTCAACCCTGGCTGTCATGTCCCAACAGGCGCGGTGTTTTCCGCTTTGCAATCGCGTGAGAATGCGCCGATGCCCACTGAAGTCCCGCGCTTTGACGGCATAAGTGATTGCGCCGACTGGCTGGTCGAGCAACGTAACGACCTGGAAGCCCCAGCACGGGGCGCGGCGCCCGATATCGACCGCGTGCTGGGCGATCTCACTGCCAGCAAGGGGGCTTTGCTCTCCAGAATGTCCGGCTCTGGCGCCACCTGCTTTGCCCTCTACCCGACAAAGAAGGCCGCCCATATGGCGGCCTATGAGATCGGTGCCGAACACCCCGATTGGTGGATCCGGGCGGTCACCCTGCGATAAGGGCTAAAGCTGGATGTGAATATGGTCGTCATGGCGCGCCGCCCGGCAGCCTTGAAACCGGATCTTGTCATCGGCCAGTCTCAGAGACTGCTGGAGATGGAGTTCGACAAAGATCTTGCCGATGCTTGGTTCCTCAACGAGGGTTTCTATCAACAGCCGATTGCGCTCCGGTTCCAGCTGATAGGCCTTCCACAGAGGCTGGAGCCAGGCCAGGTTCCAGCGCAGGCTAAGCCATTGATCCGGGCAGTGCGTCGACCCCTGTTCAAAGGCAAAGTAGCCAAAGGAACTGCGGGTTTGACCGGAAAGATACGCCCCTGTTGCATCCGCGTAGTAAAAGGCCAGATCGACCTTTTCGCCGTCGTCATGGGACAGATGCGGCAGCAGCGGGAACCCGGTCAGGAAGGGAAAGCTGCCATCCAGCACCAGCGTCTGGGTGC
This sequence comes from uncultured Roseobacter sp., assembly GCA_913054455.1. Classification (GTDB taxonomy): domain Bacteria; phylum Pseudomonadota; class Alphaproteobacteria; order Rhodobacterales; family Rhodobacteraceae; genus Pseudophaeobacter. The sequence continues at coordinate 3,240 of CAJXIL010000113.1, forward strand.
CGGGGTATACGGCCTCCACTGTCGCTGCAGCCTCTTGCAAAACAGTCCGTAGTTCAGGCGTGACATACGTGCGGTTGGTGGCGCAGTAGACCCAGGACTGCACCTGCAATGGCCCGCGTTCAAAGCAGGAAAGAGCGGTCCTGCCCGTGAGCGGTGCGATCCAGACCGCTGCAAGGCTGAGCCCAGTATAGAGTATCACAAAGGCAGGGAGAGGGCGGCGAAACAGCCGGGAGAGGGCCCAGGCGATGCCGCTAAGCTGGGTCAGAATCGTCAGAAAAACGATAATACAGGCGTGACTTGCAAGACGCAGCATGGGCTAGGCAATCCGTTCCGGGGCAATGGAGGACAGCTAGCAAGATACAAAACGCCCGCAAAGAGCAAAGATGCGGGCGCAGTGTTTGGTGCGGTGTCTTGGGAGCGCTTAGTGCAGACGAGAGACCACATATTCAGCCAGATCATGCAACATCTGGCGGATAGGGTGATCCGGTAGAGCGTTCAAGGCCTCAGTCGCCCTTTCCGCCCAAAGCAAGGCGTCCTGACGGGTGGCCTCCAGCGTGCCGTATTTTTCCATTAGCGCCAAGGCTTGTTCCAAGTCGCCGTCTTGCTGCTTGCCCTTTTCAATGGTGCGGGTCCAAAAGGCGCGCTCTTCGTTGGTAGCCTGGGCCACCGCCTTGATCACTGGCAGGGTTAGCTTGCGTTCGCGGAAATCATCGCCGACGTTTTTGCCAGTGGCGGCTGTGTCACCCTGATAATCCAGCAGGTCATCCGCAATCTGGAAGGCGATGCCAAGCGCATCCCCATAGTCAAACAGCCCCTTGATTTGCGCCTCTGGCGCCTCGGCGATGACACCGCCCACCTGAGTGGCGGCGGAAAACAGCGCTGCCGTCTTACCGCGCACAACCTGCAGATAGATCGCTTCATCGGTGGCGAGGTTAGAGGCTGCGGTCATTTGCAGCACCTCCCCCTCGGCTATAGTGGCTGAAGCATTGGCCAGAATATCCAGCACCTGCAAAGAGCCGGTTTCGACCATCAGCTGGAAGCTGCGGGAGAACAGGTAATCGCCCACCAGAACCGAGCTTTTGTTGTCCCACAGCAGGTTGGCAGTGGGGCGGCCACGGCGTTGGCCGCTTTCATCCACCACATCGTCATGCAGCAGCGTCGCGGTATGAATGAACTCCACCGTGGCCGCCAGTTTGACGTGATGAGCGCCCTCATAGCCACAGAGCCGCGCGGCGGCGAGGGTCAGCATGGGGCGCAGGCGTTTGCCACCGGCCCCAACCAAATGCGCTGTTACTTCAGGAATGCGTGGCGCATGTTCTGACGCCATACGGGTCTGGATCAGCGTATTCACTGCCTCCATCTCATCGCTCAAGGTGGCGGCGAGCAATTCGTGTGGTTTTTGACTCGTAACTTGGTTCATTGCTTTCCCGGCTTTCAGGCTCGACAAGACCGTGACCTTGCCCTTAGATCCATCCCCATGAAAGAACTTTTGCGCAGCACCGATCCGACTGTCCTGGCCTTTGCATCCGCCCTTCTTGAGGGAGAGGATATAGACTGCTTTCAGATGGACGTAAATATGAGCATCCTCGAAGGCGGCATCGGGATTTTTCCGCGCCGCCTGATGGTGCGCGAGGACGACTATGCTCTGGCCAAGCGCGCGATGCTGGACAATGAGATCCCGCTTGGCACCGAGACATGACCGAGAAGGCGGAGCCGGATTCAAGCTTTGAAGGGGGCTTTCCCCAAGAGGCCCTATCGCTGAACGATTTTTTGGGTGGCCGGGTGCAGCTGTGGCAACCACGTGAGGGCTATCGGGCTGGGGTGGATCCGGTTTTGCTGGCCGCAGCGCTGCCTGCGCGGGCAGGGGAGCGTGTGCTGGAACTGGGCTGTGGCGGTGGTCAGGCGTTGTTGTGTCTTGCCGCGCGGGTGCCGGGGTTGGCGATCACCGGGGTCGAGTTGCAATCGGATTATGCCGCTCTTGCCCGGCGCAATGCGGCGCATAACGGTCAGCGGGTCGAGGTGATCGAGGCGGATCTGGCCGCATTGCCCGCAGATCTGCGCCAGCGGCACTTTGACCATGTCCTGGCCAATCCCCCCTATTATCGCGCTGGCGCCCATAGCCCGGCGGAAGATGCCGGCCGCCAGATCGCTTTGGGGGGGGACACCCCGCTTGAGGCCTGGATTGACACAGCTGCGCGGCGACTGACCCACAAGGGCTATCTGCATATGATCCAGCGGGCGGATCGACTGCCTGAAATCCTCAGTGCCTGTATGGGACGCCTGGGCTCGCTTGAGGTGCTGCCGCTGGCGCCTCGCCAAAACCGCCCGGCAGAACTGATATTACTGCGTGCCCGTAAGGGAGGCCGTGCCGATTTTCGCCTTCATGCGCCACTGATCCTGCATGAGGGGGCGCGACATATGTCCGATGCAGAGAGTTACCGGACCGAGGTGCGGGAAATTTTGCGCGAGGGTGCACCTCTGAATTGGCCCGCGGCAAGGTAGGTGCCTGCGGTGCAAAATGCAAGCTTTCGACCTTAAAGTGCCGCGCAGGTAGGCCAATTTGATTCATAAAAATAACGCTTTTGGCGGGCTTTGGCCGATATGACAATTTCATGAAAAAACTATGCGTCTGCAGCGTGACAGTTGGCAAAACTTGTGGTCCACTCAAACCAACCCCACAGGTTTGGGGTTGAACGTCTCGCTTAAAAAGGAGGAACGCCATGAGCCTCAGCTCGCATCTCACCGAACTGAAAAAGAAGCATGACCACCTAAGCATGGAAGTTGAGCACGCCCAACGATCACCCAGTACGGACGGGTTGGAAATCGCCGGGATGAAGAAACAAAAGCTCAAACTCAAAGAAGAAATTGAGCGCCTGTCGAGCGCTACAGAGACAGCATAAACGCCAACCGGTCTCAGAGCGGGTGCGCCCTGGGCGACCGGACGTCAGAGTTTTTTCAGGGCTGCCAGAATTGGCGGCCCTTTTGTTTGGCACCCGTCAGATGTTTTGCGACCGACCTGGTCAGCCGCTCTTGGCGGCGATTGCGGCGCCTGCGGTGATCAGCGCTGCGGCCAGCGCCAAGGCCCAGGTGGGATCCGCCACCCCAGCTAGAACCAACACCAGGGTCGACAGCAGGGGCGCGGCATAGGAACTGGTCCCCAGCATCTGAATGTCGCCCTGCTTGACGCCAATATCCCAGACATAAAAGGCCAGTCCCACCGGCCCTAGGCCCAACAACAGGGTTGAGGCCCAGCCAATTGTGCCCTGCGGCCAAACTGTTTCCTCGACCATGAAATGCAGCCCCCAGGAGGCGAGGGCGGTGACCACGCAAAAGACCGCCACGGAACTGGTTGGGGCCGATCCCACCAGGCGCGACAGCACAGAATAGCCCGACCAGGTCAGCGCACAGAGGAAGGCAAGGATATAGCCTGGCAGGAATTCTGCCTGAAAACCGCCGGAGCCGCCGGTGATGATGGCGGCTGCCCCGGCAAAGCCCAGCACAGCGCCGATAAGATGGCCTGCGCGCAGACGCTCCCCTGGCAGCAGGCCGGAAAACAACACGATCAATAGTGGCCAGAGATAGGCAATCAGTCCCGCCTCGGCGGCAGGGGCTAGGCGCAGAGCGGAAAAATACAGCGCGTGATAACCAAAGAGCCCAACAGAGCCAAAGGCATAGACCTTCCAGGAGATCTCGCGCAACTGGCCCAGGCCTCCTGTGCGCAGGGTCCAAATCAAGCCCAGGGTGCCACCTATGGTAAAACAAATCGCATTGAGGAGCAGGGGCGGTACCGGCGCCGAACCAACTGTGAGCAGGGCGAGCAGCGCCCAGAGCAGAACAGCGACAAACCCAACTGCTGTGGCCTTGGTTCGGGTCATAATGCGGGGATCTCCTCGACTGGGACAATGATGAATTGCTCGGATATATGCGCGGTTTTTTCGATCTCGGCCAGAAACCAATCGCGAAAAGCTTCGATCTGCGGACGTTTTTCGGCACTGGGCAGGCAAAGAAAGCGAAACCGGGCCTTGGTTTCGATGGCGATCTTGAAGGGCGCTACCAGACGGCCTTCTTGTAGATCCGCGATAATCATCGGGCGCCGACCCAGCACAACCCCCATGCCGGCAACGGCGGCGTTGATGGCGTGGTCTGCATTGGAAAAATGAGTGCCGTGCTGCGGGGTGAATTTGATCCCTACGGCGCGAAACCAGGTTGGCCAATCACAGGGGGGCTGCAAGAATCCAATAGAATCATCAAAGATAAGCGGTGCATCCACCAGGCTTTGCGGGGTGGGGAACTGTTCCGCCAGCTCAGGCGTCATAACTGGGGTGAGCCATTCCTTGCGAATGGGAACAGAATAGAGATCTTCATCCAAACCATAGCCAAAACGGATGGCCACATCGACGTCATCACGGGTCAGGTCCATATTGCGCAACGTGGCGGAAAACCTGAGGTCAATCTCGGGGTGGGCACGGGCAAAATCATAGAGCCGGGGGGCCAGCCATTTTGCCGTCAGCGCCGGGCCTGCAGTCACCGTGAGGGAGCTGTTATCCTGCAATCGTTTGGTCGCCATCCACGCGGCGGACAGGGCCTGAAACCCCTCAGCCGCGCCCGGTGCCAGGGTGCGTCCTGCCTCAGTCAGCTCTACGGCGCGGTTGAGGCGGCGAAACAGCGGTGCGCCCAGGTGCTCCTCTAGGGATTTGATCTGAAACGACAGGGCCGCAGGTGTCACATTCAGCTCGGCGGCGGCCTGAGCAAAGGACATATGCCGGGCAGCGGCATCAAAGGCCCGCAGGGCGGTGAGGGGAGGAAGGCGATCTGACATTTTCACACAAGTAATACTTAAGTGAAGCTTTGGAAAGTCTCGTTTGTGGCTTTTTGCTTAAAGGGCCATATTGGTTTCAGATAGACATTATTGATCCGAACGGAGGCCGATACGATGGGATACTCAGCAAATAGCAACGTCAAACAGGCGATGGAACGCGCACATGCGGAGCGCAGCCAGGCGCTGTTTTCGATCCTGGCATGGGTGTTTCGGTCGCGTAAATCTGGCACCACACGGACCGCAGGTTTTGGAATTTCCCGCTGGGCATAGTGCACATGTTCTTACGGGATAAAAAAAGGGCCGGTCTGAAAAGACCGGCCCTTGCTTCTTTGGCTATGAGGCCCAATCAGACGAAGAACTGACCGCCATTGGCCGAGATGGTGGAGCCATTGATAAAGCCCGAATCGTCGGATGCCAGGAAGGCAACGCAGCGGGCGATTTCTTCTGGCTCACCTAGGCGGCCGGTTGGAATTTGGGCCACGATCGAATCGCGCACTTTTTCTGGTACAGCCATGACCATTTCAGTGGCGATATAGCCAGGGCAGATCGCATTGGCGGTGATGCCGGCGCGGGCGCCTTCCTGAGCCAGAGATTTGACGATTCCCAGATCTCCGGCCTTGGTCGCTGCATAGTTTGCCTGGGCAAACTGGCCCTTTTGACCATTGATCGAAGAGATCACGATGACACGGCCAAATTTGCGCTCGCGCATGCCTGGCCAGATCGGGTGGACGGTGTTGAACACGCCGGTGAGGTTGGTGTCGATGACCTCCTGCCACTGTTGGGGTGTCATCTTGTGGAAGGGCGCGTCGCGGGTGATGCCTGCATTGGCGACCACGATATCGATGGGCCCCAGATCGGCCTCAACCTGTGCGATGCCTGCCTGGCTTTCTTCATAAGAGCCGACATTCCACTTGTAGGTCTTGATGCCGGTTTCTTCGGTGAACTTTGCCGCCGCTTCGTCGTTGCCCGCATAGGTCGCGGCGACAGTGCAGCCCTGGTCCTTTAGGGCCTGCGAAATTGCTGCGCCAATGCCGCGTGAGCCGCCGGTGACGAGTGCAGTACGTGCCATTCAGTTTTCCTCCAGTTCGAGATTCTCTCGGTAATCTTGCTACTCATTGATAATGCTATACGCAACAATATTGCGCAATGGATTTTTGCCGCGATGCCGCGTAAATTGTCGCACCTGCAGCAAAGGCCTCTGGGGTAATAAAAAGGGCGCCACAAGGGCGCCCTGTTCTATGTCAAATGCGGCAGCGCCTTATGGGCGCTCCAGGCACATGGCAACGCCCATGCCGCCACCGATGCAAAGCGTGGCGAGGCCTTTTTTGGCACCGCGCCGCTTCATCTCGAACAAGAGCGTGTTCAGCACCCGGCAGCCCGAGGCGCCGATGGGGTGGCCGATGGCAATGGCGCCACCGTTGACGTTGACGATCGAAGGATCCCAGCCCATGTCCTTGTTGACGGCGCAGGCCTGCGCGGCAAAGGCTTCGTTGGCCTCAACCAGATCCAGATCGCTGACGGACCAGCCGGCCTTGTCCAGGGCTTTGCGCGAAGCATAGATCGGGCCAACGCCCATGATCGACGGATCTAGGCCAGCTGTGGCGTAGGAAGCAATCCGGGCCAGCGGCTCGATCCCGCGCTTTTCAGCGTCATCGGCGCTCATCAACAGGGTTGCGGCAGCACCATCGTTGAGGCCAGAGGCATTGGCCGCTGTGACAGAGCCTTCTTTGGCAAAGGCTGGGCGCAGTTTCTGCATGGCTTCCATGGTGGCGCCGTGACGGATGTATTCATCCTGATCAACAATGATCTCGCCCTTGCGTGTCTTCACCGTGAAGGCGGCGATCTCATCGGCGAATTTGCCGGCTTTTTGCGCGGCTTCGGCCTTGTTCTGGCTGGCGACGGCGAACTCATCCTGCATCTCGCGCGAAATCTGCCATTTATCGGCAACATTCTCGGCGGTCTGGCCCATGTGGTAGCCATTAAAGGCATCCCACAGACCATCGCGGATCATGGTGTCGATATATTTCATATCGCCCATCTTGTGGCCAGCGCGCAGGGCGGCAGCATGGGGGGACAGGGTCATGTTTTCCTGACCACCGGCGCAGACAATCGAGGCGTCGCCCAGCTGGATGTGCTGAGCTCCAAGGGCCACGGCACGCAGGCCGGAGCCACAGACCTGGTTGATTCCCCAGGCCGAGCTTTCCTGTGGCAGGCCAGCATTGACGTGGGCCTGACGGGCCGGGTTCTGACCCTGTGCGGCGGTCAGAACCTGGCCCAGAATGGTCTCGGAGACTTCGGATTTGTCGACGCCTGCGCGCTCCACCACGGCTTCCAGTACCGCTCTGCCCAGATCATGGGCGGGCGTATTGGCGAAGGCTCCGCCAAAACTGCCGACGGCGGTACGCGCGGCGGATGCAATTACTACATTGGTCATTATGTTTGGTCCTCTGCCATCAAATTCTCTCGTGAGGAAATGCAGTTTGCCGGGTCTGACCCTGGCGCAAAAAGACAAATACTCACCTCCCTCTCCGGGACAGATATAGCGTCTTGCTGCAGTTGCAGCAATTGACAGGGTGTCTCAGGGCTTGGGCCGGAGTCAACTGGCATATGTAAAAAACGAAAAAACCCGCTTCTGGGATGAGCAGAGGCGGATCTGGTTTTGCCGCATTGCAGCAAAATTTTCACACCAAGGCAGTGCTTTAGGGGAACGCGACCCGAGCCGACAAAGGAAATAAAATCTGCGTCAAGCGCGATTGCGCTGTTTCATATTTTCCAGCCAGGGCGGCGAGACCGTGGGGGCGCCATAGAGGAAGCCCTGCAGGCAATCGACGCCAATTGAGACCAGGAATTCCGCCTCGGCCTGGGTTTCTACAGATTCTGCAACAATCAGCATGTCGAATTGTTTGGCGATGCCAACCAGAGCCCGCACCACGGCTTGATTATCCGGGCTGCCGCAGATCCCGCGAATGAACTGGCCGTCGATCTTGACCGCGTCGAAAAAGAACTCACGGAAATGGCCAATGGCTGTGGTGCCGGCGCCAAAATTGTCGAGCGCAAAGGCAATGCCGTGTTCCTGCATCCGGTCCATAAAGTCGGCCACCAGTTCGGGCGCCGCCATGGCCGAAGCCTCGGTGATCTCCAGCACCAGGCGTTCGCCGATGGTCGAATCCTTTTTCAGGAAACTATCCAGCACCTTGGACCAGCGCCGATAGCCGATGGAGCGGGCAGACATATTGATCGACAGGCGGATTTGTGGTGACTTCGCCAGCGCCCGCAGCCCGTGCTGCAGGGCCAGGCAATCCAGCTCGCGGCCGATTTCTTTGTCGTAGACTACATGCATGAAATCGCGTGCCGGAATCACCCGGTCAGTGGCATCCAGAACCCGGATGTATCCCTCGTAGAAGGCAATATCATGCGGCGCCATCGCCTGCATGACGGGCTGATAGGCCAGCATGGTCTGGTTATGTTTGACCGCCTCGGCCACCATGTCCAGGGTTGAGCGATCCCGCGAGACCACAGCGGCGGAAAGCGGATCTTCAGACCCTTCGGCCATATTTGCCCGTCTCAGTTTTCGCTTATTGACCACGTTTTGCCTCCTGCTTCTGCCGTTTTCTGGGAAAACTATGCGTCGTCAGGGACTTTCCCGCAAAAGGGTGAATTGAGGCTTAAATCTAAAATTTTAGCAAAACCCAATTTCAGGAACAGCATTCCAGGCGGCATGGGCTCTCCCGCTTATCAGAACCCTGGCGTGCCGCTGTCCTGGGGCTGGCGGGCCAGGTGCTTGGCCTTGATGGTTTCCGAGGTGTCGCGGCTGCCGTCGTGGCTGTAGCCGGGGGGCGCCAGCGCATAGAGCAGGCGCTCTTTGAGGCTCAGCCCTGGCTGGGTCATGTCTTGGTAGA
>CAJXIL010000114.1 GCA_913054455.1 uncultured Roseobacter sp.
CCAGCATATCCAGCTTTTCCATCGCCGTTTTCATTTCCGTCATCCGGGTCTGCGAGTTGGGCGCATGCCCCCACAGAACCATGGCCCGAACGTTGTTGGGCTGATCGATATTGTCTTTGTCCTCAAGGATACCATCGATCCAGCGGCTGACTGGAATGCCCTTCAGGTTTTGCAGGCTCTTGTCCTTGCCGTCAGCCCCCTTCAGCATATCAAACTGATTGGAGAGCCACTCGGGGTCTTCCTCCCAGACGCGCGCCCAATGGGCCCAGGCCCCTTTGGACAAACCGTAGTAACCAGGCAGCGTATGCGAGAGCACGCCAAGATCCGTCGCGCCCTGCACGTTGTCATGGCCACGGAAGATATTGGTGCCGCCACCAGACGCGCCCATGTTGCCGAGCGCCAGCTGTAGGATGCAATAGGCACGGGTATTGTTATTACCGGTGGTGTGCTGCGTGCCACCCATGCACCAGATCACGGTGCCAGGACGGTTGTTGGCCAGGGTACGCGCGACGCGCTCCAGCTGTTCACCTGGCGCGCCAGTGACACGTTCGACCTCTTCGGGGTTCCACTTGGACACCTCATCCTGGATCTGTTCCATGCCCCAGACACGGGTGCGGATGAATTCTTTGTCTTCCCAACCATTCTCAAAGATATGCCACAGGATGCCCCAGACCAGCGCCACATCGGTGCCAGGACGGAAGCGGACATATTCGTCGGCATGGGCTGCGGTACGGGTAAAGCGCGGATCACAGACGATTACCGGCGCGTTATTCTCCTCCTTGGCCTTCAAGAGGTGCAAAAGCGAGACGGGATGCGCCTCGGCTGGGTTGCCACCAATGATGAAGATCGATTTGGAGTTGTGGATATCGTTGTAGCTGTTGGTCATGGCGCCGTAGCCCCATGTATTTGCCACACCGGCAACAGTGGTCGAGTGACAGATCCGCGCCTGGTGGTCGACGTTATTGGTACCCCAATAGGCAGCGAATTTTCGGAACAGATAGGCCTGTTCGTTATTATGCTTGGCCGAGCCAAGCCAGTACACGCTGTCGGGTCCGCTTTCTTCGCGGATGTCCATCATGCCGCCGCCGATCTCGTCGATGGCCTGATCCCAAGAGATGCGCTTCCACTCACCGCCCTCTTTTTTCATTGGATACTTCAGACGGCGCTCACCATGGGCGTGTTCGCGTACCGATGCGCCTTTGGCGCAATGGGCCCCCAAGTTAAAGGGGCTGTCCCAGCCGGGTTCTTGCCCAACCCAGACACCGCTATCCACTTCGGCCACAACTGTGCAGCCAACGGAACAATGGGTACAAATTGATTTGATGGTTTCAACCGCGCCAGCAGCCGCTGTGGCAGCTGTCGCCTGGGTCACCGTACCGCCCGTGGCGCTGATGGCAGCCAGGCCGCCAATGGCCAGGCCAGAACCGCGTAAAAATGAGCGGCGGTCAACGGATGTTTCCGCGACCTTGTTGAGGATCGAGCTCCGCTGGGGGCGTCTCGCAACCCCGTTGGTCTTTTTCCTAAGCATATAAACCTCCCTTGCTAGCCCCTTCAAAATTGAAAGAGCGCGCTTGGTTCAAGGAAACCACTTGGCGGTCGGGCGTCTCGCTACCAGTTGCGCAGTGGTCAATGAATAGTTCTCTGTGCGACCGGTGCTGTTTAGAACCGGGTGCTGTCGTAATAGGCGCGGGTATGCGCGGTATCCTGCATCCTGTCTGATGCCAGATCAGGCTCTGCGGCCGCTGCCTCAGTACCGCTGGTGGCAACCACCACCGCAGCCAGCGGCGCGCCTGCCGCCGCCATTTTCAGAAAGTCGCGGCGGCTGTTGGCCCCCTCATCTTTCTTGCTCATGTGAACTCCTCCTCCTGGCGCTTGGGCCAAGTACTTGTTTCACGGGTTACGGCACCGGGTATTCGCCCTGCGCCCTTTTGCGGATTACTCCGCGCTCATCCGAAAACCCTCGGCTTCGATCTCCATGAACTGCCGCCCGACAGCGCCGAGCGCGGCATAGAGAACCGAAGATTTGGCACCTTCGAGATCCGAAAAGAAATGTCCGGCCCAGGGGCCGATATGTTTGGAAAAGAACTGCTTTTGCTGCGCCAGACCCGCCGCCGTGCCAAAGCGTCCGGCAATCATCGCCCCCATCATTTCCATCAATGAAGCAATGTTGTCCTCAGGCTCATAGGCATTAGGCGCACGGGTCAGCCCGCCTGCAGCCATATCCTGACGCAGCTGCGCCAGGGGCTTTTCGTTCAGAAAACCAGTCAGGTAATAGCTTGCATAGGGCAGCAGCTCACCACGACCCAGCCCAATGAATAGCTTGTTGAACTCGCGCTCTGCCGAAGCAGGTTTGCTATGGCGCGCCAATTTAGCCAGGGCATTGATAGCGTCACCCAATGGACTGTCATCCCCCGCCAATCCAGAGGTCTGCCCAAGCAGCATTTCATCCGGTGGCCCGGCCAGCATCACCCCAAGATAGTTATAGAGATCGGCGCGCATCTGATCTTCTGCCCCAACCTTCACAGGTGGCACTGGGGCCTGCGTCATAGTCTCTAACTCTGTCATCAATTCGGACTCCTCATGGGTCTTCGTCTCGCTCAGGCTCATACTGCGGCTCCGTCAAACGAAAACCGCATACGCCGCGGGGCAGCTGTGATTTGTGTTTCGGCCAGCGGAATGGCATCAGCACTCGGATCGGCCTGCCCGGCCTGGACCGGAGCAAGAGCCATCTCTGGCTCTGGTGCTGGGGTCGATGCTGTTTCCTGTGTTGATATCACGCTTTCGAACTCACCCTCGGGGGCAGCGTCCTCCACTGGCAGGATCTGCGGTTCGGGGTCGCAAGAGGCTTGGGCCGCAAGGCGTTCCGCTTCAGCTTCTTGCGCCAAGGCCTCCACATGCTGGGTCATACCCTTGCCCACCTGATAGGCGGTTTGCAGACCTTCAATGACGCAGGCTGCGTCAGTGAAATCCTCGCCGTAATCCACCAGCCCGTCAACGCAGGCCAGGACCGGATTGGCACGCCACAGGTGCCGCAGCGCGCGGGTTTTGATCCGGGCAGGAATCTGATCGGTCAGGAAGACCTTAAAATCATCTCCCTCAGCGAGGCTCTCAGGTGCGGGCAGATCCAGCGCAGCCAGGATTTCTTCGTCACTTTGCTCCGCAAGCTCAGCGTCACGGACGGCTGACTCGGCTGCCACAGCAGCCTGTTTTTCGGCTTCGGCCTCGGCCGCAACCGCAGCCTGCCGACGGGACCAGAAGTTGCCACCGCTCATTGTATCCGCCCCCGCTTAGATAGAGACGGCGAGCGATATACATCGGTGAGCTGCGAAATGCGCGGATCGCCGATGCCATCCTCGCTGCCGCCGATATCCTTTTTATCCCGACGGCGTTTCTTGAATTCTTCCTCCTGGAAATGCGCCAGGGTGAATTCTCGCAGCCAAGCAACCAGGCCCGAGGGCATCGCCACCTTCTCGACCAGCTCTTCACCGCTGTCGGCGTAGTCCTGTGCCTCAAAAGGTGACGCCGTGATCAGGGTGACCTCCAAAGGGAACTCTCCTTCGCTGACCTCTCGCAGGATCACATAGAGGCTAGGCGGGTTGGTGGTCAGCGCCTGCATGTAGGCCTCGGCTTCGGCCCGGTGCAGCTCCAACGGCAGTGTCGCAGCATGGTATTCACTAACGCCGCTTTCACTGCGCAACAGCTGCCACTCCGCCGCCGAGGCTGCGGGCAACAGAGCCGAAACGGTCCAATTCCATTTGGCCCAACGGGTCACACCGGGTGAGCGGCGCAAGACCACACCCACAGGCATCACATCAGTTTTCTGCGTGTTTTGACTCACTCGTCACGACACCCTTTGTCATTTCCACTGTCACAGCTGCAGCCCAGTCGCAAAACGCCGAACCGTCGTTTGTTGATTCCAGACTGCGCCGACCGGGTGACGCCACGAAAGCCTAAAAAGCGGGCGGTTAAAGAAAACCGCTGCATCGGGACAAATTGGGGCGCTGCAGTTTCACCACCACAGCCCTGCGGTCTAAATGTCTATTTTGACAAAAAAGATCAGGAACTTCGCGCGCCTCCAATCGGCGAATCACCAGGTCTCAGACCTTGCCCCGACAACCGCGCTTGGGGCTGAAAGCCGGTTTACCTCGACAAAGAATCAGAGCTAGTCTGACCTCCCAGAAAGCGGAGGATCCGATCGGGTTTTGCCGAAATTTTCGCGAGGAAAAGAATGACCAAGCAATTGATTCTATGTGATTGTTCAGGGACACAGCCCCTCAACTCCGAGGCCCTATCAAAGGCCACCGGTCTCAAGTGCAGTCGCGTTCATTCTGCCCTGTGCACCACCCAGGTAGAGGCCGCAGCTGCTGCTATTTCAGGTGGCGAATCGGTCATTTGTTGCGCCCAGGAAAAAAGATTTTTTGCCGACCTCGCAGCAGAACTGGACCAGCCAGAGCCCCCGGTGCTCGATCTGCGCGACCGGGCCGGTTGGACCGCTGATACCGGTGATCTGATACCCAAAATGTCCGCATTGGTGGCAGAGGCCTCTTTGCAGATCTCCCCAGGAAAAACCCTGGATGTGACCTGCGAAGGGCTGTGCCTCATCCTTGGAGCGCCAGATATCGCGCTGGCCGCGGCCGAACGGCTCCAGGAGGTGCTGGGCGTCACTGTGCTGCTTGATACAGATGCAAAACAGCCCACAGCGGATCCTGCAAACCTCGCTCTGGGGCGTGCCTTTGATGTAGTACGAGGCAAATTGCAGCGCGCCAAGGGCGCTTTGGGTCAGTTCCAAGTCAGCTTTGATGCTTTGCAACAGCTGGACGCAACTGGACGACAGTGGAGCTGGACGCCAGCACGCGACGGGGCGGTCTCGGATTGTGACCTCATTCTGGATCTGCGCGGTGGCACTCCTTTGTTTCCAGCACCAGAAAAACGCGAAGGCTATCTGCGCGCCGACCCAAAGAACCCCCAGGCAGTTGCGGATGTCATTCTGGCGGCCTCACAGATGGTGGGCACCTTTGAAAAGCCGCTCTACCTGCGCCATGAGCCCCTGCTCTGCGCCCACTCCCGCGCTTCGCAGTCTGGCTGTAACAAATGTCTGGATCACTGCCCGACCTCAGCCATCAGTTCCGCCGGAGATCACGTCAGCATCGACCCGATGATCTGTGCTGGTTGTGGCGCTTGCGCCGCGCTCTGTCCCTCTGGCGCGATCACTTATGACGCACCAGCGACGGATGCGCAGTTCCGTCGTATTCAAACGCTAGCCAAGGCCTACCTGGAGGCCGGAGGCCAATGCCCCCGCTTGCTAGTGGTTACCCCTCATGGCAGCGAGATGATCAGCCTGGCAGCACGCTTTGGACGCGGGCTTCCCGCCGACGTGGTGCCGCTTGAGGTCACTGCGCTCAATGCTTTTGGCCACGCGGAGATCCTTGCCGCACTCGCGGCAGGATTTGCCGATGTCTCCATCTTGCTAAGCCCCGGGATCGACCGCGACGTACAGGAGACCGAGCTCGCTCTGGCTCTGGCAATTGGCGGCGCGGGGAAGGCGCGCCTGCTGGACCTTACCGACCCAGATGCGCTGAGCGATGCGCTCTATGGCGCCCAGGCCCCTGCCCCCCTGGCCACGCCGATCCGCCCAATGGGATCGCGACGCCAGATTGCCAGACAAGCCGCCATGGCGCTGCACCCAGAGGCCCAGCAAATTCCCCTGCCCGACGACGCGCCTTATGGAGCCGTTCTCGTGGATCTGGACAGCTGCACCCTGTGCCTGTCCTGTGTGTCGCTTTGCCCCTCTGGTGCACTGGGGGACAATCCCGATCTGCCGCAACTGCGGTTCCAGGAGGAGGCCTGCCTGCAATGCGGCATCTGTGCCAATACATGCCCCGAGGATGCGATCTCCTTTGAGCCAAGGCTCAACCTTGATCCCGCCGCCCTATCACAGGTCGTCTTGCACGAAGAAGAGCCCTTTGCTTGTGTTGAGTGCGGCGCCTTATTCGGAGTGAAATCCACCATCGAGAAGATCACCGAGAAGCTGGCCGGAAAACACGCCATGTTCGCCCGTCCGGAAATGGCCCGGATGATCCAGATGTGCGATGACTGTCGGGTTCAGGCCCAGTTTCACCAAAAGGACAGCCCGCTGGCCGGGGCAGAACGTCCAAGGGTGCGCACCACAGAGGACTATCTGAGCAAACGCCGGGATCATTAAAGCCTTGGCGCGTGGGATATATTGCCCAATAGCGCAGATGGCAGATGCACCAAAGCTACAAGTCAGATAGATAATAGAAAAAGAAAGAGGCAAGGGCGCGCAAGACAGCCTTTAAGCCTCAGAGCCAGACAGCCAGAGCCCAGCAGGGCCACCATCACAAGGAGCAAGTCCCGCGTGTCCATTACCCGAGAATCCGTCCTCGCGGCGCTAAAGAACATTTCCGATCCTGTCAGCGGCCAGGACATTGTCGCCGCAGGCCTCACACGGGGCCTCACCGTCGAAGGCGGTAGCGTGTTGTTTGTACTAGAGATCGACCCTGCCAAGGCCGACATATACGGCCCGATCCGAGATCAGGCCGAGGCCATAGTCAAAGACCTTGCTGGCGTGGAAAAGGTCTCGGTAATGCTAACCGGCCATTCCGCCAAGGCGCCACCCCCGGATTTGAAGCCTTCAAAACCTGCCACCCCTCAGGGGCCACAAAAAATCCCCGGTGTTGACCGCATTCTTGCCGTTGCCTCGGGCAAGGGCGGTGTGGGTAAATCCACCGTCTCAGCCAATCTTGCCTGTGCGCTGGCTGCCCAGGGGCGCCGCGTGGGACTGTTGGACGCCGATGTATACGGCCCGTCGCAGCCGCGCATGCTCGGCGTCTCGGGCCGCCCTGCCAGCCCCGATGGCAAAACTATCCTGCCACTGCGGAACCATGGCGTTACCATGATGTCCATTGGGCTGATGACCAATGATGATCAAGCCGTGGTCTGGCGCGGCCCGATGCTGATGGGCGCATTGCAACAGATGATGATGCAGGTGCAATGGGGGGCATTGGATGTACTCATCGTTGATCTGCCGCCCGGGACCGGCGATGTGCAGATGACCTTGGCGCAAAAGGCCCAAGTGGATGGGGCCGTGATCGTTTCCACCCCGCAGGATGTAGCGCTGATTGATGCCCGCAAAGGCATCGATATGTTCAACAAGCTCAACGTGCCAATCCTGGGTATGATCGAAAACATGTCGACACATATCTGTTCCAACTGTGGCCACGAGGAACATGTCTTTGGCCATGGTGGTGTAGCCGCCGAGGCGGCCAAACTCAACGTGCCTTTGCTGGCGGAAATCCCGCTGCATCTGGATGTGCGCCTGGCGGCAGACAGTGGTGCCCCCATCGTTGCCGCCAAGCCCGACAGCGCCCAGGCAAAGGCCTTTATTGATGTTGCTGCGGCTCTGGTCGAACGAGGCGCCGCATGAGCCAGCTCTCCTTCCCGCCCCTGATGTCTGGCCTAGCCGTGACCGGGCAGGAGGATCCCTTCGAGACCGCTTGCCAGCGGGCGGTCTTGGGCTGCGATGCAGGGTTGGTGACCTATAATCTGGGCGCGGACCTGCTGCGGGCCGCTCTGGTCTTTGCTCCCGAGGTTTCACTGACCAAGGCCATGGCCATGTTACCAACCTGCGGAATTGGCCTGCAAAACGCTCTGGGCGCCCTGGCCCCGCCCGAGGTTGCGGTGCATCTGGAATGGGGCGGCGGTTTGCGCATCAACGGGGGGCGCTGTGGCAGGCTGCGTGTCGCTGCCAGCACCAGCGACCCCGAGGCCACGCCAGACTGGCTGGTGGTGGGGCTAGAGCTGCCGCTTTGGCCCGCCAGCGATGACACCGGCGAAACACCGGATCAGACCGCGCTTTATGCTGAGGGCTGTGCTGACGTAAAAGCCCCTGCCCTGCTTGAAAGCTGGGCCCGTCATGCGCTGCACTGGATCGCACGGTGGGAAGAAGACGGGGTGGAACCCCTGCATGCCGAATGGCGCGGGCTGGCGCATGGGGTCGGCGAAGACGGAGAATGGAACGGTGCAACTGGCACCTTCCTGGGCGTCGACGAAGATTTTGGTATGTTGCTGCGCGAGGCAGACACCACCCGGCTAATTCCTTTGACCACACAATTGGAGACCCCATGATGTATCTCGCCCGCGCAATCCATTTCGACGAGAGCGATCAGAACGTCTTTGCCAATCCAGCCCGCACCGGAGAATGGTGCATTTCCGGCGGCTTTGAATTCTCCAACTGGGTCGAAGACGACCTCACCGGAAAGCAGCGCCAGGCTTTTTCTAATGGCTGGTTGGGGTTAGAGACATCAGGCCGGGTGACCTTTGTTGCCGTTACACAGATTGAGCAGGGAGAGCTGGACCAATTGGTTGAGCTTCTGGCGCAGCATTTTATCGATTACTACGGGGCTCCGGACCTCGCCAATGCCCGCCCCGTGGCCATAGCGGAGTTACAGCAAATGCAGGATCTCTGCGCTGAAAACCCGTCCAACACCCTGCTCACCGTTTCACGCGAGCTGAGCGACGCCGGGGTACGGGAAAGCTTCCGCAGCATTGAGCCACAATCAGCCGCGCTCGAGCAATTCGCTCTGCACGTCACTCCGGAAGACTAGTATCTAGGCAAGGGCGCTCTCCCGCCAGTCGGAAGATCCCAGTGGGATCACCTCCCGTTGGGCCCTGCGCCGCTTGCGCGGCGCAGGGCTCTTCTTGGAAAGAGACAGGTCAAGGGCCGTCAGGCGGCCCTGCCGCAAGGCAGGGTTTACCCCTTGAGGTTTCTCTGCCCCTCAGGGACATCTCAGCAGCCTGGCCTTCGCCGCGTAAGCGGCGCCACCCCCCCCCAAGGCTGCCAAGGGCCAATTGGCACGGCCAATTTTACCTGCGGGCGCGGGAGCCCATGCCCTATTGCTGGATGATATCGCCTGCTGGACAAGCACGGGTATGCACCAGATGGAACACTCTTCTGGCCTGGTCTTTCAGTTGGCTTTTATGACGCGTATTTCTCCAAAAATGCCTCCGCCGAAAGGCTGCGGAAATCCGGTAGGCAAGCACGCAGCCGGGCGTGATCCCAATCCCACCAGGCCAGCTCCATCATCTGTTCTGCCACCAGCGCCTTGTATCTACGGCGGATCAGACGCGCAGTATTGCCGCCAACAATCGTGTAGGGTGCCACATCCTTGGTCACTACAGCCCCCGACGCGACAACCGCACCATGGCCAATGGTCACCTCCGGCTTAATCAAAGCCCCATGGCCAATCCAGGTGTCATGACCAATATGCGCCCGTCGGCTCGCCCGATGGGCAAACCAATCGGCATCATCCGGGGCATCATCCCAGTAGAGCGCCGAGCGATAGTGGAAGTGGTGCAGAGAGGCCTTTTCCATCGGGTGATCCGTCGCCCCAATGCGGGTGGCGCTGGCAATATTGGAGAACTTGCCGATCTGTGCATTGGCAATGTCGCTGTTGCGGTCGCAATAGGAATAGTCGCCAAAATGGCTGTTGGCCACGCGACTGCCTGCGCCAATTTCCACATAGGCGCCAAAGCTGCTGTCGCTTATCTGGCAATCGGGATGAATAAACGGGGTTTCGGGGGATAGTCTTGCCACGTGGAATACTTTCGCATTTCGGCCCCAGCCTCTCTTCTAGAGGAACTGGGGGTGTCGGTTACAATGAAACCTCGGGATCAGGGCAGCAAGAAGGCCTTGCCATCGGCACGTGGCTTGCGCTTGGTCTTGCCACCCTCGCCCTTGATCAGACGACGCCGTAGCCAGCCCGACAGCCAATCCATCATCATCACCATCAGGATGATCAGCACGATGTAATAGGCCACCTCTTCCCAATCTTTCTGAGTGATAATCGCCTGGGTCAACAACAGACCAATACCGCCGCCGGTGATCGCCCCGATGATGGTAGCCGAACGAGTGTTGGATTCCAGGAAATACAAGAGCTGGCTTAGGAGCACCGGAGTGATCTGAGGGATCACCCCAAAACGGTAGCGCTGCGCCGGTTTGGCCCCAGTCGAAGACACCCCTTCGATCTGCTTCTCGTCGACATTTTCCAAGGCTTCCGAGAAAATCTTACCGAAGGTCCCGGTATCTGTCACCAGAATGGCCAGGGCACCGGTCAAGGGACCAGGACCAAAGGCCCGTGCCAACACGACTGTCCAGATCAGCGAGTCCACACCGCGCAGGAAGTCAAAGAAGCGACGGGCCACAAAACGCAGGGGCCCAAAGGGAGAGAAATTTCTGGCCGCGATAAAGGCCAACGGCAGGGCAAAGATTCCCGCGCCAATGGTGCCGAGGAAGGCCATCAAAAGGGTTTCCGCGATCGCCCAGGCCACATCCTGATGCCGCCACATCTTGTTCGACCAAAAATCATTGAAGATTGCCCCAGCTTCTCCCGTCGCCGCGCGGGTCATCACCTCGCCGATGCCCATACCGTGATAGGGGCTGTCCAGCGTGAAGAAGAACAGCTCCCAGCCGGTAAAGTAGCGGAAGACTTCAGATCGGTTGCGGGTCACAGTGAGACGGCCGGCCTCGGTTTTGATCGCCAGACGATTTTTGGAAACACTGATCCAATCTGGCACCTCGCCTGCGGGGAGTTCCGCCTGAACACCTTTGGCGCGCGTTGGAGTGGCCCGGACAAGCCCATAGCCGGGGATGTCATATTCGATACTCTCAGCGCCAAAGCGCACCAGATGACCGTTTTCAAGATCAATAACCGTTTCGCTTGCGGCTGTTTCACCCAGAGTGACCCAGGCAGGGCTTTCCCCTTCGGGGTAGGCGCCTTTGCGCTCTCCCTCAATGGCAACTGAAACTGAGGCGTCGCGATTGTCGCGGGTCACATGGGTCTTGTAGCTATAGGTGTCGCTCACCAGGGTCTGAGCGTTTTGCCAGCTGACCCGTTGCCAAAGACCGGGCATGTCAAAGGCAAAGAAGACATAAGTCATATAGACCAGGATCACGGCTGGCAGGGCAAAGCCCATCAGTTTCTTCTTGAAAAACAGGCTTTCCATGTCCTGTTTCAACGTCGCGGGGGTCAAGTCGGCCTCAAGAATGGTCATGCTTTGGCTCCATTGATCAAACGGTCACGCATGCCGCTCGAGATCTGATCGACCACGACAATGGTCGCAAATAGCAAAAGGAAGATGGCGGCAGCCTCATCGTAGCGGCCCTGTCCCCAGGACATGGCATTTTTCAGCTCGTAGCCGATGCCGCCGGCGCCGACAAAGCCCAGGATGGCCGAGGCGCGAATGTTGATTTCGAACCGCAAGAGCGCATAGCTTACATAGTTTGGTCCCACCTGTGGGATCACCCCCAGCCACATGCGTTGCCCCCAGCGGGCACCGGCGGATTCAAGGCCCTCAACAGGTTTTAGAGAGGCGTTCTCGTTCACTTCGGAAAAAAGTTTTCCCAGAGCACCTGCAGTATGAATGGCAATGGCAATCATCGCCGGCACCGGCCCGCCGCCAAGCAGGAAGATCAGAACCAGCGCAATAACAATCTCTGGGATGGCGCGCGAAATATCCATGATACGGCGAAACAGCGGAATGAGCCGTGGCCAGGGCGCCATGCCGCGCGTCGACAGCAGCGACAGCAGAGTGCCAAAAACCACTCCAACCAAAGTAGAGGCGGCGGCAATGTTCAAAGTCTCGATCAGCGCGGGAAAGAAGTTGAGCAGATGGCCGGGAAGCTCAGTGACCTTTTCGCTGGCTTCCGCCAGGACCTCGCTTGGATAGTCGAAGACATGGGTTATGCCATCGTAGAACGAGCCCGCATTGCGGCCGTCGGCGGTCCGGAAACCCGCCATCATCAAGGCGACAAACACCACCAAAATTATGCCACCATAGAGACGCTTGCGTCGGGTCATCTCGCTGTATTGCGCGCGAATATCCGCCGTCGTGAGGGGCGCTGCGGTCAGATCTGCCATCT
>CAJXIL010000115.1 GCA_913054455.1 uncultured Roseobacter sp.
TTGCCGATGTGCGCGCCGTGATGGACGAGATGGGCAAAGCGATGATGGGGACCGGCGAGGCCGAGGGCGAAGATCGCGCCGTTCAGGCCGCTGAAAAAGCAATTGCCAACCCACTACTCGATGAAATCAGCCTGCGTGGCGCCAAGGGCGTGCTTATCAACATTACCGGCGCACATGATCTCACCCTGTTTGAGCTGGATGAGGCCGCCAACCGTATCCGTGAAGAGGTGGACCCAGAGGCGAATATCATTGTGGGCTCTACCCTGGATACCGCCATGGAAGGCAAAATGCGAGTTTCCGTTGTGGCCACCGGTATTGACGCAACGGATGTGATGACCGAAATGCCGGTCCCACGTCGGCCCATGTCGGCTCCGCTGAAGAAATCTGTCAGCAATGAGCAATCCCGCCCTGCGCCGCTGGAATTGAACACCCCTGTCGAGCAACCACAGGTTGCTGCTGGGGCCGCACCAGCCGCCCAGGAACCCTCGTTGTTTGAGAGCCTTGATGTGCAGCAGGTTGCTGCGCAGGAACAGGCAGAGGACATTTTTGAGGAGATCGAAGAAACCGGCCAGGATGGGTTGCCACAGCCAGCCTATCAGCCCCAGGTTCCGGCCTTCCAGCCGCAGGCCGAAGTTGCTGAAGAACAGCCTGGTGCCTCTTTTGTAGCGCCCAAGGCGCCTGCTCCAGGAACGCCTTCTGCGGATGCGATTGTGCGTCTGCAGGCTGCTGCTGCCCGGGCCCAAGGCCAACAGCCCATGGCTCAGTCGGCACCGCAACAGCAGGCCCCGGTTCAGGCTTCTCCGGTTCAGCAACCGCAGCAGCGCCCTGCCGCCGCAGCGGCATCTCAAGAGGCTGAACCCCAATCAGATCAGCGCCGCTTTGGTCTCAATTCGTTGATCCACCGGATGACTGGCAGCGCAGCTGAAACCCAGGCTGCAAAGCCGCAGCCCGTACGCCAGCAGCCCCCTGTTCAGCAGCAGGCAGCAGCTCCTCAGCCGCAGCCGGTTCAGCAACAAGAGGCAGATGCAGAGCAGGAACGTATCGAAATTCCCGCTTTCCTGCGTCGTCAAGCAAATTAACCTTTCACTAATGATTATTAAGGGGCTGCCTTTGGGTGGCCCTTTTTTGTTTTAATATAATGACTTAGGTTGGACTGAGCAGTGTTTTGCCTATCTGTTACAGGGATGTTTCAATCCGTTACAAAGATTGAGTTGTGGCTTTTTTGTGAACTCCTTACCTGTTTTGCCAACACGGCGCCTGTCGCCGGACCAAGAGACCAGGAGCACAAGGTGCAAAATACGCTTAAGGCATCAGTGACATTTGAAGGGGTTGGCCTACATTCTGGTCAATCAGCACGCCTGGTCGTTAACCCAGCAGCAGCTGGGCATGGCATCGTTTTCAAACGTACTGACATCGCTTTGGGCAATGCCCTGGTCCCCGCTCTGTGGGATCATGTGGAACGCACGGCGCTTTGCACCCGACTGATCAATGCCGCCGGTGTTTCCATCTCAACTGTTGAACATGTGATGGCCGCATTGGCCGGGTGTGGCATCCACAATGCGCTCATCGAAATTGATGGCCCGGAGGTCCCAATTCTTGATGGGTCTTCTGCTGAGTTTGTACGCGGGTTTATGGCCCAGGGCATCCACCGTTTGGCGCAGCCTGTTTCCGCGATTGAGGTTCTAAAGCCTGTCACGGTTGAAAAGGACGGGGCCACAGCCACACTGTTGCCCTGTGATCGCCTGATGATTGAATTCCATATCGACTTTGACGAGCAGGAGATTGGCCGCCAGAGCCGTGTTCTGGATTTGCGAAATGGTGCCTTTGTAAGGGAGCTGTGCGACAGCCGCACTTTCTGCCGTCGCGTTGACGTTGAAACCATGCAGGCCAATGGTCTGGCGCTGGGGGGTGTCCCTGGCGAAAACGCGATTGTCTTTGATGGCAGCCGGGTTGAGAGCGGTGCCGGGCTGCGCCATTCGGACGAACCAGTGCGTCACAAAATGCTGGACGCATTGGGCGATTTGGCACTGGCTGGCGGCCCGCTATTGGGGCGCTATGTTGGTGATCGTGCGGGCCACGCTTTGACCAATACCCTGCTGCGTGAACTCTTTGCGACCCCAGGGGCCATGCGCCGTGTGGATTGTGATCTGGCCATGACGGCGCGCTTGCCAGGGCAGGGACTGGTTCGGTCAGAAATTCCCCGCAGCATCCGTCGCGTCGCCTAACCTCCTTCGCTGCAGCCCCGGCCTTTTTGTTTGGGGTCAATGCGCGTTAGCCCTCAGCGCCGTTTTACTGGTCCCGCCCTGCGAGGCCTTTTGCGGTTTTAGAGGCGGAGCCTCGCCGTTGAGTAGGGCTTGCCGGGCGGAGAGGCTTGACCATTCCAAACATTCTCTGCCAAGTGGGGGCGAAGTGGGTGAAAGGCGTTTTGCATGCCGGATGAATGTGCTAAACGGGGCAGAACCCGGGGCATGACACCCGAAAGTCAAAGACGGTGAGGTTTAGGCAATATGATCGGCATCAAGGCAGGAGCCAAATTTGTCAGCGCGGCTCTGTTGATGGCAGCACTCTCTGGATGTGGCGGGGATGGTGGCGCCGCTGATCAGACCGTGCCGCTGGAGAGCTATACACCTCAGCAGATTTTTGAACGTGGTGAATTTGAGCTGGCGCGCAGCCGTACCAAAGATGCGGCCTTCTACTTCTCTGAAATCGAGCGTCTTTACCCCTATTCGGAATTTGCCAAACAGGCTCTGATCATGCAGGCCTTTGCCAATCACCAATCCAAAGACTACGAGGCCAGCCGGGGGGCGGCGCAGCGGTTCATTGATTTCTATCCCACGGATGAAGATGCCGCCTATGCGCAGTATCTGCTGGCTCTGAGCTACTATGACCAGATTGACGAAGTCGGGCGGGATCAGGGGCTGACCTTTCAGGCGCTGCAATCCCTGCGTACTGTTATCGAAGTCTACCCCGACAGCGAATATGCCACCTCTGCAATTTTGAAATTTGACCTGGCCTTTGACCACCTGGCAGGCAAGGAAATGGAAATCGGCCGCTACTACCTGCGGCGGGGCCACTATACTTCGGCCATCAACCGGTTCCGGGTTGTGGTCGAAGATTTTCAAACCACCAGCCATACGGCAGAAGCTCTGCATCGCCTTGTCGAGGCCTATCTGTCCTTGGGTCTGACCGAAGAGGCGCAGACCGCCGGGGCTATTCTCGGTCATAACTACCAATCCACTGATTGGTATGAAGACAGCTATAAACTGCTGACATCGCAGGGGCTAAAGCCCAAAGATCGCGGGAACAACTGGTTGAGCCAGATTTACCGTCAATCGATCAAAGGGCGCTGGCTCTAGTCTGCCTGCCGACGAAACAAGGCGATAAACCCGGCCATGCTGCGTGCACTCGATATTCGTGATCTCCTGATCATTGACCACCTAGAGCTGGCGTTTCAGCCGGGTTTGAACGTGTTGACCGGTGAAACTGGGGCGGGAAAATCCATCCTTCTGGATTCACTTGGCTTTGTTCTGGGTTGGCGGGGGCGCGCAGAACTGGTGCGCCAAGGGGCCGCTCAGGGGGAGGTCATTGCGGAATTTGACCTCGGCGAAGGCCATCCGGCCCATGCCATTTTGGACGAGGCGGGCCTGCCCGGCGGTGATGAATTGGTGCTGCGGCGGGTCAATACCGCGGATGGCCGCAAAACGGCTTGGGTAAATGACCGGCGTTGTTCTGGCGAAGTCCTACGACGCCTGTCCGAGACACTGGTTGAGCTGCACGGGCAGCACGATGATCGCGGACTTCTGAACCCGCGCGGGCACCGGGCCCTACTAGACGCTTTTGCCGCCGTCTCTGATCTGCTGTCCCAGACCCGGTCCGCATGGGGGGCGGTGGCCAAGGCGCGCAAGACCGTGCAGGCAACCCGCGATGCGCTGGAGGCTGTCCGGGCCGAAGAAGAGTTCCTGCGCCATGCGGTGGCAGAGCTGGACAAGATTGACCCTCAAATCGGTGAAGATGAGAGCCTGGATGCCCGGCGCCGTCAGATGCAGCAAGCCGAGCGCATTCGCGGCGACATCGCCAGGGCGCATGCCCTATTGAGCGAAGGTGCTGAGGCCTCACTGGGCGAAGCGCAGCGCTGGCTTGAAGGGGTGGAGGGCGCCGAGGATACCGGATTAACCGCACCACTGGCGGCGCTGAGCCGTGCTATGGTCGAACTGGGGGACGCACAAGACGGTGTGATGCGGGTGCTTGAAGGGCTGGAATTTAATCCCGGTGATCTGGAAGATTGCGAAGCCCGGTTGTTTGACATCAGAGCCTTGGCCCGAAAATACGCGGTCCAGCCCGATGATCTGGCCACCCATGCAGATCAGTTGCGGGAAAAACTGGCAGCCCTGGATGCTGGTGATCAGGATCTTGCAGATCAGGAGGCCGCACTTTCCCAGGCTGAGGCCCATTACCAGACCTTAGCGGATCAGCTGAGCGCTGCACGCTGCGACAATGCCGAGGCGCTAGACCGTGCCGTGATGGATGAGCTTGCACCGCTTAAGATGGAGCGGGCGGTCTTCAAAACGCTTATCGAACCGACCGAGCCAGGTCCTGAGGGCCATGACGCGGTTGCTTTTACCGTGGCAACCAACCCCGGCGCGCCATCTGGGCCGCTCAACAAGATCGCCTCTGGCGGTGAGCTGAGCCGGTTCTTGCTGGCTTTGAAAGTCTGTTTGCGGGGCAATGATCAAAGCAAGACCCTGATTTTTGACGAAATTGACCGAGGTGTCGGCGGGGCAACTGCGGATGCGGTGGGACGTCGCCTAAAATCTCTTGCCAGCTCTGGCCAGGTGCTCGTAGTGACGCATTCTCCCCAGGTTGCTGCCCAGGGCGGTTTTCATTGGCGGGTGCAAAAACGGGTCGCAGAGGGTATTACCCTGTCTGAGGTCGTGCCTTTGGATACCGAAGATCGTATTGATGAGATTGCTCGGATGGTTTCTGGCGATACAATCACCCCAGAGGCCCGCGCGGCCGCACGGGCGCTCTTGGCCAGTTAGGGCAAAAGGCGGGCGCTAAATTTCGCTCGCCGCTCGTGTGATCCCAACCAATTGTTTACGCTCTGTTTCTATTTTGAACAGAGACACCCAAAGCCATTACACAGGATCCAAATGCCCAAGATACGTGACATCGCTCAGGCTGCCCTCTCTTCCAGCTGGATGTCTGGGATTCGGGACCTGTGGAGGGTTCTGTTACACCGAGGGCCCAGTCAGTTTCAGTTTTGGATGATTGCCCTGCTGATCGGTATCAGCGCGGGATTTGCGGCTCTGTTGTTTCGCAAGGGGATTTCGGCGCTGCAGGCCTGGGTCTATGGCGCGGAAGATGCAAATTACCTGCATAGTTTCGCAGCTGATCTTCCCTGGTACTGGCTGATTTTGATTGCCACGTTGGGTGGGTTGATCGTTGGTCTTATTCTGGATCGCTTTACGCCGGATGGGCGGGTGCGCTCGGTTGCGGATGTGATCGAGGGGGCAGCCCTCCATGAGGGACGATTGGAAGCAAAAGCAGGCCTGGCCTCGGCGGTTGCATCGTTCTTGACCCTTTCCACAGGCGGATCAACCGGACGTGAAGGACCGGTGGTGCATCTGGCTGGGGTGATTTCGAGCTGGGTGAGTGACAAGATCCGCGCCGACGGGATCACCGGGCGTGACTTGTTGGGCTGCGCCGTCGCGGCAGCGGTTTCAGCGAGCTTTAATGCCCCCATCGCAGGTGCGCTGTTTGCACTGGAGGTGGTACTGCGCCATTTTGCTGTCCATGCTTTTGCCCCCATTGTGATTGCATCGGTGGCGGGAACGGTGATCAACCGACTGGCCTATGGTGATGTGACCGAATTCTCCATGCAAACTCCGGGGGCGTTGCAGTTCTATGTGGAGTTGCCCGCGTTTTTGATGCTGGGGGTGATCTGCGGGCTGGTTGCTGTTGTACTGATGCGGGCGATCTTTTTCACCGACCAAGTTGGGGATGCGATACAAAAGAGGTTGCGGATCCCACGCTGGCTGCGGCCTGCGATTTCCGGTCTGCTGCTGGGGGGGATTGCGATCTGGTACCCTCATATCATTGGGGTTGGCTATGAAACCACGGAACTGGCCCTGACTGGTGGCTTGCTTCTGTCTCAGGCGTTGATCTTTGTGGTCGTCAAAACAGCCGCAGTGGCGATTACCATGGGCGGACGCATGGGGGGCGGTGTTTTCTCGCCTTCTTTGATGATCGGGGCGCTGACTGGCCTGGCCTTTGGCTTGATTGCGACCTCATTCCTGCCGGATGTGTCGGGCAACCATACACTCTATGCCTTTGCTGGGATGGGAGCGGTGGCCGCTGCCGTTTTGGGCGCGCCGATTTCGACGACGCTGATCGTCTTTGAACTCACCGGCGAGTGGCAAATTGGTCTTGCGGTCATGGTGGCGGTGTCTATTTCCACCGCTCTTGCGTCACGTCTGGTGGACCGATCCTTCTTCCTGACCCAGCTGGAGCGGCGCAATATACACTGCGCCGCTGGGCCGCAGGCCTATCTCTTGGCTCTGTTGAAATCCGATGCGGTAATGCGGCCACTGGGAGATCCAGGCTGTGCGACCCGTGAAGACTGCAAGGCTCTGCTAGACCAGGGATTGAGCCTGGACATTGGCGCCTCTTTGGAGGCTGCCTTGCCTGTCTTTGACCGCGCAGAAGTGGCATTCCTGCCTGTGGTTTCGGTAGAAGACGGCGAAGAGAAGCTCTGCGGGGCGATCTATCATGTGGATGCGCTAAAGGCTTATAACCGGGCATTGGTGGCGGTGGCAGCAGAAGAGCACAGTTAAAATTGCCCATCTCGAACCTTTGGTATCTGAAGAGACGGGATGATTTGGTGAAATTTTGGCGCCGAATTTTATGCCGCTTTCGCGGACAAGCGTAAATTTTGCGAAATTGCGGCAAAATGCGAGGTATCTACATCACATATTGGTTAATTTTTTCTTTCTATTGATTCGCATCTTGGATTGTCGGATTCTGTTTTTGCGGTAATGTTCGTTACCAATGGGCGGAAGGAAGAAAATGCGTGCTTTTCAAGGCGGCCCAGTAGAGGCTGCGCAAAGTTCGGCTATAGGTGAGCAGGAAAAAGAAAAGGCTTCTCTGGAAGCGTTGATTGACTATGCGATTCAATGCGCCATGGAGACCAATGTTTTTAGTGCCGACGGGAGAGTAGAAGATGTGCGGCGCAACCTGTGCCGGGCTGTGCTGTAGCGAAGCAATAAGGCATCACAGATCAGGTGCCGAGAGTATAGCTGATGATGACCGCCTCTGCGGCGTCTTGGCCTTTGGGCCTCTGCTGCCTGTGATCCATGCAAGGGCGTGAACCCGCGTGTGTTGGCTCTTGCGGGTACTGCCAATTTAGATAGCTGCCTGCCAATTAATCCGCCGCGCAATTGAGCGCGCGTTTTCTGAAGGCAATTTCCAGGGGAGTGTTTCTCTAGGTCAGTGTCGTGCCAGGGTAACCTCGCCCCCTCTATTTCACATTTAAGTATCTGAAGCAAAAAGCCGCGACACTTCTGTGCCGCAGCTCTGTTCTGTCATGTGATTTTCGGGGGCGGTAAAGCTATGTTTAGATTTGCTCTACTTTGACAGAGTCACTTACATGAAAGGCGAGGTAGCCTTTGATTTCCGTCAGTTCTTCATTTGGAGCTTCATAGCTCCAGACTGCATTTTCACTCACGGATGATTTGTTGACGATCGAGTAATAGGTGGCATCGCCCTTGTGTGGGCAATGGGTTGTTTTGGCGCTGGGGTCCAAAAGAGCCGTCGCGATGTCTTCGCGGGGGAAGTAGATCACCGTATTATAGCCCTCCTCGTCCAATTCCAGTGCACGCGTGGATTCACCCAATACGGCGCCTCCCGAACGAACGACCCAGGTTCCAGTGGCCTTGCGGATACGAATATTACTCATGTCTTCCCCCGAATTGTTTCTCATGGCATGTCTCTATGCCCAAACTATGTAACAATCTGTTATCAGATTGCTTTGGTCACGTCATCCAGCCAGGTTTGCGCCGCAGAACTGACGTGAGGGCGCAGCTTTGCGGCTGTTTCTGCGTGATAGGCATTGAGCCAGTCCCGTTCAGCGGTCGTAAGCATCTCGGTGCAGATCAGGCGTCGGTCAATTGGCGCATAGGTCAGCCCGCGCCAGCTCAGCATGTCACGTTCGCTGTCACCCGTCTCTAGTGCCGGGGCTGGTTCTACCACCAAGAGGTTTTCGATGCGAATGCCAAAGGCCCCCTCGCGGTAATAGCCTGGCTCATTGGACAGGATCATCCCAGGTTCCAGTGGCACAGTTGAAACCCTACTCAACCGCTGCGGCCCTTCATGGACGCTGAGATAGACGCCAACCCCATGGCCAAGCCCGTGGTTGAAATCCTGCCCAGCCAGCCAGAGCGGCATTCGGCCCACGGCCTCAATATCGCGGCCAGCCAACCCTTTGGGCCAGCGCAGGCGGGACATGGCGATCATGCCTTGCAGCACCCGGGTAAAGGCGGCGCATTCCTCGGCGCCGGGCGTGCCGATGGCAATGGTGCGGGTGATGTCGGTGGTGCCGTCCAGATATTGCCCACCGCTGTCTAGGACCAGCAAATGCCCCTCTTCCAAGCGGCTGTTGCTTTCCTCGGTCACGCGATAATGCATCACGGCCCCGTTTTCTCCGGTACCAACAATCGTTTCAAAACTGATGTCGCGTAGGGCCGGATCACGGCGGCGCTGGGTTTCGAGCTGCCGGGCCACCTCGATCTCGGTGAGGCTGCCGGGGGGCTGGTCATCCAGCCAGCACAGCAGCTCTACGACGGCGACGCCATCGCGCAGGTGGGCCGCTGCAGTTCCTGCGATCTCGGCCGCGTTCTTGCGTGCTTTGGGCAGGGCGCAGGGGTCGCCAGCATCAGCTAGCCGTGCGCCCAGGGCATCGGCCACGATCTGCGGCAGGCTGCCACTGTCCGCAGCGACAGAGCCATTGAGCGCGGCAACTGTTTGAACAAAGGTCTCTGGCGCATGGATGGTGACGCTGGCAGGAAGATGGTCTTTGATCTCAGGCAGCTTCTCTGCAGCCATAAATAGATCGACCCTGGCGTCATCATGCAGGATGGCAAACCCATGGGCGAGGGGATTGCGCGCGACATCGGAGCCGCGGATATTCAACAACCACATGATGCTATCGGGGAGCGTGATGACTGCCGCAGAATGCCCGGCCTGGCGGAGCCCCTGTGCCAGACGTTCACATTTCTGCGCTGCAGGCTCTCCGGCATAATCCAGGGGATGGGGCTGGGCGGGGTTCATCGGCGGTGCCGGTTGATCCTGCCAGATCCGGTCGACAAGATTGTCACATTGCACCAGTGCAATGCCTGTGCCCTTCAGCTCCTGTGTTAGCGTTTGGATCTGTGCGGTGGCATGCAGCCAGGGGTCAAAGCCGACCTTGCCCCCAGTCGGCAGCTGCTCTTTGAGCCAATCCCCAAGCTGGACTTCGGGCCAGGGCACAGGGGTGAAGAGATCTGCAACCTGCCGTTTGACCTGGGTGCGGTAGCGGCCATCAATGAAGACCCCAGCGCAGCTGATCAGCGCGGCACAAAAGCCGGCAGATCCGGTAAACCCTGTGAGCCAGCTGAGCCGTTCATCGCGGGGGGCGACATATTCGCCCTGATGCGCATCGGCGCGGGGAACCAAGAAACCATCGAGCCCTTCACGGCTAAGTTCTGTGCGCAGAGCCTGAAGCCGCGGGGGGCCTTGTTCGGGGCGCGCGGTGACGTTGTAGGTCTGGAACATGGGGCTCTCCTTGGTGGATCGGGGACCAGCTGGGGCTGGGGGTTGTTATTATTTAGTTGACCGTGAATTGTTTGGGTCAATTGGTAGGCTGTCCAAAGTGCAGGGACAAGCGACTTTGCGTTGTAAATATTTTGGCGGGCCTATCGAGAAAGGACCCACGCCCGAGAGCAGGTTTTTCTTGGTGCACAAAGAGATCAAAGCCCCAGCCGAACTAAGAGCCCGCGAGAAACCGAACCGGCAGTCGGTGGGGGGGAGATCAGGATGGAGGTAGACCCAATCAGATGCGACGGACCTAGCATGTGAACAGCCAGGGCCAAAGGGGGGGCTCCCGTCCGCAGTCAAAGCATCAAAGATGCTGTTCCTGCCGTTGGGGGTAGCGCCACGCTGTCGCGCGGCGCTGCAGTACTCCTAGCCAATTGGGCCGCATGGCTGGCAGGTTGAGGGCGACCCTAGTGAGGGCCGCAGCCGCAGCGCGCCAAAGCGCGCTGCCACACCCAAGGCTTTGAGGCGCATCTGTGATGCGTCGCAAGAGGCGCGGGAGCCCCCCTTTTTATCATCAGCGCCGGGGTCCTCTTAGCGCTTCTAAGCTTAGCTGACCTTTTTCATGCCCATGACCCGGGCGCGGGCCCGCGGATCGCTGTCAAAGAGGGCAGCCAGTTGTTCGGTCATGGCACCAGCCAGCTGCTCCACATCGGTGATGGTCACCGCGCGGTCATAGTAGCGGGTCACGTCGTGACCGATACCAATAGCCAACAGCTCAACCTGTTTGCGTTTTTCCACCATGGCGATCACATCGCGCAGGTGTTTTTCCAGATAGTTGGCAGGGTTTACCGACAGTGTGCTGTCATCAACCGGCGCCCCGTCGGAGATCACCATCAGGATCTTGCGCGCTTCCTGGCGGGCGGTCATGCGACGGTGGGCCCATTCCAACGCCTCGCCGTCGATGTTCTCCTTCAGCAGGCCTTCCTTCATCATCAGCCCCAGATTGGGCCGCACGCGGCGCCAGGGGGTATCTGCGGATTTATAGATGATATGGCGCAGATCATTCAGCCGCCCCGGCATCTGTGGTCGTCCGTCATTGAGCCAGGCCTCACGGGCCAGCCCGCCTTTCCAGGCGCGGGTGGTAAAGCCGAGGATCTCGACCTTGACGTTGCAGCGCTCCAGGGTGCGGGCCAGAACATCGGCGCAGATGGCGGCGATGGAAATCGGACGTCCGCGCATCGAGCCAGAGTTATCCAGCAATAGCGTCACAACGGTGTCGCGGAACTCGGTGTCTTTTTCGCGCTTGAACGACAGCGGCGTCGTTGGATTGGCAATCACCCGGGCCAGACGGCCTGCATCCAGAATGCCCTCTTCCAGGTCAAACTCCCAGGAGCGGTTCTGCTGCGCCTGTAGGCGACGCTGTAACTTGTTGGCCAGGCGGCTGACTGCCCCCTTCAGAGGCTCCAGCTGCTGATCCAGATAGGCGCGCAGGCGCTCCAGTTCAGCCGGTTCCGCCAGTTCTTCGGCGGCGATTTCTTCGTCATTGGCGTCCAGAAACACCTTATAGTCCGGGTCGGCCTCAGACACGGGCGGCGGCGGGGGCGGATCCAGCGGGGCCTCACCATCTGGCATCTCGGTTTCTTCAGCCAGCTCCTCGTCGGCCATCTCATCCATCGAGACCTGGGCCTGGCTTTCGTCCTGCTGCTGCTCCTGAGCCTGCTCGGCGTCGGCCTCGGCCTGTTCGTCGTCAGAGTCATCCTCGCCGTTGCTGTCGGGATCGGGCTGCTCTTCGGCGTTGTCTTCGGCCTCGTCATCCTGATTGTCGTCCAGCTCATCCGGGTCATCGCCCAGCTGATCGCCATAACCGAGATCGGCAATGATCTTGCGGGCGAATTTGGCAAATTCTGACTGGTCGGCGATCTTGTCGTCGAGGTTCTCTAGCGTCTCGCCGGCCTGGGATTCAATGAACCCGCGCCAAAGCTCCATCACATTGTCCGCGCCCTGGGGCAGGGGGCGACCCGTGGCCAGATGGCGCACCAGATAGCCGGCCGAGGCCGCCAGCGGCGCCTCAGAGGAGCTTTTCATCTGGTCATAGCCGCGCCGGATGGCCTCGTTGCGGATCTTGACGTCGATGT
>CAJXIL010000116.1 GCA_913054455.1 uncultured Roseobacter sp.
TTCGCCCTCAAACTCACAGAGCACATGGACATCCATGCCCAGGTCTTCCAGCACCTTGCGCCCGCCGAGATCGGGCAGGTCGACGATGAAGGCGCAGGAGATGATCTCTCCACCCAGCCGTTCAATCAGCTTGATGCCGGCTGAAGCTGTGCCGCCGGTGGCCAGGAGATCATCCACCACCAGCACCTTTTCACCGGGCTGGATCGCATCCTCGTGGATCTCAACGATGGCCTCGCCATATTCCAGCTTGTAATCTTGACTGAGGGTGCGCCCTGGCAACTTGCCCTTCTTGCGGATCGGCACAAAGCCAACGCTCAGCTGATGGGCGATGGCGCCGCCCATGATAAAGCCGCGCGCCTCCAGGCCGACCACCTTGTCGATCTGCTCGCCAGCATAGGGGTGCAGCATCTGGTCAATGGCCATGCGAAACCCGCGCGGATCTGCAAAGAGCGTGGTGACATCGCGAAACATGATGCCCTCATGGGGGAAATCAACGATGGTGCGGATGTAGTCTTTCACGGCAGTCTTTTTGGGCATGGAGAGGCTTTCTCTGGCTTTGGCGGATCTGAGCGGGGCGTTTGCGGCCGTTTGCGGCCTGTTTCCCATGGACCAAGAGGGTTTGACCCAAGCTTACGCCGCTTGCAAGGGGCAAGCGGCGCGATCTGGCTGAAATCTCACGCCGGGCGGCGCAAGAGAGCCGTGGCCAGCCCCATCGCAGCCAAGGCAGCCCCACCAACCCGTGTGAGATGTGCAATGGCTTTGGGCCGTGAAATCCAAAGCCGTAGGCGGTCCGCCAGCAGCGCATAGGCCAGCGCATTTAAAGCGGCCAGCGCCACAAATGTCGCAATGAGGATCACAAACTGTGGGACCAGTGCGTCTCTGGGGCGGATGAACTGCGGTACAAAGGCGATGAAAAAGGCTATAGATTTTGGGTTCAGGGCCGTCACCACAGCCGTATGACCAAAAACACCACGGGCGTTCACGGCATCTGTGCTCACCAGCTGTTCCAATCCGCTGGCACCTGAGGCGCTGCGCCATAGTTTGATCCCGAGCCAGAGAAGATAGGCGGCCCCAATCCATTTCAGGGCTGTAAAGAGCGTGGCAGAGGCCATGACCAAAGCCCCAAGGCCAACGAGGGAGGCGGTCATCGCAATGAGATCGCCCAAGGCAACGCCAAGGGCAGAGGCTACCGCCACCGGACGCCCCTTGGACAGGGCGTAGCTCAGCACCAACAGGACCGTGGGGCCTGGGATCAGCAGCAGGGCAACAGAGGCGGAGGCAAAAGCCAGCCAAAGCGTAAAATCCATCGGCTTTCCTATCTCATTTTCAACGCCTCAGAAGCAAAGACAGCAGATCTAAGGTTGGTCAACGGAAAATTTCTGAGATCCGCCGCATCATGGCTTCGAGTGGCCCGCGCGGTGCCAAAAGGTTCCAGATCCAGGTCATCACCATGGCGAGTGCACAGAACCCAAGACTGAAGCCAAAAATTGCCTCTGGCGTCAGAGAACCGTCCAGCTGGCCCATGGCCTCGAGTGTGCCCATGCCCAAGATGATATGAGCCACATAAAGGCTAAGCGCCATGCGCCCCGGTGCGGCCAGCCATTCGGCCAGACCCAATTGGTCCAGCAGATTGCCCAATCGAAGCATTAGGCCAATCATGGCACAGGCGCTGCCACTGGCGGCAATAATGTAAAAGGGTCCAGGGGGAATTGAAGCCGTCCCTAGTAGCTCACGCAGCTCCGGGTTTTCCACAAGCAGTCCTGGCAGCAGGGCAAGCAAACTGGCAGCAAGCCCCAAAAGGATAAGGCGGTTTTGCACGGTCTTGTTTCCCAAAGCCTGCCGCCCGATCCACATCCCCAAAAAGACAAAGCTCACCCAAGGGAAAACCGGATGCCAGCCGTTAAAAAATGAATGCCGGACAAAGCCTTCGATGGTCCAGAAGTTTGAATAGGCAAGGGTGTCCCAATTCCAATTGGCCTCATAGTCGAGCAAGAACAACCCGGCAAAGCCAATAGCCGCGGCGGCGAGAGCGGCCCATAAGAAGACGCGGGTTGGGGCGGCAAGGACGGGGAGGGCGACGAAGAAATAGAGCGCATAAAAATGCAAGATATCCGCCTCAAAGATCATCAAATTTGCCATCCCCAAGGCAAAAAGAATAGCGGCGCGTGCCGCTATCACGCGTTTAGGGGAGGGGCTAAGGGTCAGGCCGATCCCGGCCAGAACAACAAACAGGGCGGCGGCCCGCCCCTCCAGGGCATTGGTCAGACTGGAGGCAAAATCATTGCCTGCGGTGACCTGGGCTGCAATGCGAAAATTCACCAGAACCATGCCACAAAAGGCAAAAAACCGGGCAATATCGAGTCCATGAAGGCGCATGTTGCTTATGTCTCATCAAATTTGCGGAACCGTTGCTCTCTATCAAGGGACTAAAATAAAAAGAAAAAGGGGGCAGGGGAAAATACCTGCCCCCTTATGAGGGTTCTCGCGTTCCGGATCGGCGGGAATGAAGTATCGTGACCGCTGGATCGCCGTGGCCTCTTCAGTTCTAAGCCGTTGAACAAGGCAAGCAGGCCCACTGGCGCGGCCTGTTAGCCCAAGACGCGGCCAGCAACCGCGTCCAACCGAGCAAGCAGGGCGGGGTCGCGTTTCTCCGGTGCCGTCATTACCGCAAATTCGAGGGCGCGATCGCAGCCATGGGGGCAGATCTCGCGTGTCGAACCAAGCAGAGCAGGCAGCCGACGCACCAACTCACGCCCATTGGTGGAGTTACCTTGTAGGGTTGCCAGGATGTCGCTGATATCTACGGCGCCATGTTCCGGATGCCAGCTGTCGTAATCGGTGACCATGGCGACGGAGGCATAACACAGCTCTGCCTCGCGGGCCAATTTGGCCTCAGGCATATTGGTCATGCCAATGACATCGCAGCCCCAGCTTTCGCGGTACATTTTGCTTTCGGCGATAGAGGAAAACTGGGGCCCCTCCATGCAGAGATAGGTACCGCCGCGATGGATCTTGATCCCGGCGGCCTTTGCGGCCTGTTCTGCAGCATCAGTCAGGCGCTCGCATGTGGGGTGGGCGACACTGACATGGGCAACGCAACCGGTGCCAAAGAAGCTTTTTTCGCGCGCGAAGGTTCGGTCGATGAACTGGTCCACGATGACAAAATCGCCAGGCGCCATTTCTTCGCGGAAAGAACCGCAGGCGGAGATGGAGAACACATCCGTTGCGCCCAGGCGTTTCAGCGCGTCGATATTGGCGCGGTAAGGCACTTCGGTTGGGGAATGGACATGGCCGCGGCCATGACGCGGCAGGAAGGCCATTTTGACCCCATCCAACTGCCCGGTGAGGATCTGATCAGACGGCGCGCCCCAGGGCGTGTCGACCGAGACCCATTCAGCGGCATCCAGCCCGTCGATCTCGTAGATGCCTGAGCCGCCAATGACGGCGATCATAGTGTCCTGTGCCATGTGCTATACTCCTGATTATTGTGCGGTTGCTTTGGGTTGTGCCTGTCCAGATGTAGTTTGACAACTGTCGGTGCTGTGGCTGACGAATTTTTGAGCCTCCGGCGGAAATATTTTTGAAAGATGAAAAGCCAGGCGCAGGCGGTCTGGGGAGGCTTTTACGGCATCATTGATGGAGCTTGGGGCGGGGTGTAGGGGCTCTACCCTTGTGCCATTGGCGAAATTCCGCTAGGGGCGGGCAGCGAACACCAAGCTCCTCCAAACACAGGTATCCCCCATGAGACGCGCCGCCATGGCCCTGCTGGCCAATCGTATTTCCCCGCCGAACCTTTCGATCATGCAGGATGAGGGCTGGTCGGTTGCGCGTGTGCGCACTGAACTGCTGTCAGGCTTGACCGTTGCGCTGGCCCTGGTGCCGGAAGCGGTGGCCTTTGCCTTTGTTGCCGGGGTGCACCCCTTGGTGGGTCTCTATGCGGCCTTTCTGGTCGGGTTGGTTACGGCGCTGATCGGTGGGCGTCCTGGGATGATTTCTGGAGCTACCGGGGCGCTGGCAGTGGTCATGGTGGCGCTGGTTGCGGAACATGGGGTAGAGTATCTTTTTGCAACTGTGGTCTTGATGGGCATCTTGCAATTGATTGCCGGCGTCATGCATTGGGGCAAATTCATTCGTTTGGTGCCGCATCCAGTGATGCTGGGCTTTGTGAACGGGCTGGCGATTGTCATTTTCCTGGCGCAGATGACCCAGTTCAAGGTGCCTGGGACTGATGGGGCCGAGTGGCTTTCAGGTCTGCCGATGATCTTGATGCTTGGGCTGGTTGGTCTGACCATGGTGATTATCTGGGGCACGCCAAAGATCACCTCGATCATCCCGGCGCCATTGGCCGGGATTGGGATTGTTGCGGGTATCGTAATCCTCTTTGGGCTGGATGTGCCCCGGGTTGGAGATATGGCCTCTATTGAGGGCGGATTGCCCTTTATTCACAGCCCCTTTGGCGAAGGTATTGGGATCTACGGGGATGCTTTGGCACCGCTGACATTGGAAACCCTGTGGATCATCCTGCCCTACGCGGTCATTTTGGCGGCCATTGGGTTGATTGAGAGCCTGCTGACACTGAACCTGGTGGGAGAAATCACGGGTAAGCGCGGTGGCGCCAGCCAAGAATGTATCGCGCAGGGCACGGCCAATGTGATTACCGGCTTCTTCGGCGGCATGGGCGGTTGCGCTATGATCGGGCAGTCGATGATCAATGTGAAATCCGGCGGTCGTACACGTATTGCCGGCATCTTTGCTGCGCTCTGTCTGCTGGCCTTTATCGTTGTGGCCTCGCCGCTGATTGAGCAAATCCCACTGGCGGCGCTGGTTGGGGTGATGTTCATGGTGGTGATCGGCACCTTTGCCTGGAACAGTCTGAAGATCATGACCAAGGTCCCGCCCATGGACGCCTTTGTGATCGTGCTGGTGACCGTGGTGACGGTGATGAGCGACCTAGCTATTGCGGTTGTTGTGGGCGTTATCGTTTCGGCCTTGGCCTATGCCTGGAGCAATGCCCGCCGTATCCATGCCATCACGCGCCAGTCGGAAAGCGAAGAAGGTGCCAAGGTCTATGAGATCGAAGGACCGCTGTTTTTTGGCTCGACCGACGGTTTCATCGAGCTGTTCGACGTGGAGAATGATCCTGAAAAGGTCATCGTTGAGTTTGGACGCAGCCGGGTGGTGGATCAGTCCGCCTTGCAGGCGATCGAAGCTATCGCTGGCAAATATGAGGCTGCGGGCAAGACCTTGATGCTGCGCCACCTCAGTCGCGATTGTCACCAGCTACTAACCAAAGCAGGGCATCTGGTGATCGATAGCGATGATGACCCTGAGTATCAGGTTGCGGCGGATTATTCAGTCAAAACAGGGATACTGGGCGGCCATTGAGCCAAACCCTAGCCGCTGTTGTAACACGGTCGCGCCCCTGACGGGGCGCGGCTGTTTTCTTTTTGGGGGGATCCTCTGAGAGGCGCTATCCCAAGGAAACGGGTGGCGCTTCTGATGGGATGCTAGGCCGGGGGTTAGTCGGGCGCGAGGCTTTCCAGCATTTCCAGATCTCCGGCGAGAAGGGCAGGCTCGGCACGGGCGAGAAGCTCTTGTGGCCAGTGCCACCACTTCAGAGACAATAGGCGGGCGATCTGGGGTTTGGAAAAACGATAGCGCTGCACCGTTGCCGGGTTGCCGGTGACGATTGCATAGGGAGGCACGCTGCTGCGGACAACGGCTCCGGCGCCGATGATAGCACCGTCGCCGATACGGGAGCCGGGCAAAATGAGGGCCCCGTAGCCGATCCAGACATCATTGCCGACTACTGTGTCGCGGGTATCTGGCTGGAAACCTGCCATCTGCGCGGGATCAAACACTGGGAAGGGATAGCAGCTTAGGCCATCCTGTGCATGATTGGCGGAGGCGGTGATAAAGCGCACGCCATGGGCGATTTGGCAGAACCGTCCGATGACCAAGCGCTCACGAGCGCCAGCAAAGAGATAGGGCGCGAGATGACCGGCCCAGTCCTGAGGTGGCGCGAAATCGGAGGCGTAGGTGAAGTCACCCACCTGGATGTTTGGATGCTCAAGTACCCGGGACAGCATCACGGTGCCGTCATGAGGCGCGCCGTTGGGTAGAATGATCGGATTGCGTAGGCTCGGGTTTGGCAGGGGCATCAGCGCGTCTCAATCATCAGGGCGGGCCAGCGAGAAGGTCTCGCGGACCACTGCGTAATCGCGGTAGCCCATACGGGCCAGTGGTTGAAACGTCGTCACATCAAATATTCCATCCCGCAGGCAGTCATCCCGCAAGTGAATACCGGTGACCTCACCAAAGGCGACGCGGTTTGCGGCACCGGGCAGAGTGACGATCTGGGTCAGCTTACACTCCAGGGAGGCAGGCGCGCCCTCGATGCGGGCGCAGTTGATGGTATCGCAGTCTACCGAGGTCAGCCCGGCATGAGCGAATTCATCTACCTCTTTAGGCAACATTTCAGAGCTGGCATTCATGGCATCGCGCATCTCGAAGGCCACGATATTGACGCAAAAGACGCCGGTCTCTTCGATATTTGCAAGGCTGTCCTTGGTGCCTTGTTGGTCGTCCTTGGTGCCGGTGGAGGCAAACATCACCTGCGGTGGCGTATAGGCGACGCCATTAAAAAAGGAATAGGGTGCCAGATTGTTGCTGCCATCCGCAGCGCGGGAGGAAATCCAACCGACGGGGCGCGGGGTGATCAGGGCGTTAAAGGGGTTGTGCGGCAACCCGTGGCCGTCTTCTGGGCGATAGAACATTGCGCATCTCCAATTGTTTGCCCCAGGCTTACGCGCGTGTTAGGGCGATTTCCAGCCCCTTGAGGTGAGGGCAGGGACGGAGGTCGCAAGGCGTGATCGAACTTATGGCAGAACAGCCCGGCGATCGCTGGGAGGTGGAAGCGCTTTATGATTTGTGCTTTGCGCCGGGGCGTGAGGCCCTATCGTCGTACCGTTTGCGTGATGACGTGCCGCCCGTTCCTGGATTGAGCCAGGTGGCCCGCG
This sequence comes from uncultured Roseobacter sp., assembly GCA_913054455.1. Lineage (GTDB taxonomy): Bacteria > Pseudomonadota > Alphaproteobacteria > Rhodobacterales > Rhodobacteraceae > Pseudophaeobacter. Next base: position 7,020 of record CAJXIL010000116.1, read on the forward strand.
ACGAGCTGGGCATTCTTGCCGGTGCCATCCGGTTTTGGCCAGTTCATATTGAGAGCCTGGAGGCCGCTGCTGGCGCGTTTTGCAAAGACCCGCCCCGGGTGACAGCCTTGCTGTTGGGGCCGGTGGCTGTGCACCCCACCCACCAGGGGGAGGGCCTTGGGGGCTCTCTTATCCGTGACAGCCTGGCCAAAGCGGCCGAGCGGGGCTGGCATCGGGTTATGTTGGTTGGGGATGCGCCCTACTATCGCCGCTTTGGCTTTGAGCGGCTGGAGAATGTGGAGATGCCGCCCCCGACCAACCCGGAGCGCGTGCTGGGACTGGCCTCAGATCGTGGTGCTTGGGAGGGTGTTCAGGGGAGGGTCACGCGTTGGCAAGGGGCCGATCTGACTGCAGGCAAACCTTGAAACTGCCGCGATCATGGCCATGTCTTTGTCAAAGGGAGGCGATGGGTAATGATCGAAATTCTGCAGGAACAGCGTGGTCTGTCGTCGGTTGAGATCGAGGCGGAACTGGATGCGCTGGCGCAGCGTTACCAAGCGGCGAGCGGTTTGGGACTCAGTCTGCTCAATCTGATTGGCGGGCAGGTGGAAAACCTATTGGCGCAACTCCCCGCTGGGCCGCGTGGGCAGCTCGGGCAGGCGACTGAGCAGGCGCTGCATCTGGCGATGCAGGCGGCACGCCACTCACGACGGCTGGTGCCAGGACAATCGCCCCGGATGAATCGTCTGGTCAGCACCGCTATGGGGGCGGCTGGCGGTGCGGGCGGATTGCCGGGAGCCTTGGTTGAATTGCCCGCTACCACGGCGTTTTTGCTGCGCACGATACAGGATGCGGCGTCGGCCGAAGGGTTTGATCCCAATACCGAGAGCGTGATGTTCGATTGTCTGCGTGTCTTTGCCTCGGCTGGGCCGCTGGCGCGGGATGATGGCACCGACACTGCGTTTGTTTCTTTGCGGTTTAGCCTGTCGGGCCAGGCGCTGAATCAGATCATCACCACCGTAGCCCCCCGCCTGGCCACAGCTATGGGGCACAAGCTGGCGGCGCAGTCCGTCCCCATCCTAGGAGCGGCGGCTGGGGCAACGGTGAACTATGTCTATTCCGGTTACTACCATGAGGTTGCTCTGGTGCATTTTGGCCTTCGCCGCCTGGCCATAGAAGCGGAGAAATCAGAAGCAGAGCTGTTGGCGGAATTTGTCGCGCGCCTCCCGTTGCAACCTCGACCCTAGTATTGGCCTTGTTGCACGTCCTTAGGGGCGGCAGCCTTTGGCGCGGGAAGCTATCTTTCAGGGCAGATGCGAGATTTCACCCCTTGATCTTGTATTTGTTGCCCCGTTAATCAGCAAAGCCTGCTACGAGTAAGAGAATGATAAACTACAGCCTAAAATGCGCCCAAGGCCATAGCTTTGACAGTTGGTTCCAATCCGCATCTGCCTTTGACAAATTGTCGGCGGCGGGCATGGTGGTCTGTGCCTTTTGCGGTAGCACAGAGGTGGAAAAAGCCATCATGGCGCCACGGGTGCGTACGGGGCGCAAAGCGGTGTCCGGTATTGGTGAGCCTGAGCGCAATTCATCAGAAGCACAGGCAGCTCCGTCCGCCGCCGCCTCGACCGATGGCCCTGTGCCTGCTGTCTCCGCTGATAGGCCTGAGGGCGGACCGGGGGCGCTGAGTGCCCCCCAGAGCGGGCAAGCTGGAGAGATGGAAAAAGCCCTGGGCGAATTGCGCCGCAAGGTGGAGGAAAACTCTGACTACGTTGGTAGGGATTTTGCCACTGAGGCCCGCGCCATGCATCTGGGGGATGCGCCAGAACGCGCAATCTACGGTGAGGCCAAGCCGGAAGAGGCCAAGGCCTTGATTGACGACGGGGTCCCTGTTCTGCCCTTGCCCTTTGGGCGGGGCCGCAAAACGAATTAGAGACCTGAACGGATTGGTCGGCTACAAAGCAATCAGACAGTTGGAAGTTTTATGACCTAGTAAGAGGCAAAGTCTGATGCATGTTGTGATTACCGGCGCCAACCGTGGGATTGGTCGCGAGATGGCCACCCAGTTGACCGCAGAGGGCCATGAGGTCACAGGAACCGCACGTGATGGGTCCTGTGATGTGGCTCTGGATGTGACAGACCCGACGCAACAGGCGCAGTTTGCCGCCCAGCTGGGGGATCGGCCCATTGACCTGCTGGTCTGCAATGCGGGTGTTTACCTTGATAAAGGTTTGCCACTTGAGGAATACACAGCCGAGATCTGGAGCCAGAGCCTCGCTGCAAATGTGACCGGTGTCTTTCTCACCATCCAGGCACTGCTCCCCAATGTGCGTTTAGGCTCCACGCCGAAGATCGCCATCATCTCATCGCAAATGGCCAGTCATGCCCGTGCGCCCGGAGGCAGCTATGCCTATCGGGCGTCAAAGGCCGCTGTGCTAAATCTCGGTCGCAATCTCTCTACCGATTTGCGGCCTGAAGGTATTGCGGTCGGGATCTATCACCCCGGTTGGGTGCAGACCGAAATGGGGGGCGATGAGGGTGACATCAGCGTGGACGAATCCGCCAGCGGTTTGATCCGGGAGTTTGACGCGCTGACGATCGAGACCACCGGTTGCTTTCACACTTGGGATGGCCGCATCCACGCCTATTGAGGAGCTTGGTCCTACAGGGCGGCACAAATCAAAAGACGCTGGTGGAACTTACCACCAGCGTTTTTTTTGTTTGCGGCCCCCGGCCCATTGCGTGTCAGCCCGCAGTTGTCAGAGGCCCAAGGCCTGGGCGCTTATTCCCAGCAGCTTACCAGGACTGTCATGCCAGTGGCCTGGAGCACCAGGGCCTGGTTTGGCAATGCACCGCCTGTTGGTTGGGACGACTGAACCGCCAGTCCTGCGGCGTCCATGGCGCTGCGAATGGCCTCCGCATTGACTGCAAAACTTACATCAGTTGGAAGCTGGCGCCCCTGTGCCGACTGGGGCAGCAACATGCCAAGCACCGCACCTGACGTATCGACCACTGGCCCGCCCGCATCGCCGGGTTGCGCCGTAAGTGCTAGACGCGCAACACGGGTGTCGCCCTCTAGGCTTTTGACATCAGCCAGCTTGCCCCAGGTGAGGCTAGGGGCCCCAAGGACACCTTCATAAGAAAAGCCGGAAACGGCGATCTCAGATTGCAGGCGCGGGCTTTGCGGGCTCAACGCAGCCACGGCCATTGGGGCCAGAGACTGGGTTGGTCGCAGCAGCGCCAGGCCGGACTGACTGTCATTGGCCAGAACCTCAGCTGGGTAGCCGTGGTCCAGTGTGACCCTAGTGCAGCCTTGCACCACATCGGCGGTGGTCACGACAACGCCATCTGCGCTGACAAAAAAGCCCGAGCGCGACATCTTCGGCTTGCGAATCTCCAATCCAGATAGCAGATCAATATCCTGCTGAATATCGGCACCAGCAGCATCATCAAGGACACCATCAGTGCGCTCAAAGCTGGCCTGCATGGCGCCTAGAACGCGGGTGCGACGGGCCTCGTCTCCGGCGGGCCAAAGCAGGGTGAAGCCTTTGATCTCACCGTTTTTGACGCTGGCCTGAGTAAAGGAAACAAATCGGCTGTTGCGGCCCTCCAGGGTGAAGCTGGTATCAGCGCGCTCACGCGGGCCTTCCAGCGGCACAATCTCCAGGGTCTGCATGATGTCATAAAGGCCATAGAGCGTGCTCTTGTCGCCGCGCTGGCTGATCAGCAACACCCGGACACCCAGATCGCCAGTGCTGTCGTAATGGGCAAAGGGGGGCTCATATCTGTTAAAGGCAACTTCGCCTGCTGGAATTTCCAGCGAGATACCAGCCTGCTGATCTGTGATGCTGCGCATGCCAACCGAAATCAGCGGCGCGTTATAATCGTCCAGCAGGACCTGGCGCTGCGCAGTGGTCAAAACGCCAGTGATGTCAAAGCCCTTGGCGGCCTGCCAGTCAGACATAGAGCGGCGCGTGCCACGGCCAAAGGCGCCATCAATCGCAGAAGCATAGAACCCGGCAGCCTTCAGAGCGATTTGCAGATCTTTGCGCTCATCACGGCTCAGTGCTCGCTCGCTGCGCCGGGCCTCGGCGGGGCTTTCATCTGGCAGGGTTGGGGTGGGGGGCACAATCACGACAGGTTCCGCAGTCGCTGTTTCGACAGTAGCCTCGGCGGCTTCGGCGGTTTCCGTTACCTCAGGCGCCGCAGTCTGTGGGGCCTGTGCCGGTTGGGTCGCCTGAGCTGCATCTTCACCTAAGGGGTAGAACTGATTGCGCAGATTATTGGGCAGGGCGATAAAGCTGTCGCGTGGGATCTGGCCCTCAGAGCGATAGACCTGCAAAACCCGATTCGCATCTTCGCGGGTATAGGGGCCGATCAGGACACCGTACCAACCGCCGCCCAGGGAGAAGCCGGCCACATCGGGGATCTTGGCGGCAAAAACTTGTGCTTCTTGGTTGGCGCTGGCCAGGGTGGGGCGCGCTGCCACCTGAATCCAGACCGTATCCTGTGGATTTTGCTGCGCCTGCGCCGGTGCAATGAGGAGAATGGCAAGCGCATTGAGCGACAGGACCAATGCGGCAATCAGTTTTTTCATTATCAGGACCCTATCCCGGTAGACCAAATTATTGCCGCGAAGATAAGCATTTTGCGGCGCTAAAGGAAACGCCCCTTGCAGGGGGGAATTCCCCACTTGATGCAGCAATCTGGTGATTATGGCCTTAATGCCACGTCAAAATGTCATGTTGAGACCCACAGTCCTCCTAATGTGCGGGCTTCTGCCTCTCATTGGCAACGATCTGTGCTGCATTCTGCGCTTCTAGCCGTTGACCCTGCCGGGGGGCTTGCATAGGAAGAAACCCGCATTT
>CAJXIL010000117.1 GCA_913054455.1 uncultured Roseobacter sp.
CGGAATCCTCCAGCGCATCCAGAATCGCTTCCTGCTGAGGCTCTTCCAGATCCTCGACCAGATCCACCACATCATCGGTTTCCAGCTCGCGCACAGCATCGGCCAAAACCGTTGGGTTCAGCGTGGCGATCACCTCTTCCCGGATGCTTTCATCCAACTCCGAGAGAATTTCGCCGTCAAATTCGCGGCCATAGAGCCGGATCAACCGGGTCCGGTCATAGCTGTTGATCTGTTCCAGAAGGTCGGCGATATCTGCCGCGTGCAAATCCTCCATCAGCGTGGTGAGTGCAGCCTTGTCTTCGCGATCAACAGCAAACAGGATGCCAGCAACGAGTCTTCTGTTGAGATCATAGCCCTTACCTGTGGGCTGCTCCTCCTCGCGGGTATCCTTGCCTGTGCTCATGTGCTGCCCTTTGCTAAGATTGGTTGCAAATTACTAGAAGCAGTTACCAGAAAACAATGACAATGAGATAATTTACCGGAACTGTCAGCGCGCGTATCCTGCGGGCTGCGATTTGGCAAGAAAAGGACGGCTCCAAAATGCACAGCGAATTCATCCTGCGCGGACATGTGCTGTCCTATACCGCTTCCCCCTTTGTAACAGAGACCCCCGAGGAAGCCGTAAAGGTCTCCGCCTCTGTTGCTCTGGCCGACGGGCGCATTGTCGGTTGCGGCAGCTTTGAGGACATGCAGTCCCTGCTGCCACAGGCCGAGGTCATCGATCACGGGGCCAAGCTGATCCTGGCTGGCTTTGTGGACGCCCATGTGCATTACCCGCAAACCGCCATGATCGCCAGCTGGGGAAAGCGGCTGATCGACTGGTTGAACAGCTACACCTTTCCCGAAGAAATGCGCTTTGGTGATGCCGCCTATGCCCAGGAGATTTCAGAACGCTATCTGGACCTGACCCTGGCCAATGGCACTACGACGGTCTGCAGTTTTGCCACCATCCACCCCGAAAGCGTCGACGCTTTTTTCACCGCAGCACAGGCCCGTGGGCAACGCGTGATCACCGGCAAGACCTGCATGGATCGCAACGCCCCCGACGGGCTGCGCGACACCGCGCAATCCGCCTATGATGAAAGCAAAGCGCTTATTGAGCGCTGGCACGGGGTCGATCGCCTGGAATATGCCATCACCCCCCGGTTTTCCCCCACCTCCACCCCAGAACAGCTCGCTGCCATGGGCGCGCTCTGGGGTGAACATCCCGAATGCCTGATGCAGACCCACCTCAGTGAACAACTGGATGAGATCGAATGGGTCAAGTCACTTTTCCCGCAGGCACGGGACTATCTGGACACCTATGAAGAGTTTGGCCTGCTTGGCGCGCGTGGGCTCTATGGCCATGCCATCCACCTGGAAGAGCGCGAGCGCCACCGTCTGCGCGAATATGGCGCGGCCCTGGTGCACTGCCCGACCTCAAACACCTTTATCGGTTCCGGTCTCTTTGACATGGCCGGGCTGATGGCAGAGGGCCAGCGCATCGGTCTGGCCACCGACACCGGCGGCGGTTCCAGCTTTTCCATGCTGCGCACCATGGCCGCCGCCTATGAGGTCGGCCAGCTGCGCGGCCGCCCGCTGCATGCAGCAGAGCTGATCTGGCTAGCCACCCAGGGCTCAGCCACCGCCCTGCGCATGGAGGATAAAATCGGCAATATCGCTCCCGGCATGGAGGCTGACCTGGTGGTGTTGGATCTCTCTTCAACTCCTGCAATCGCCCAGCGCAGTGCCCGCGCTTCGGATCTTTGGGAGACCGTCTTCCCAACCCTGATGATGGGGGATGACCGCGCCATATCCGAAGTCTGGATCAACGGCCACCGCCAATAGGCTAAGGCCGCCCCTACATCCCCCAGAACCTGCCGCTGGTCAGCCAACCTCCATCAGCCCCTTGGCGAGACGCTGGTGGTGTTCCAACAGGCGCGGCAGATCCAGGGTGGTCACCTCGCCATTCTTGATCACCTGGCGCCCTTCAACAAACAGATGTTTTACCTTTGAGGGCCCCGCCAGTAGCAACGCGGCCGGATCCCAGCTCCCACTAGCGTTCACGCCACTCACATCCCAGATGGCCACATCAGCGCGTTTTCCTGCCGCTAGCCGCCCACAATCCGGCCGCCCCAGCACATCAGCCCCGCCACGGGTTGCAATTTGCAAGGCCTCATAGGAGCTCATGGCATCCGCCCCCTGCGACACACGCTGCAACAGCATGGTCTGGCGGGCCTCGCCCATCAAATTGGCCATATCATTGCTGGCAGAGCCATCCACCCCCAGCCCCACAGGCACGCCTGCGTCCCGCATCTGGCGCACCGGAGCGATACCCGATCCAAGCCGACAGTTGGAACAGGGGCAATGGGCAACGCCCGTGCGGCTGCGCGCAAAGAGATCAATCTCCACCGGGTTCAGCCTGACACAATGGGCATGCCAAACATCCGGCCCCGTCCAGCCCAGCTCCTCCGCATATTGACCGGGGCGACAGCCAAACTGCGCCTGAGAATAGGCGATATCTTCTTCATTTTCAGCCAGATGAGTATGCAGCATCACCCCCTTGTCGCGGGCCAGAAAGGCCGTATCCCGCATCAGCTCGCGGCTCACGGAAAAAGGCGAACAGGGCGCCAACCCCACCCGACACATGGACCCCTCACCGGCATCATGAAAGCTATCAACGACCCGGATCATATCTTCCAGAATGGCGCTTTCCGCCTCTACCAGGTGATCTGGGGGCAATCCCCCCTGGCTCTCCCCAATGCTCATGGCACCTCGGGTGGGGTGGAACCGCAGCCCCACCTGCGCCGCCGCATGAATGGTATCCTCCAAACGGGCCCCATTGGGATAAAGGTACAGATGGTCGGAACTCAACGTGCAGCCCGACAGGGCCAGTTCCACTAGCCCCAGCTGTGCCGAAACAAACATCTCCTCCGGACCAAATCGGCTCCAAATCGGGTAGAGCCGCTGCAGCCAGCCAAACAGTAGCGCATCCTGCGCGCCCGGCACCGCCCGCGTCAGGTTTTGATACAGGTGATGATGTGTGTTGACCAATCCTGGCGTCACCACGCAACCCTCGCCGCGTAGGATCTCACCGGCGCTTACCAATCCCTGCCCCACCGCAGCGATTTCGCCCTCGCGAATTAACACATCCGCATGGTGAAACACCTGATCATGGTCATCCATCGTCAGGACGGTATTAGCATTTTGAATAAGGATTTCGCCCATCATGCACACTCCATTTAGGCCCGACTCGGTTCATGGAGTGCAGTTCAGGCCGACAGAGAACGGGCAAAGGACTCGACCTGGTGGAAATCTACCTCAAACCAGGGCAAGCTCTCAAGTCAGAAATGCCGCGCCGGGCTCACCGCCGACTATCATCTTTCCCAAAATATTCCGGGGGAGCGGGCCAAGGGGCCGCGGGGGCAGAGCCCCCCTCTCAACTCTGCGGGAACAAATCCCAAAAGGTCTGCAGGCATGACCCCGTCAGTCTTGCCAGTTCAACAATCGCAGCGCTGCTGCGTGCAACTCCGGTGTCGCTGCCGCCAGCGCCCGACCGCCCTCATGTACAGGCCCCCCCTGCCAATCCGTGACCATCCCACCTGCGGCTTCGATCACTGCAATTGGCGCTTGAATGTCATAGGCGTTGAGCCCGGCCTCGATCACCAGATCAATCTGTCCCGCTGCCAATAGCGCATAGGCGTAACAATCCATCCCATAGCGCGTCAGCTTTACTTCTGCGGAAACCTGGGCAAAAGCTGCGCGCTCGGCGGTGCTGCCGATTTCGGGAAATGTGGTAAATAAAATGGCCTCATCCAGATCTCGGGTTGCGCGGGTTTTTAGATCCCTGCGCCCCAAAGGCCCTGTCATTTCTGCCAGCCCCGCCCTGTCGCCTTGCGCGGCACTGCCTGAAAACCGCTCCGCGGTATAGGGTTGATCGATCACCCCGAGTATTGGCCCCTCCCCCTCTGAAAGGGCAATCAGCACTCCCCAGGTCGGCGTCCCACTGATAAACCCACGCGTGCCATCAATCGGGTCAAGCACCCAGGTACGTCCGGACGTGCCCATCTTAGGCGGGAATTCCTCGCCCAGAATACCATCTTTTGGCCGCAGCTGTGCGAGCAAAGCGCGCATCGCCTCTTCGGCAGCCCGGTCCGCAACAGTCACCGGATCAAACCCATCACTCAGCTTGTTCTCCGCGTCCAGATCTGTGCTGCGGAAATAGGGCAGGATCACCTGTCCAGCGGCATCGGCCAATTGATGTGCAACCTGGATGTCGCTCAAGTCTGTCTCTGTCATCTATCTACCTGCATCTATCCGCTTAAAAATGCCCGAGCGATCTGTTGCCCGCTAAAGTTTATACAAGAAAACCGGTGCCACTCTCATGGCGCCGGTTCAAGTAAAAACATATTTTTATCTAGGTCCCGCTCTGGGTTTCGACCAATCTGGGGTAGGACCAGCAGGCTGCCTTAAGGAAAGGACCGGGTAGGTCAATGCGGCTGGCTTGCCATGCAGCACAAACGCATACAAGGAAGCCGACGCAATGCGCCTTTAGGCGACGTCGCTCAACACACGGGCCAGTTCGAACAGACGTCGACGCTGGTTTTCTGGGATAGCATAGTAAGAGCGCACCAAATCCAGAGCTTCCTTGTCCCCCATCAGATCATCAGGGACTGCGGATTTGCCACCTTCTTTGGCCTCCTCATCAAGTCCTTCAAAGAAGAAGCTGACGGGAACATCCATAGCATCGGAAATATCCCAAAGCCGAGAGGCGCTGACGCGGTTGGCGCCGGTTTCGTATTTCTGGATTTGCTGGAACTTGATACCAACCTGTTCCGCCAGCTGTTGCTGCGTCTTGCCGATGAGCCACCGACGGTGACGAATGCGTTTGCCAACATGAACATCTACGGGATGAGCCATTCGCTATCTCCTAGTTAAACAATAAATCCCTGCCCGGACATAATTTCGTATTTCAGTGGCAGCGGCATTAGTTACAGTCCCTACCACAGAGACACTCAACCATCACGATCAGAGCTCAACCTCAGCCCCAACAGTAAGACCTTCGCAGTTGAATTCAAGTCTGTCACCTCGCCCAGATGCCGACAACATGGCAAATGTATGATTTCACCTATCATTTTGGTTGTGTCATATATGCTTTTGGATACCTATTTGTGCCTCCCCATAAATAGTGAGGTGCAAAAATGGACAGTTTCAACAGCGCTTGGGAACGAATCACCCATGCACGATATGAAAGACGGATGGAAAATGCTGGCCTATCGCATCAATGACTTTAACGTGCCTCCGGTTCTCGAAGAGATCGCAAGTCCCCCTCCTAGCGCTAAGGAGGTCAAGGTCAGGATCCGAGCCTGCGGTCTCAATTTCGCGGATTTGCTTTTGCAGAAAGGCACATACCAAGACACCCCTCCCCCCCCATTCACCCCTGGACTGGAACTCGCCGGCGAAGTGATGGAATGTGGTTCACAGGTCCAGGGGCTGACCCCTGGTGACCGTGTTGCGGTCTTCGCCGGTCAGGGTGGTTTGGCTCAGGAAGGTGTTTTTGACGCTACCCGTGTTGTGACCATCCCCGACAGCATGAGCTTTGAGGATGCCGCTGCTTTGCTGATCGCTTATGGCACCAGTCATGTCGCCCTTGACCACTGCGCCCGCCTGCAGCCCGGCGAGACACTTTTGGTCACTGGCGCGGCCGGCGGCGTCGGGTTAACGGCGGTGGAAATCGGTAAATTGATGGGGGCCCGTGTCATTGCCCATGCACGTGGAGCGGGAAAATTGCAGGTCGCCAAGGCCGCCGGTGCAGACCACCTGATTGATGACGCGGCCGATCTGCGGGCGGAGGTGAAATCACTGGGCGGTGCAGATGTGGTTTATGATGCGGTGGGCGGTGATGTCTGGAAAGCTGCCTTTCGCGCCACCAACCCAGGCGGTCGGTTGTTGCCCATCGGCTTCGCCAGCGGCGAGGTACCACAGATCCCCGCCAACCACCTGCTGGTCAAGAACCTCACCGTGATCGGCTTTTACATCGGTGGCTATCTGAAGTCCCACCCCGAGGTCATGCAACGCTCCTTCGCGACCTTGATGGAGTGGCACAGTTCCGGGCGCATCTCTCCCCATATCAGCCATGTGCTGCCGCTTGCGCAGGTCGCCGAAGGCATGGAGCTGCTGCGCAGCCGCGCCTCAACCGGCAAAGTGGTAATCACGCCCTAGCTCAAAAAACCAAGGGGGCAGCACCTAGCTGCCCCCTTTTGATAGATCAATCTGGATCAGCCTGCTGCGCGCAACGGAACCGGACGCAGCGCGGCATAGCCCTGGCGAATGATCCGCGCCAGGTCTTCGACAAAGCTCGCTCTGACACTGTCAGCCCCATAGAGATTGATATGCTGTATGGGAAGGTCCGGCAGGAGGCCGCCATGGTCAATAGCTTCTTGGTGATCAGGGATGGTTCCTTCCAGCAGAACTCCGACTGCCAAATCAGCGCTGATTGTCGCCTCAACCGTGCGATCAGATTCGCTGTCCACCGCCATATCCCACTCTTGGCCCGCCTGATCCAGTTTCGCAGTGGCAACAGGGCGGAAGATACAGGCCCGACAAAACCCCAGCCGCAACGGGCTTTGCCGCCAGGCAGAGCCATTTGGCGCCCCCACCCAACGCAGCGGCATCTCATGAATGGTTTCTCCGCCCTCACCCGCGCCGCTTTCCGTCGTCAGGATGAGATCATAGGTCCCCTTGGCAAAGCCCGCCTTCAGATCCCGGGTATTTGAGGTCACCAGATTGACATTCACCCGTGGAAAGCTGGCATTAAACCGCTGCAACACCTGTGGTATAACTGGGTAGACCACATCATGGGGCACGCCCAAGATCACTTCGCCCTCAAAAGCCTGATCCGTCAGGCGCCCGATGACTTCGTCGTTTAAGGCAACCATGCGCCGGGCATAGCCCAGAAGCTGTTCGCCGGACGGGGTCAAGGCAATCGTGCGCCCAGATCGGTCCAGCAGTGCGAGCCCCAGTAGTTCTTCCAACCGTTTAAGCTGCATGGAGACCGCGGATTGGGTCAAATGCAAGAATCCAGCCGCGCGGGTGACGCCGCCATAGTCCGCCACCGCAACAAAAGACCGCAGCGTGGTGATATCCAAATTACGTGCCATCACAACCTCTGATGTGTTTCATCAATAACATTCGTTTTTAAAATAGATCATAAGCCTGCATATACATCAACATAAATGATGCAGACACGAAGAAACATCAAATTATAACGAAAGGACAACGAACATGACCTATAGTGCGAACACCTGTCACTCTGCCACTCCAATCCGCCGCATCAAGCCCCGTGCGCGGTTTAGCCTGCTGTCCTTTGTGACAAACCGCCTGGAGTTGCTGAACCAGCGACGCCAACTGAGCACCTTGGATGCCCGCACGCTGGAAGATATCGGTATCAGCCGTCGCGACGCGTTGAAAGAGGCAGGCCGTCCGATCTGGGACGCTCCAGAAAGCTGGAAAGACTAACAGTTGCACGTCAAGATCCGAAGTGCAGCGACCAGGAAACTGTACCGACCCAAGATCGATCCATTTCAATTTGGCCAAAACTGGACACCACGAAAAAGACCTGCCTCGATATAAGGCAGGTCTTTTTACGTTTTTAACGGGATTTTTGGCATAGAGACTTGAACGCTTGTCCAAGAAAACCGATATTTAGCGGGAACGCCACTTGGCGCGCTGTGATGCGCGCTAAGGTCGGCGAGGGAGTTTTTGGAACGGAGACCATGATACATGGCACAGTTTGATACAATGAGATCCGCAGCAGGCGCCCGCTCTGCTGAGATCGACGCAGGGCTGCGCGCCCACATGAACAAAGTCTACGGCACTATGTCCGCAGGCCTGTTTATCACCTTTCTAGCGGCCTGGGCCCTGTCCAATCTGGCAGTGACGTCTGACCCAGCAAGCGCGACCGCCATGATCGGCGAAGGCAAATACCTGACCAGCTTTGGCAATGCGATTTACCTGTCGCCGCTGAAATGGGTCATCATGCTGGCTCCTCTGGCCTTTATCTTTGGATTTGGCGCTGCGGCCAACCGCATGTCCGCAGCTGGCGTGCAGCTGCTGTTTTATGTGTTCGCCGCCGTTATGGGCGTATCGCTCAGCTCGATCTTTCTGGTCTTCACCGGCCAGTCAATCATTCAGGTCTTCCTGATCACTGCGATCTCTTTTGCGGGTCTGTCCCTGGTTGGTTACACCACCAAGAAAGACCTCTCTGCAATGGGTGCCTTCCTGATCATGGGGCTCATCGGTCTGATCGTGGCCTCCATCGTGAACATGTTTCTGCAATCTGGCGCCATGGCCTTTGCGATCTCCGTCGTTGGCGTGCTGATCTTTGCCGGCCTCACCGCTTATGACACGCAGAAGATCAAGACCACTTACCTTGAAATGGCCCATTCCGGCGACCAGGAATGGCTGGGCAAAGCGGCAATCATGGGTGCGTTGAGCCTCTATCTGGACTTCATCAACCTCTTTGTCATGCTGCTCCAGCTGCTTGGAAATCGCGAATAAGCGACACCGAAAATTCCAAGACCTACAGCGAGGGGCGGATCACAGCGATCCGCCCCTTCTTCGTTTTTATACCTATTTTCAAGATACTGATTCCGAGGGAAGACAATGAAAATTCTGGATCTACCGGCAATCGAGGCCGGTCGCCTCATTCCGCTATTGCAGGAGCTTCACGGCCTCCATGTTGCACATCACCCCGCCCGCTACCCAGCAAGCCCATCAGATGCAGAACTGCAACACTGGCTCCAAGACTGGCTGGCGCAAGACAGTGTAACCGCTCTCATAGCCGAGAGCCCACAGGGGGCCTTATTGGGTTATGTCATCTTTGAGGTTGAGCACCGCCCGCCACTGCCGGTCCGGTTCAAAGAGACCCGCGTGATGGTGCACCACATTATCGCCGCCAAGGCCTTTCGCCGTATGGGTGTTGGCCTGGCCTTGTTGAACGCGGTCAAACACCAGGCAAAATCCCAGGGCATCAACACCATCGCCACCACCTATGCGCCGTTCAACACCGCCTCAGCGGGCCTTTTTCAAAACCTTGGCCTGCAACCGGTCATCACAGTAGCAGAATGGCGCGCCTAGGGTACGATTTCCGCAGTTGTGGCTTGTACAGAGTTCTTAGCCACGGCAGCATGCGGCTCAAGACAGTCGGTTCTGGGAAGATTCTGGTGTAAACCCACGAAAACATGGTTGAAAGATTTCCCTGCACAGCAAGAGACACTGAGGAATTACGAGATGAAAAATCCCTATGAGAGTCTGGGAGAAAAGTCCTTTTGGAAAACCGCCGTTGCCAACAAAAGCATGTACGATATTTCTGAACTTTGGGACCCAAAATTCCAAATCGGCAAAGAACAAAAAGTCGTAACCTTTGGATCCTGTTTCGCGCAACACATTGGCAAAGCCCTCAAGAAAAGAGGTTTCAAATGGCTGAGTACTGAAACCCCGCCCTGGGGTTTGAGCGAGGCTTCTGAGAAAGAATTTAACTACAACATCTTCTCTGCCAGGACAGGAAATATTTATACGACAACGCTGCTAAAGCAGTGGACCGACTGGGCATTGGGAACAAAGCCTGTCCCAGACGAGATCTGGGAACAAGACGGGCGCTTTTTTGATCCGTTCAGACCTACAGTCGAACCCAATGGCTTTGCCTCCGCTCAGGAGGCCAACCAATCCCTGCATCAAACAGTAAAGAGCTTTCGGGGCGCCATCGAAGAGGCCAATTACTTTGTGTTCACCCTTGGGCTGACTGAAAGCTGGGTAAATGTCGAACAAGGCTATGAGTATCCGATGTGCCCCGGCACTGCTGCCGGAACCTTCGACGAGGCGACCCACAAATTCGTCAACCTGAGCTTTCAGCAAATTCTGAATGCCCTGTCTCAATCAATAGACGCAATGCGGACCATCAACCCAAAACTCAAGTTCATACTGACGGTCTCTCCCGTGCCGCTTACGGCAACTAAGTCTGCCCAACATGTCTTGGTCGCGACAATGGCCTCCAAGTCCATTCTAAGAGCGGTGGCAGACCAGGTGGCAAAAAACAGAGGTCACGTCGACTACTTCCCGTCCTATGAAATCATCAATAGCCCAGTTTATCGCGGGTCCTTTTTTGAGCCCAACCAACGCAGTGTAAACCCGCATGGCGTGAGCCTCGTAATGGACATGTTTTTCAAATGTCTGATAGAAAAATTCGGAAACTATTTCGACACGAGCCCCCCCGCCAGTTCCAAAGCAAAAGCAGCTTTGGATGAGGTCTGCGAAGAACAACTACTCGAGGCATTTGGAAAGTGAAAGTTTTGGTATTGGGAAACAGCCACGTCGCTTGCCTGCGAATGGCAAATCAAAACAGATACCAGGGAAAGACCCACTATGAGTTCATAGCTCGCGGCCAAGGTCGGGGGGGCTTGAATGGTGTCGAAATTCGGGATGGAAAGCTCTTCCATGCCAGGCCGAAGCAGTTCAATGGGTGGTACACTGACGTATTATCGACATTTGACGCCTTTGTATTCACCGGAAGCGCAACGCCCCAGCAACCCAATCAGGCCTATTCTTCAGCTTTGCTACGCACCTGGAAGGCCGATTTGCTTACTCAGCATGATGCCCTGAGGCTTTCTAGTGAACTCCTCCGGCAACTCAACAAGACCTGTATCATTCTGCCTCGCCCTTTTCCAAAGGCTGGCTGGGTAGAAGCCATGAGCTATTCAACGCATAAAGCGGATACCCAATGGGCGAACGACTGGATCGGTGAGGGAATCACCTATGCTAGGTTGCCAAAAGAGACCGTGGTCGACCGAAAAACACAAACGGATCCTAAGTTCCTTTTGGAAGACGGCAGCCATGGCAATGAATTATTTGGGGCTATATGCCTCAAAGAAGTAGACAAAATCCTCAAGAACCAGCACGCGGCCTCCCGCTCCCAAAACCGAATTGGGCGTTGGGGATTGCTTTAGCTACAGGACAGGCCGGTTGCTAGCGCCAAAGTACCACCTCTGCTGCCAACCACCTGCACCTGCCCTACCGGGCGGCAGCCCGATTGCGCCGCGACCAAGCTGCGAAAGGCATTGGGCTCCAGATCGGGCAGGATGGTAATGACGCTGCGCTTTGGCACGCTGAGAACCGCCAAGCCCATACGTTCCGCCCGCATCAAGGACAAAGACAGAGAGCGCCCTAACACCTGCACCACCCGCTTCTGGCTGCCAGGCTCGATCTGGACATCTTCCTGACGAGTTTGCGGCGCCTGGGACTCAGAAGAGGCCAGAGACATCCCCCCCTCCAACTGCGAGGAGGAGACCTGACTTGGCAGAGGCACAGATTTTGCCGAGACCGGAATAGACCCCGGACCAGCCGCAAATATAATTACGGCACTAAACATCATACTCTTAATCATAGCAAAACCCACTTCTCACCAATCTACGGTAAAGGGGTAAACGGAGAATGGGGCGAAATATGGTCTTATGATTTTGATAATATTTTGCTTTTTCAGCTCATTCCAATCGAGTTTTAATGACTCAGCAAAGACAATAAACGCCGGAGCAAACCGATATCAGCCATGACAACTGCCACTCAAATCCAGAAAGACGTCAAGATTTGACAGTCAAATCGCGTTTCCAACCCCGCAAACGCAAAAGGGCCACGCTAAACGTGACCCTTAAAACGTTGTAAGAACAAGTAAGGCTTACTTGATTTTGCCTTCTTTGTACTCGACGTGCTTACGCACAACCGGGT
>CAJXIL010000118.1 GCA_913054455.1 uncultured Roseobacter sp.
CGAGGATGAACTCGCGCTCCCAGAGCGACAGCGCCGCGCCCCGGGTAATGCGGGCGAAAACAGGGATGTTGAAAATGCCAATTGCGGCAATGGCATTGATTGCACCTGCGCCAAAGATGGCAGTGATCAGAATTGCGATTACCAGGGATGGAAAGGCAAAGACCAGATCATTGGCGCGCATAATGATCTCGTCTAGCCAGCTTCCCTTGTTGGCGGCGGCGGCCAGCCCCAAAGGCACGCCCAGCCCCATGCCGATACCCACGGCCACCAGGGCCACGGCGATCGAGGTCCGCGCTCCGACCATGATCATCGAAAAGATATCGCGGCCAAAGTGGTCGGTGCCCAGCCAATGGGTGCCATTGGGCTGCTGTAGTTTGGCCGGGATATCCATCGCCGTGTGGTCAAATGGTGTCCAGACAAAAGACATGAGCGCGGCTAGCACCACCAGTGACGACAGCAGCGTGCCGAGAATGAGATTGCGGGTCATCGGTGGGCCTCTTTGACAATGTACTGCCCGGACGTCAGGCCGGGCCGCGCCCGACCCTCCCCACGGGAGGGCGCTTTACGCCCCCCCAGGGTCAGGCGCGTCCCTTTGTAAGATCCAGAAGCTTGCCTCATGTGCGGCTCCTCAGGCGGGGGTCGACCAGCGCATAGGCGAGATCGACCAGAAAATTCACCGTGATCACTGCAAAGACCAAGATCATCACCACCGATTCCACCACGATCAGATCGCGCGATGAAATCGCCTGAAACACCAGTCGCCCCAATCCGGGCAGGAAAAACACCTGCTCAATGATGATGGCTCCGGCCAGCAAAAACGAAAACTGCAAGCCAATGATGGTGAGCACCGGGATCATCGCATTGCGCAGCCCATGCCGCCATAGGGCCTGACGGCGGGTTAGACCCTTTGCACGTGCTGTGCGCATGAAATCCTCGCCAAGTATATCCAGCAGGGCGGAGCGCATGACACGGGCCAGAATGGCCGCCTGCGGCAGGGCCAGGGCAATGGCGGGCAGCGTGAGCGAATGCAGAGCTGTGCCGAGCCCGTCATCCCAGCCGGCAAAGCCACCCGCACCAAACCAGCGCAGATTGATGGCAAAGACCAGCACCAGGATCATGGCAAACCAGAAATTGGGCACCGCAACGCCCAGCTGGGTTGCGCCCATCACTGCCATGTCGCCTGCTTTGCCTCGGCGTGCGGCGGCATAGATCCCTGCGGGAAAGGCGATCAGCGTCGACAGTGTCAGCGCATAGAGCGCCAGCGGCAGCGAGACCCACATGCGGTCGGCGATCATACCTGCGACAGGAGTGCGATAGGTATAGGACATGCCAAAATCCCCCTGCAGCATCCCGCCCACCCAGGCGAGATAGCGCTGCAACTTACCCTGATCCAACCCCAGCTCGGCGCGCAGGGCGGCAACGGTATCGGGCTCAGCATTGATGCCAAGCATAAAGGAGGCGGGATCTCCGGGCGCGATTTCGATCACGAAGAAAATGACAAGCGAGGCGACTGCGAGGCTGATCACCAGCGACAATCCGCGTTTCAGGGCGTAGCGCAGCATCTGTGTCAGCTGTTGCTATCAGGGTGGCGCAGATAGTCTGCGTCAGAGACATGGTCCAGCCAGTCGGCGGCCGACCCATCCTGCTCTTCCTGCAGGGCCAGGTGCACCATGGCGGTTTCTGGCGCGGCCCCATGCCAGTGTTCCACGCCTGGTGGGATCCAGATGGTATCGCCAGGGCGCATCTCGCGGGGGGCTTCATTGCGAAGCCCAACTAGGCCCAGCCCGCTGATGATGTTCAGTGTCTGACCAAGCGGATGGGTATGCCAGGCGGTGCGGGCACCAGGGGCAAAGCTGACGCGCAGAGCATTGATACGGGCGGGGGCAGGAGCGCTGATGATCGGATCCATCCAGACCTCGCCGGTGAACCACTGGGCCGGGGCTTTGCGGCTGGGGCGGGAGCCCGCCGGATAGAGATCAATCATCTGTCTTGTCCTGAAAAGAGGTCTATGTGCCGGGCGCGAGGCAGGGCCGCACCCGGCGATATCATTGAAAAGTTTACTCAGCCCAGCTGACGGCGGTCAGGTCGGTGGCCTGGGTGGGTGCATTGGCCCAAAGCCCCTGCAATTCAGCCTTGGCCACGCCAAGCGAAGCCAGTTGGAACAGGTAGCCGTTCACGTAATCCGTTGCGATGGTTTCCTGCGCCTGCTGCAGCATTGCCATGCGCTTATCAGGATCGGTGGTGCCGTTCAGCGTGGTCATCAGATCTTGGAACGCGGCATTGTCATACTGGAAATAGTAGTCGGGGCGCGCATAGATACCGATATCCATGGGTTCGGTATGGCTGACGATGGTCAGGCCAAAATCCTTGCCGCGGAACACAGTTTCCAGCCACTGAGCCCATTCCACATTAATGATCTCGGCCTTGATGCCGACCTGCGCCAGTTGTGCGGCGATGATTTCGCCACCACGCCGCGCATAGGAGGGCGGCGGCAGGTGCAGGGTGGTCTCAAAACCGTCGGCTAAACCTGCCTCGGCCAGCAGCGCCTTGGCGCGCTCGGGATCATAGGCAGAGCCGCCTGTCAGATCCTTGTAGGCTGGGTTGTGCGGCGCAAAATGGGTGCCAATAGGGGTGCCATAGCCAAACATGGCGCCGTCAATGATGGCCTGACGGTCGATGGCATGGGCCAGGGCCTCGCGCACGCGCACATCGTCAAAGGGCGCCTGTTTGTTGTTGGTCGACAGGATGGTTTCACCCTCGGTCGAGCCGACTAGCACCTGGAACCGAGGATCGGCATCAAACTGCGGCAGGTTTTCCGGCGCGGGGAAGCCGGCAAAGGCGTCCACGTCTTCGGCCATCACGGCGGCGAAGGCGGCTGTTGGATCGGAGATGAATTTAAACGTGGCGCTGTTCAGCACTGCGGGGGTGCCCCAGTAGTCTGCGTTCTTTTCCAGGGTGATGCGGTCGCCCTGAACCCAACCCGAAAATTTGAAAGCGCCGGTGCCCACCGGGGTGGTCTTGATGTCATCAATGCTTTCTGGCGCAACGATCACAGCATCGCCCCAGGCGAGGTTGAACAGCATATTTCCGTTTGGTTTGCTAAGGGTAAGTTTGACAGTCGCGGGATCAATGACCTCGACGTTGGCGATATCGGCGTAGAGCGCTTTTTGCGCGTTGGTGCTGTCCTCGGCGCGGGCGCGGTCCAGCGAGAATTTCACGTCATCGGCATCCATGGTGGTGCCATCATGGAAGGTGACGCCGCTGTTCAGATGGAAGGTATAGGACAGGCCGTCTTCGGAGATATCCCAGCTCTTGGCCAGACCGGGCACAACCGATCCATCGCCCATAAACCGGGTCAGGCCTTCAAAGACATTGGAGTAGAGAACCTGGTCAATTGCGCCAGCCGCAGCGCTGGTTGGGTCAAGATGGGGCGGCTCAAGCTGCAGCCCGATGGTGACGGAATCCTTTGCAAGAGCGGCACCGGCCATCAAAGCCAGGGTCGAACTGGCGGCAAAGATGATTGATCTAAAAGTCATTTCTCAATTCCCTTGTTGCGTTTGATCCCCTGTTGCCGGGGCCTTAATGCCAAGGTTTCCCGTTTTCCGCTGGGTAATCAAGGGCTGCGAGACATTTCGCCCTCTGGAAGTGCGCCGCGTTAGTTGTTAGCCGTGCGCAACCCGTACAAACCTAGGGAAAACCATGAGCGCGACCTCAAAGACTACGGCTATTACTGCGAGCGATATCCTTGCGCAGAAGGGCAAAACGCCAATTGTCAGCCTGACGGCCTATACCACGCCAATGGCGCAGATGATGGATGAACATTGTGACTTTGTTTTAGTCGGTGACAGCGTTGGCATGGTGTTGCACGGGCTTCCTTCAACCCTGGGCGTCACCATGGAGATGATGATTCTCCACGGTGCGGCGGTGTCGCGTGGGCTGAGCCGGGCGATGTTAGTGATAGATATGCCCTTTGGCTCATACGAGGAAAGCCCGCAACAGGCTTTTGGCAATGCCGCTCGCCTGATGCGGGAAACCAATGCGGCGGGGGTCAAGCTGGAGGGCGGCGTCGAGATGGCGCCGACCATCCGTTTCCTAGTGGAGCGTGGCATTCCGGTTATGGCCCATGTTGGGCTGACACCGCAGTCGATCAACACTTTGGGCGGTTACAAGGTGCAGGGCCGTGATGACGCTGGTGCAACTGTGCTCGCAGGGGCTCAGGCAGTGGCAGAGGCCGGGGCCTTTGCGGTGGTGCTGGAGAAAGTGCCACAAAAATTGGCGGATGAGATCACGGCTGAAGTGCCGATCCCAACCATTGGCATTGGTGCCTCAGCAGGCTGTGACGGGCAGGTGCTGGTGGTGGATGACATGCTGGGTCTGTTTACCGCCTTTAAACCTAAATTCGTCAAACGCTATGGCGCGCTGGGCGTTGATGCCAAAGCCGCCATCGCTGCCTATGCAGCTGAGGTCCGCGCGCGGGAGTTTCCTGCTGCTGAACATATATTCGCTGACCAGATAACACCTGCAAAAGGGTAAATCCAACATGACTGCCCCGATTATTCGCCAACTCGCGGAGCTGCGAGCCAAGCATAGTGACTGGATTCGCGCTGGAGAACGTGTCGCTGTGGTGCCCACAATGGGGGCGCTGCATGCTGGCCATTTGTCCCTGGTTGCGGCGGCCAAGGCCGCCTGCGACCGGGTGATTGTGACGATCTTTGTCAATCCAAAGCAGTTCAACAATCCTGAGGATCTGGCCAACTACCCCCGCACCGAACATGACGATGCCATTAAACTGGCGCCCCATGATGTCGATGTGATCTATGTGCCGGACCCGGGTCAGATCTACCCGGGTGGCTTTGCGACAAATGTCTCGGTGGCAGGCGTGGCAGATCAGATGGAGGGCGCCTGTCGTCCCGGCCATTTTGACGGGGTGGCCACGGTGGTGGCCAAGCTGTTCCTGCAAACTGGTGCGCATCAGGCGTTTTTTGGCGAGAAGGACTATCAGCAGCTTCTGGTGGTGCGGCGCATGGCGCGCGATCTCGATATCCCGATCGAAGTGGTGGGTTGCCCAACCGTGCGCGAAGCCTCGGGTCTGGCGATGTCCTCACGCAATATGCGGCTGTCGGATGAGGGGACAAAAAAGGCTGGGGCACTGCACCCAATCTTGACTGCTCTGGCTGCACGGTTGTCCGCAGGCGGTGTCTTTGCGGATCTGAAAAAGCAGTCAGAGGCCGAGATCCTGGCAGCAGGATTTGAAGAGCTGGAATATCTGTCGCTCTGCTCTGCCGAAGATCTAAGTGCCGTGGAGCTGGCACAGGGGCCAGCGCGGCTATTTGTGGCGGCCTGGATTGAAGGTGTACGGCTTATCGACAATATCGCTGTGTGATCCGGTTTTTAAACTAATGCTTTAGTAAGGACTGGCAGCGGTAACATCTAACGGCTAAAGTCTCGCTCTGAGGAGATCCATCACAGGGGCGGGACATGACATATATTCTGGCAATCGACCAGGGCACCACGTCGACACGGGCGGTGCTGTTTGACGCGGATATGCAGGCCGTCTGCACGGCACAGCAAGAGTTTCCCCAGTATTTCCCCAAGGCGGGCTGGGTTGAACACGATCTGGAAGAAATCTGGGATAGCGTAGTGGCGACCTGCCGTAAGGTGCTGGCACAACAGGGCATCACAGCCGCGGATCTGGCGGGCATTGGCATCACCAACCAGCGTGAAACCACGGCGGTCTGGGACAGGGTCAGTGGCACGCCAATCCACAAGGCCATTGTCTGGCAGGATCGTCGCACCGTTGAAATTTGCGAGGCTCTGCGCGCTGAGGGCCATGAGGATATGATCCGCCACAAAACCGGCCTGCTGCTTGATCCTTATTTTTCCGGCACCAAGGTCAGCTGGATTCTGGATCAACAGCCTGGAGCCCGCGCGCGGGCAACACAGGGGGACCTTCTGTTCGGCACCATCGACAGTTTTCTGATCTGGCGGCTGACCGGGGGGGCTTCGCATGTGACGGATGCCACCAATGCCTCGCGCACCATGCTCTATGATATTCGCAACGGTGCTTGGAGTGCCGAGCTTTGCCAGGCGCTGAATGTGCCGATGCAGATGTTGCCTCAAGTCAAGGATTGCGCGGCGGAGTTTGGCACGACCCAGCCTGAAATCCTCGGCGCTGCGGTGCCCATTCTCGGCGTTGCCGGCGATCAACAGGCGGCGACTATCGGGCAGGCCTGTTTTGAACCGGGAATGATGAAATCCACCTATGGAACTGGCTGTTTTGCACTGTTGAACACCGGCGATACTCCGGTTGTCTCAAACAATCGTCTGCTGACCACTGTTGCCTATCAGCTGGGGGGGAAGCCCACCTATGCACTGGAGGGGTCGATCTTTATCGCCGGTGCAGCGGTGCAGTGGTTGCGGGATGGATTGGGTATTCTAGAGGACGCGGCCCAGTCCGGCGCTTTGGCCCGCGCTGCAGACCCCGAGCAGGATGTACTTTTGGTACCTGCGTTTACGGGTCTGGGTGCGCCCTATTGGCAGCCTGAATGCCGTGGTGCCGTCTTTGGCCTGACGCGGGGCTCCGGCCCGGCGGAAATGGCCCGCGCGGCCCTGCAAAGCGTCGCCTATCAGACGCGGGATCTTTGGGAGGCGATGCGGGCGGATTGGCCCGAGGAAACTCATGTCACCCTGCGGGTTGATGGCGGCATGAGCGCCAGCGACTGGACGATGCAGAGCTTGTCTGATCTGCTTGGTGCCGCAGTGGATCGTCCGAAGATGCAGGAGACGACAGTATTGGGGGCTGGCTGGCTGGCTGGCATGCAGGCCGGGATCTATCCTGACCAAGCCGGGTTTGCAGCGACCTGGGCGCTGGATCACAAGTTTACGCCGCAGATGGCGCCAGAGCAGCGCAATATGGCCTATGAGCGTTGGCAGCGCGCAGTTCAGGCAGTCATAGGTATTTGACATAGTCAACGCAGTTCAGGATCGGCGCTGCGACGCCAAGGTCATCAAGGGCAAAACGGGAGCTCCCGCGCCCGCGGGGCATCGGCTGGCGCCGTGTGGCCCTGGCGGCCTTGGTCCCGGCGCCGCGCAGTTTCGCGCAAATTTACCGGAGTGGGTACAGGACCACCGTCGTACGTCAGCACGGCGCCAGGCCCAACGGGAAGAGGGCCCCAAAGGGCCTGATGACGGGCGGGAGCCCGCCGCCTCTAACCGGTCAGTCTGGCACCGGCTTTGATTGTTTCTGGGCGGGCATTCAGATCTTCTATGGAAAACCCTGAAATGGATTTATAGCGCGCGGCATGAGCCGCGAGGTCACCACTGGGGATCACATCATCGATGCTGGAAAACTCACCGCCGCAGAGATCCTCGACCTGTTGCAACACAGCATCCGGCCCTTTGCCGGCCCGGTTGGTCTGGCCAACCCCTGTTGCTAGGGGACGAATTTCCTCTTCATAGGCGACCAGAGCCGCAGGGGTCACGCCATGAGACAGGAATTTTGCCCCAATCACCCGTGCATCAAGAATCGCTTGGCTGGCTCCGTTTGAGCCTACAGGGTAGGTCGGATGGGCCGCATCCCCCATCAGCGTCACAGCGCCAAAGCCCCATTGAGGCAGAGGGTCGCGATCCACCATGGGGTATTCATAAACCACCTCTGCGTCCCGGATGAGGCCAGGCACATCAATCCAGTCGAATTTCCAATCCTCAAAGTCGCCAATGAAATCATTGATATCGGCTGCGCGGTTCCAATCCTCCTTTTTCCAGGGACTGGACGGATCAAAGCTTTTCTCGGCAATCCAGTTGAGGGTCGCGAGCCCGTCGGCATCGGGACGAGAGATTGGATAAGCCACCATGCGCAGGCTGTCGTGACCGATCATCGCCATGGAGGCCTCTCCTTTCCAGGGCCTGCCTCTGGTGGTTGCGCGCCACAGGATGCGACCATTCCAGATCGGGGCCCCCTCATCCGGGTACATTTGCGCGCGCAGGGCGGAGTGAATGCCATCCGCCGCCACGACCAATGTGCCGCTCTTACGAGAGCCATCCGCCAGAATCAGATCTGCTCCGCTTGCCGTTTGCTCAAAACCAACAGCGCGTGCATCTGTGGTGATACAGTCAGCGCCCGCCCGTGCCACCAGCGCCTTATACAGCATCATCTGCAAAGCCCCGCGATGGACCGAGTATTGCGGCCAGGCGTAGCCTGCCTCCAAACCCCGTGGCTCTTCCCAGATCGTCTTGCCGAGCTTTGAATAGAACCCCAGCTGCCTAGTGCGGATGCCGATCTGTTCCAGTTCTGCCTCCAACCCGAGGTCAAAGAGTTCCCGCACGGCATTGGGCTGCAGGTTGATACCCACCCCCATTGGGCGCAGTTGCGCAGCGGATTCGTAGATACGAAAGGGCACCCCAATCTGAAGTAATGTCAGACCAAGGCTGAGCCCTGCGATACCGCCGCCTGCAATAAGAACTGACATGATAGGTGTGCCTCCCACTATTTGCCGGCACAAAACCACAGGGCCTCCCCAAAGGGCAAGGGGAAAGGGGCCAGATCGGGGCCTTGTTGCCAAGGGCAAAACGCCACTGCTGAGATCAGGTTTTAGAGGCGATAATCAGGTCAGGTCCAAAGATGATATCGGCATATTTGTGCAGGTAGATCTTGAGCCAGGGTGTAAACCGTTCGGGGTGGCGTTGTACCTCAGCCAAAAGGTCATGGTAATCCATCCAGCGGGTTTCCATCACCTCATCCGGGTTGGCGACCGGAGTGAGTGGACGATGGGCATGGGCGAGGAAGACATCGACGACCTCATGTTCCACCATGCCGTGACCCACATCGGCCCTGTATTCCAGCTGATGGCGAAACTCAGGATATAGACCCTTGAGGCCCAGTTCCTCTTCCATGCGGCGCACGGCGCAAGCGGAAGAGGCCTCCTCCCACTTGGGATGGGTGCAGCAGGTATTGGCCCAAAGGCCGGGCGTGTGGTATTTTCCCAAAGCCCGACGTTGCATCAAGATCTTGACGCCTTTGACCACAAACACCGAGACAGCCTTGTGCTTTAGCCCCTGTTCATGCGCCAGGAGCTTTTCCACCGGTGTCAATTCGCCGTTCACCCAGGCCGGGATCATATGGGGCATTCCGGATCCAAAATCGTCTTGCCGTCGTCGCGCAGCCAGCAATGGCTAACGCGGGTCGTCCAGCAAAGCAACTACGCGAAAGGCCGCGCCCCTGAGGTCACGGCCTTTGATGCTCAAGTTTCAGGCAGTCCGATATGCCTGCCCGTTTCGCTCCCTAGGGCAAAGAGCCGGACTGCAAGGGCCGTTTACTCGGAAGCGGGCTGTTCGCTGGTCTCAGTTGCTTCAGCAGCATCGTCCTCTGCAGGCTCTTCCGCAACTGGGCTGAACTGAGCCAGGAAAGCATAGATGTCTTCAGCCCCTTTTTTCAGCTTGAATGACATTTTGGACTTGGCTTTGCTGTTGTCCAAATGGCTCCGCAGGAAGCCGCGCGGGTCCTGAGTATAGGCGGTAAAACTCTCAAGATCCCAAACCAAGCCACCTTCGCCGGCGGCAACCAGATCCTTGCCATATCTGAAGCCTTCATAGGTGCCAGCTGTACGGCCGACAACCCCCCAGAGGTTGGGACCGGTTTTGCCGCCTTTGACGATCTTTTCACCGGTGTCGGTGACGATGGTGTGGCAGGATTTGCATTTGTTAAAGAGTTTTTGGCCTTTTGCGGCATCGCCCTCGGCAAAGGCGGGGGCAGCCAGAAGGCTAAGAAGGGCTGCAGTCAGGACGGGTTTCATATGCTTGCTCCAGTTTTGAGTTGGCTGATGGAATACGGCGCTTGTTGGCCGACAGTGTCAACGGGCGAAACTGCCGCATGGGAGGGGGGTTAGGTTTGGATTGCGCTCCAACATGGCAGCAGATCCTTCTCTGCTGGCCGGGCACTATATACAGCGCGCGCAATGGCGCGGCTGAGGCACAGGGCGGCGGCATGGCCAATTTGGCCCAGTTCAGCTTCGGGGGAGGCCAGAACCCGCGTACCAGTGCTGGCGGCAAACACCAAATCGCCGTCTCCTGGCGCATGAGCCGGAACGGTGGCGCGGCCAATACCGTCATGGGCGGCAGTGGCCATGCGCTGGCATTCGGCCTTGGTCAGGGCGGCATCGGTGGCGACAATGGCAATGGTGGTATTGCCGCGCTCAGTGGGCAGATCTTCACCAGGCAGACCTTCACCCGCTGCGAGAGCGCGCATGGCCTGCATTTTGCGGCTATCGAGGTTGCGCCCCAAGCCCACTGCGCTGTCTGGTCCCGCACCGCCAAATTCGCCATCGACCTCAAAAGGCGCGGCCCAGAAATGGCGATCGCCGGGCGTGGTGACACTGCCCATGGGATTGGCGGCGACCAGTGCCCCGACAGTGACGCCGTTTTCCAGCACAAAGGAGGCAGAACCGAGCCCACCCTTGAGCATCGCCGTGAGGGCCCCAGTGCCAGCGCCATGGCTGCCAAGGGCAAAATCATCAGAAGCGTCTTCAAAAGCGGCGCGGCCCAAGGCGCGATAGGGGTTGTCCTGCCAGTCCTTGTCACCGCCATTCAGCAGGTCAAACAGGATGGCGCCAGGCACCAGCGGGATAATTGCAGGCCCCAGAGCAAAGCCACGCCCCTGGGCGCGCAGCCCGTCGACCACGCCGGAACAGGCATCCAAACCAAAGGCAGAGCCCCCCGAAAGCACCAAGGCGTCGATCTTGGCCACGGATTTATCCGGCGCCAGAAGATCCGTCTCGCGCGTGCCTGGCGCGCCGCCCATGACATGGACCGAGGCGGTCAGCGGCTCAGCCGCAAGTAAGACCGTCGTGCCGGATTTCAACGCGGCATCACTTGCATTGCCAACCATCAGGCCAGGCACATCGGTGATAAGGTTCTTAGGGCCTGGCGTCATGGGTTTGGCTTTATCTTGGTTGGGATCATGTAGGGGTGTCCTGTTCCGAAATGGAGGACGGGGCGAATTTGCCCCTTCCTTTTAGAGCTGATTCCGATGGGGTCTTTGATCCGGCGCAAAAACGCGTGCCAAAATCACAGAGCACAGCAAGAGGGCGTCAAATTCGATTTTTTGCCGCTGCCGTGGCAGGGTCGCCAGAATTTGGCTCTCCCTTTGGTTCAATCAGCAAAACCTTACATTCATGCTCAGCGCGGGGCCGATGCGTGACCCCCTTGGGCACTACGAACAACTCGCCGGCACGGACTGGATGCGCCGCCTCTCCCTCGATATCCATCATCATTTCACCCTCAAGAACGAGGAAGAAATCATCGGTGTCTTCATGCAGATGAAACGGGAATTCGCCCTGAAATTTGACCACCATGATTTCGTTATCATTGTAGTCAGCGACGACTTTTGGATCCCAGTGGCTGTCAAACAGCGCCAGTTTTTCGGCGAGATTGATCGTCTTCATATGCAGCGCCCCCCGTCGACTTCCATAGCGACGCCCGTCACCATGCTGGCCTCGTCTGAGCACAGATAGCAGGCGGCATTGCCCATGTCTTCTGGCGTCGAAAAGCGCCCGATCGGGATGGTTGAGATGAACTTGGCGCGCACCTCTGGTGTGTCTTCTCCCATAAAGGATTTCAGCAGCGGGGTCTCGCCGGCCACCGGGTTGATGGCGTTGACGCGAATGCCCTTGGGTGCCAGCTCGACCGCCATGGCTTTAGTTGCGGTGATCATCCAGCCCTTGGAGGCATTGTACCAGTTCAGATTGGGCCGTG
>CAJXIL010000119.1 GCA_913054455.1 uncultured Roseobacter sp.
GACCAGTTCGTGGTCTTGTATTTTCTGGGATGCCAACTGCTCATAACTTCCAGCTTTCATGCTGGATTCATGCAGTGAATCCTCCAACCGATTTGTGCAACAAAGCCTTTTCACTCCACCAGACGAGCCATTTGAACGCCCACCGCCTGAGCCCGCATTATTCATCGGGATGGTCCTGGGCGCCGCCGAAGTCAGCTTGAGGGCGGTTCAGGCAGCACGCGCAGCCGACACCGGCTCCTGCGTGTCAGGGTTTCGCGGCCTGGTAGCGCGCGATGCATTTCAGACAGCAGAACCGAGAAGATTACAGCGCCGAAGGCGAGTGGCATGCCCGCAAGCATGGCGGACCCAAACGGCGCGTCTGGCGAAAGATCCATCTCGGGATCGACGAAGAAACACTGGAGGTTTCTGCCAGAGAACTGAATGTTATGTTCTGCATGACCACCTAATGGGATCGACAAAGGTGACGTTAGGTAAGGAGCAACAGTCGGTGCAACAGATTTCGTCCCTGTCAAAAATGGCCAATAGAATATGGGTTCTCAAACTCGCTCGGCACCATCCATCATCGTAACAGAGGTTCGAATCCCCTTACTCTACATCTTCTTGCGGAAAAACCGTTCTTCGGTAGTATTCAACTCAGTTTGATCGAAGACGTTAGATTTCATGAAACAAGCAATTGTCATCCTGCATGGCATGGGCGAGCAAATCCCCATGACCACGCTTAAATCCTTCGTCCAGGCGGTCTGGACGAAGGACGAAACGCTTGTCGATGCGCAGAAACCCGACCCAAATACCGGCAAGACTCGCAGCGGCAACGTGTCGTGGGCGAAGCCGGACGACCGTAATAGTTCAACCGAACTGCGCCGCATCACCACTGAGCGGGACAACGCGGGAAACTACACGGATTTCTACGAATACTACTGGGCGCACATGATGCAAGGCACAACGTGGGAGCATGTGTCGACTTGGATCCGCGACCTTCTTCTGCGCAACCCGACGACGCAGGTCCCGAAGAGGGTATTTCACGCCTGGATGATGCTGTGGATCATCGCGCTGGCGGTGATAGTGTTCACGCTCTGGGGTCTCTGGCCAAAGGCAGAGGCACCCCGTCCTTGGGTCGCCTGGGTCTCCGCGCTCTTGGGGATGGCAGTCTCGGCCTTCGTCTCGGCAGTGCTCATCAAGCGGTTCGGAGACGTGGCACGCTACGTCAAGGCGTTGCCGCCCAACGTGGCCAAGCGTCACGCGATCCGGCAGGCGGGCGTCGACCTGCTGGCGCGACTGATTGACTCGAAAGACTATGAGCGCATCGTGGTGGTGGCGCACTCGCTGGGCACGATCGTAGCCTATGACATCCTCGCCCAACTCTATACCCGCTACAACACCGAGGGGGGCGTAGGCCCGCAGCCCCAGCGGGATGCACTGGAGCAAATGATACGAGACGGGATGGACGCCGGCTACCTTGACATGGACGCCTATCAGGCGCAGCAGGCCCGCGCCCTAGCTGAGGCGCAGGCGCAGGACGCGCCTTGGATCGTCTCGGATTTTGTCACCATGGGCGCGCCGCTGACCCACGCCGAATTCCTGATGGCTGAGAGCCGCGACGACCTGCGCGCCCGCCAGCGCGACCGGCTGTTGCCGACCTGCCCGCCCACGCTGGAATACGACGGCACGACGAAGATGCGCCATTTCACCTACTCGAACGAGCGCAAACGCAAGCCCGACGACTGCCGCACTCCGCATCACGCGGCGCTCTTTGCCTATACGCGCTGGACCAACCTCTACTCCGACGAAAAGGCGATACTGACCGGAGACCTGATCTCCGGCCCCCTGGGCGACGCCTTCGGCTTGGAGGAAGAGGCTGGCGTTGTCTCGGGTATACGCGATATCGGCGTGCTGCCAGCCCTGAATGCAAACGGCGAGGTGGCCGAGGGCCACCGGCGGCCGTTCTTCTCACACAACGACTACTGGGCGCTGGACAAGGGAACGGAGGCCGGCTCCGTCGCTGTTCCCCACCACATCGCCGAGTTGCGCCGCGCGCTGCGACTCGTGGAGTAGGCCATGCGTTTCATCGACCGCACCCGAATGAGCCCACCCGAGCTTCTTTTTGACAAGCGCACAGACGAGGCGCGGCTGGAAGTGGAAAGCTTCATCCAGCAGACCGCGAGCAAGGGTGGCACACGGCGGACGCCTCAGTCCGACTGGCTGGATGATGATATCCTCATGCGCCGCGATATGGCCGAACGATTCCAACATTCTTGCGCCTACTGCGAAAGCCCCGCAGTGTTCGATGGCGAAACACGCCGAGGCTACGTAGGGCGCCACCGTCCGTCAATGCTGGCCGAGGACCAGAAGGGCAATACGGAACTTCTGGCCTATTGCTGGTTGATTTACGATTGGGAAAACCTGCTCTGGCTCTGTCCGACCTGCGCGCGGTTGAAAGGCAACCGTTTCTTCATCCAGGGCAAGCGCGGCAGTCCCTCCATGCCGGTCAAGGAATTACACGACGTCGAAAACGCGCTGATGCTCGACCCGTGCCATCATGATCCGATACTCCACCTGCGCTTCGCTCTGGACGGGTCTGTTGGGCATCTCACGGAACAGGGCAAAGCCACCATCGCGGTGCTGGATCTGAACCGCAGCGATATTATCGAAGACAGGCGCCAAGCAATCACGCATTTTGCAGCGTTGCTGGCTCAGGGCCGTGTCCAAAACGAGGGTGGCGTACTGATCCCCGAGAGCAGTTCGGAGCCGCCGCCCCATAGAGGGGCGGTGACGCTCGCGCTCCTCGACTACGCAAGAGTGACCGACTTTGATGGGCTGGATGTCGACACTTTGGTGCAGTACTTGAACTCGCTGAGCGATGCCGACCGAGCAGCCTTCGCGAGCGAGCTATCAGCGGGGGGGGCGGACGCACCACTGTCGCGGCTGCGCGGGAAGAAACGCCAGACTTTAACCCGAAAGCGCCGGACCGAATACCGAAGGTACGCCATCTACCGAATGCCCTGCACCCGATCACGCGGGTCGAGATCTCGAATTTCAAGGCGCTTCGAGAGATCGCATTCGACCTTCCCGAGCGGGTTGCTGATACCGACCAGTCACCGTGCATGCTTCTTCTGGGGGAGAACGCTACCGGCAAGTCATCGGTGCTTGAGGCGATGGCTCTCGCAGTCATTGGTGCCGAGGAAGCGGCCGCGCTCGACACGGCCATCGACACAGAGGACTTGTCGCCTGCCGACCTGATCCATCGGCCCGACCCCTACCGCTGGTCCGAGATAGCGCCGGGCATGGCCGTTCGACTTTCCTTCCTCGACAGTTCCATTCCGGCCGAGCTGTACTCACGCGCCGGGGACAGGCACTTTTCAGGCGACGTACATTGCTCCAAGGTCGTGCTCGCCTACGGCCCACGCCGCTATTTCACCACCCGACAGACCCGTCGATTTCGCGCTCCCGCGCATCGCGTTAGGTCGCTCTTCGACCCGATGGACATGATCGCCAACCCTATCCTTTGGCTGTCATCACTTAAGGGCAAGCAATGGGAAGCCGCGGCACGTGCCCTGCGCGAAGTCCTGATGCTGGCTGACGACGACGACTTCGAGCGCGACGAGAACCCGGACACTCCCGGCAGCATCTACATTCGCCAGAACGAGCAGCGCGTCGCCATGAAGGACCTCTCGGTCGGCTACAAGTCGATTATCGCGATGGTCTGCGACATCATTCGCGAGATTCTCTACCACTACGACAACCTCGAATTCGCCAGCGCAGTGGTCTTTATCGACGAGATCGAGACCCACCTGCACCCGCGCTGGAAGATGCAGATCATGACCCTGTTGCGCCGCGCCTTTCCCAAGATCCAATTTATCGCCACGACGCACGATCCGCTCTGCCTGCGCGGCATGTACGACGGCGAGGTCGTCGTCCTGCAGCGTTCTGCCGAGGATCAGGTCGAGCGGGTCGTGGACCTGCCCTCCATCCGCGGGATGCGAGCGGAGCAGATACTCACGTCCGAGTTCTTCGGGCTTGGCTCTACCGACCCGGATACCGACGCCCGCCTGCTGCGCTACAACCGCCTCGCCGCCTGGATAGAGAACCTCTCCGATGAGGAGCACGCCGAGCTGCGCGGCCTGCGCGCGGCTTTGGACAACGGCATGGTGCTTGGCTCTACACTGCGTGAGCAAGCGTATGTAGAAGCTTTGAAAGCCGAGGTCGACAGGCAAGACGTAGCACCTACAAAGACTGCCTCACCGCGGCGCGCTGGCCTACGCGCAACCTTCACAGCGCTATTCGAGAAACGTTCATGATCCGGGTCACACGCAAGCCCTGCCCGCCCTCGCTGGACCCCGCCGACCTCGATGCCGCCGGTCCACGCGAGTTGGATCGGCTGAAGGAGAAGTTGGCTCAGGGCGAGACCCTCAAGAGCGACGACTTCCGTGCTTATGGCAGCCAGGCCGTGCGCGAGGCCCTGCGCGAGATGTTCCATGGAAAATGCGCCTATTGCGAAAGCAAGATTGCCGGATCGCAGGACACAGATGTGGAGCACTACCGCCCCAAGAAGGGCGTGACCGAGGCGGACGAGGCCGGGATTCGGCATCCAGGATATTGGTGGCTGGCGATGCGCTGGGAGAACCTCGTTCTTTCTTGCCAGCATTGCAACCAGTCGCGCAGCTACCACGTCATTATTCCAGACGGCCTGGAGACCGAGGCGGAGCTCCGGACGTTCCTTGAACAACATACGAAGAGTAAGGCGGGCAAGCTAAGCGCTTTCCCGACCGAGGATAGCCAGTGGGTCACGGTCGAGTCCGGGGATATCGCGAGCGAGAGACCGCTGATCCTGAATCCTGTCGACACTGACCCGAAGCATCACCTGGATTGGGTCCTGTTTGAAGGTGCTTCGACCGTGCGGGAGAAGGATGGCAGCCCGGTGGGGGAGGCGACCCGCAAGATCCTCGGTTTGAACCGGCGCTGGCTGGAAGAGGACAGGCGGATTCGTCTACTGGAGATGCGCAGACTCCGAAACCGACTTATCGACAAGCTGAACAAGTGGATCGAGGCTGAGGCGCCGGAAATAGCAGAGATCTACCGAACCACGGCTGACGAGTATATCGAGGATTTGGTGGCTTTGACTGAGGACGATCAGCCATTCGCCGGCATGGCGCGGGCATTTCTTGAGCTTGTTCAGAAAGAGGTCGCAGAGATGGAAGGGCCGTGAATCGCTGTGTTTGAGGCGTGGCACTCTTGACAAACCAGGAGCAGCCTCGGTCGTGCCTCGTTTCATTTTTCGAGAGGCATCAGAGGTCAGATTCCCACGTTTGCCGTCGCCGACAAAGTCCGGAAGCGAGGTGTGCGCGAGCTACGTGGCGGTATCGTCAATATGCA
Organism: uncultured Roseobacter sp.; assembly: GCA_913054455.1. Lineage (GTDB taxonomy): Bacteria > Pseudomonadota > Alphaproteobacteria > Rhodobacterales > Rhodobacteraceae > Pseudophaeobacter. The sequence continues at coordinate 5,371 of CAJXIL010000119.1, forward strand.
ATCGAGGCCTATGACGTGGGCCAAGGAGTAACATCCGGTGCAACAGATTTCGTGCGGCTCGGTTTCGGCCAATGAAATAAGGGCTCTTAGGCTCCCTCGGCACCATCCATCATGGGCGCAATGGAAAGGCGCGCAGCCCTCTGCACGTCGGAAAATCCTGATTTTTTTTGTTTTTTTGGATTCGCCATTTTGCGCGTTTTCCCCGTTTCGGCCTGATTTAGCCCCGTTTTTGAGTACAGTGCTTCAGAATGTAGCACCGGCGGCGCCGTGTAGCACTTTTTTCCGCCTGAGTTCCAGCACTCCAAATCATGCGCTACCGGGCAACCACCCTATCCCATCGGTTTCCCCCCATTCAGCCCGATCGCCCCCGATTTGGGATTCAAACCCAATCAAACCCGCTTCCGAAAAACGAACGATCAGATGTTCCGGCCATGGAAACTATCACAGAACGGGCTTTGTTGCACAAATAGGGTGAAGAGCGTTCTTCCCCTTTCCCCGGAGGGACTTATCCTGCGGGCTCTGTGACGGGTCTACCAAGAGTGGTGTAACGGTTTAGCACGGCGATGCGGATTTGGATCTCCGCGACCTGCCTTTCGAAGTCACGAGCCATGAGCGATTGGCCCATTAGTTTGACACAGTGCATCTTAGTTTCGACACGGCTTCGACGGTGGTCTCCGCTCCACCGTCGCCATAAGGTGCGGTCCAGGTATCGGGATGCCTGGACCGCTTCGTTACGGGCAACGGCTGCGGCACTCGTGGGCGTCCAAGGCTTAGCATTCTTGCGTGGCGGAATGACTGCGTGGGCATTGCGGTTGGCAATCGCGTCATGGCACTTGCGCGTGTCGTAGGCTCCATCGGCGGTGACCGAGCCGATGTCCTGTTCGTTGGGGATCTGGCTCAGCAACTCAGGCAGTATGGGTGCATCACCGACATTGCTGGTTGTGACCTCGATGGCTCGCACCTCAAGCGTTTCTTCGTCGATCTCTATGTGTATCTTGCGCCATATCCGACGCTTAGGACCGCCATGCTTACGCGTTTGTCGGGAAAACAGTCTCCCAGACTGTTTTCTGCTCCTCCTCACTCCACTCGCCTTCGCCCTCTGACTTGATGCCCGTACTATCCACTGCCCGGCAGTCGCTGCTTGTGCAGCGATGAGAGGGGATGAGCAGGTTCAGTGGGCCAGTGCCGCCACGATACGGCAGGTTCACGTTCAGCTTTTTCTGACGGCGGCATAGGGTGCTGAAGTCAGGCACGGTCCAAAACAGACCGACGAGCCGCAGCAGACTCTCGACGAACCCAGTCGTCTGTCTCAAGGGCATGCCAAACAGGACTTTCATGGTTAGACAGGTCTGGATCGCGGCATCGCTGAACTGCGGTTGTCGACCACGCCTGCCAGTCGGCGATGGCCGCCAAGTCATCTCGGGATCAAACCAAACCGTCAACGATCCACGCTGCTTCAGCGCATCACTGTAAGCCGACCAGTTCGTGGTTTTGTACTTTGTGGGGGGCCAACTGCTCATCCCCCCCCAGCTATCATTCTGGATTCACACAGTGAATCCATGAAGCGATTTGTGCAACAAAACCGCCAAAAGCTGATCCTAAGCGGCCCACACATTTTAGGCAAAAAAGCGCCATTTCAGGCCTGAACCCCTGCGAGCTTTGGGAAAACCCTCCACCACTTATCTCAGGCTGATCACCTAGATTAGGTAAAGAGAGAAAAACTTCGGCCAGAGGTATTTTTCTTCTGGACGCACAAAAACGCCGAGGCTATATCAGCTTCACATTCCGGCGTAGCTCAGCGGTAGAGCAGTTGACTGTTAATCAATTGGTCGTAGGTTCGATCCCTACCGCCGGAGCCAAATACCCCTGATTTTATTAGGAAATTTGGTGTGGACTAACTCTTACTAACATTCTACTACTTAGCCTAAATGGTCTATGGATGATTGTCCCAGCCGCACTGCGCGCATTGTTCAAAATAGGCTCCGCCGGGTTCAATCGCCCTGCCATACTAGGTACGTACATAGCACGAAGCACAGATCGGGCATTGCTGAACACGCTCAATGCGTTCGCGACCGAGCAGTTTCACGTAAGGCTTGATTAACGCTTCGACTGCCTCCGATACAACGAGTGCAGAACTCTGCCCTACGTTCCGATGGTGTGTTTGCCAATTAACAAGAGGCCAAGCCTTTTAGACTACAGCTTTTAGATAGACTCGAAGTTCGGAATTTCGTGCACCCGGCAGAAGATGGTGCGCAAACAAATTGTTCCATTCTACGACCGCTGCGTCCTTTGGTCGGTCCTCAAAGTCTACTTCACTAAGGTGCCTTCGCACAACTCCTACCAAGGTGGCGCGACATTCCGTACGATTTGCTACCTGAAGGCATGAAGCGAGCAAGGCATTCCAAAGATCTAGCAAGCACCACCTTAACGAAATGCGACCCGCATTGGGGCAGTTAGTTACATTTACCCAAACCCGGATCGAATGGACCTGCCCAGTTTTGCCGGACAACGTCATACAAAAAGGTCTTGGGACGATCCCTTTCTACAGGTTTCTGGCCCGGACAGGGCGTCACATTTGCGCAGATTGTAGCAATGCTACATTGTTTTGCATTAGACGAAATTAGCGCTCGCATCCTGATCGAACCTTTGCTATCTCCCCCGCACGCAACAAGTGGTTTGCGAAACGTGCGGGTGTGGCGGAATTGGTAGACGCACCAGATTTAGGTTCTGGCGCCGCGAGGCGTGGGGGTTCGAGTCCCTTCACCCGCACCATTACTCTTCTCCCTATACTAAAACACCCTTAACGCCTTGAATGGTATGGCTATTTCTGGTGTTCTAGCTCCCTCAATCCGATGGTATGCGAAACGGTCTACAAAGGCCAATCTGAGCAGTATTCTGCGCAGCGTGATATTCCCACTATCCCAAAGTTTCCAAGGGTTTGCGAGGAACTGAAGGGATTGTTCTAGCATCTCTTCCAGTCTCCCCAGTTTGGGAGCGTGATGGGTCAGAGAATCTTGCAATCTGACTTTGGATTTCTCCAATCGGGCGATCTTTTTCTCATAGGCACCGATCACTGAGTCATTGGTTGCGTTGATGATCCGCGCCAGCAGTGAATCAATCTGCTTTTCAGCCTCAGTGATTTGCCGTTTGACGGAGGCCTTCGCGTCTTTGATCTGCTCTGACCTGCCGTTCCACGCTGCATGGAACATGGTTTTCGCGAGAGCAAGCATTGTTGGGCTGGCTTCCAGCGTTTTGATGACCTCGCTAAATGCGCCTTCCACTTTGTCACGCGGGATGGATTTTCCGTAGCTGGCGCACCCTTTGGTCTGACACAGATAGTACGGATAAAGCTTGTTCTTTCCTTTAGACCATGAGGAGCGCAGCGGCACATTGCACTCACCGCAAGTCACGAATCCACGCAGTGCAAAATCTTCACCGATGTTTTTACGTGCAGCAGCCACGGCAGCACTTTTCTGGCGCTTCTGTGCCTTATCGAAGTTTTCGAGCGTGATCAGCAGCTCATGCTGCCCTTTGAGCCAGTTCAAACCGTAGGTCTCACTACATAGGTATCCTGCATAGAGAGGTTGGTTCAGGATATCAGTCACCCGCTGATGTTTGACCTCGCCGTGTTTGCTGCGCGGGAAATCAGGATGAGCCTCAAAGAACCTTTTAATTTCTGCCTGCGTTTGGAAGCGCCCCGCTGCAAAGCCTTCAAAGGCGTCCCGCACGAGGCTGGCCAATGGCTCATCAGCAAACAGCAGCTTATCGTGCCCTTTCATAGTCTTATAGCGATAGCCCACAAGCGCGTGTGCACCCAGCAACCATTTTGCATGCAGGCTTTCATCTTCTGTGCTAACTGACGACCGTTTAGTTTACGCTCCAACGCACCTTGGGCGGCCATGATGGTTTCGATGAACTCACCCTCTGGTGTGTCGTCGAACTTGAAGTTCAGGCACTCAATGGTTGCGCCGCGTTTGCGGAAGGCCTCGCGCCGATCAAGATGGAACCGTGTGTCACGGGCGAAACAGACCGGAGCGAAACCGCGACAGGTCCAGATCATGTTCAAACAGGCCACCTCGCCAAAGCGCGAACACTGGTCGGTGCCAACGACTGCACCCTCAGACAGCGCTACAAATCCATCTGAAACCATTAGCGTCAGCTTCCAGTCCTCTCGCCGATGTGGCCAGCCCTCGGCCCAGGCCAGGTGCTACGCGTCAAGAAGATGGCCCGCAGTAATGGGGGTAAAAGTGGCCTCCGTTGCGCCAAAGCAGGCGGCATTGCGCCGAGCGAAGATCATGGGGGAACTTTCGTTTCAGCCCTATGCCAAGAGGCAGAAAACCAATGAGAAAGGGGCGACAGAAATCACTCTTTTCGCCCCTTTAATAGGTTCAGATGAAAGCTCACCCCCGCCTACTGTGCGAGGCTCGGCAGGTAGAGCACAATCGACGGGAAAGCCACCAAGAGCGCGATGGTTACGCCATCTGCGATAAAGAAGGGCATTACCCCACGGAAGACATCCTGAACACTCAGATCATCGCGCACGCCGGCCACAACAAAACAGTTGAGACCAATGGGAGGGGTGATCAGGCAGAACTCGGCCATCTTTACCACCAGAATGCCAAACCAGATCGCACACATGGGGCCCGACATGCCAAAGGCACTGTCAGCCGCCGAAACGCTTTCGCCGCCGTTCAGCGCCATGACCGCCGGATAGACCACCGGCAAAGTGAGCAACAACATGCCAATGGCATCCATGAACATGCCCAGCACTGCATAGGCCAGCAGGATACAGACCAGGATGACCATCGGCGACATCTCGAGGCTGGTGATCCAGTCAGAGAAGGCACCGGGCAGATCGGCAAAGCCTAAGAAGCGCACATAGATCAACACACCCCAGATGATGGTGAAAATCATCACGGTGAGCTTGGCGGTTTCCAGCAGAGCCGATTTGAACTCGCCCCAGCGCATGCCGCGCCACAGCGCCATACAGAAGACCACAAAGGCCCCCAAGGCGCCGCCCTCGGTCGGGGTGCCCCAGGCATCGCCGCCAAAAGGGTTGTAGACAAAGCAGATGATGATCACGACGACAAAAACAATTGGCAGGGCGCCGGGCAGCGATTCAAAACGCTGGCGCCAGGTAAAACCCTTGACCGGCGGTCCGACGTTTTTGAACACGAGGGCAATGCCAACAATCAGCAGCACATAGACCACGGCACTAAAGGCGCCGGGAATGAAGCCCGCCAGCAAGAGCTTGCCCACGTCCTGTTCCACAATGATCGCATAGATCACCAAAATGGCCGAAGGCGGAATCAGCGAGGCCAAGGTGCCTGCCGCCGCCACCACACCGGCGGCAAAGCGTTTATTATAGCCAATCGCCAGCATCTCGGGGATGGCGATACGGGCAAAAACGGCCGAGGTCGCCACGGATGCGCCGGAGACGGCGGCAAAGCCGGCGGTGGCAAACACGGTCGAAACCGCAAGCCCACCGGGCAGCCAGGCAATCCAGCGTTTGGCGGCCTCGAACAGGGCGCGGGTGAGACCGGCGTAATAGGCCAGATAGCCAATTAGGATAAAGGTCGGAATCAGGCTCAGCGCCTGGCTGGAGACCTTGGAATGCGGCACCTGTCCGGCAATTTTGACTGACACGGTCACCGCCTTGCCAAACTTGTCGGGGCTGTAGCCAAACTTGGCCCAGAAGATCCAGATCAACCCGACCAGACCGGCGAGGCCGGCGGCAAAGGCCACCCGCATGCCGACAACCACCAACACCAGCAAAAAGCTCGTGACCCAGAGGCCAATTTCAATAGGTTCCATGCCCGTTACCCCTGCCCGCCGATGGCGTCATTGTCGTGACCGCTCAACTGTTCCGCCTCAGCGGCTGCCTGCTCTGCCGCATCCTGGATCAGTGGCACCGCAACGGGGGCCTCCAGCCCCAGCAACATCGCCCGGCCATAGCCCCAGGCCTGCAGCACCAGACGCATGCACAGCACCGAAAACGCAACTGGCACCAGCAGCTTTGCCGGCCAGATCGGCAGGCCAATGTCGATGGAACTGTCGCGGCTCCACAGAGGCGCCGCAAAATCAAAGGAGCGGGTAAAATGCGACCAGCTGCCCCAGACCAGAGCCAACATCAAGACCAAGATCAGCAGCACCGAGATCAGCTCAAACAGCCAAAGTGCGCGCCCTTTGAGCGAACCGATGACGATATCCATGCGGATATGGCTGCCATCGCGCTGCACATAGGCGATCCCCATAAAGG
>CAJXIL010000120.1 GCA_913054455.1 uncultured Roseobacter sp.
GCTGCAACTACCTGCTGGCCACCGACCTTGAGATGGCGACGCCCGATGGCTTTGCGTCGACCAGCTGGGAATCCGGCTATGGCGATTATGTGATGAAGCCGGACCTGACCACCCTGCGCCCCCTGCCCTGGCTCGAGGGCACGGTGATGGTGCTTTGTGATGTGCTGGACCATCACAGCCACGCAGAGGTCCCCCACAGCCCCCGCGCCATTTTGAAGAAGCAGATCCGCCGTCTGGACGCGCTTGGCTTTGATGCTATGACCGCGACCGAACTGGAGTTCTTTTTGTTTGAAAAGAGCTTTGACGAGATCCGCAAAGCGGACTTCCGTGATCTACAGCCGATCTCCGGCTATAATGAAGACTACCACATCCTGCAGACCACCAAGGAAGAGCACGTGATGCGCCCCCTGCGCAATCACCTCTGGAACGCTGGGATCCCAGTGGAATGCACCAAGGGCGAGGCCGAAACCGGCCAGGAAGAGCTGAACATCAAATATGGCCGCGCTCAAGAGACCGCCGATTTCCACACCATTGCCAAACATGCCACCAAAGAGATCGCCTGGCAGCAGGGCCACGCAGTGACCTTCCTACCCAAATGGCATCACGACAAAGTTGGCTCCTCCTCTCATGTACATCAGTCGCTCTGGAAAGACGGCAAGCCCGCTTTCTATGACGCCGAGGATGAGCTTGGCATGTCAGATCTGATGAAAAACTACATGGCTGGCCTGCTGAAATATGCACCCGACTACACCTATTTCATGGCGCCCTATATCAACAGCTACAAGCGCTTCATGAAAGGCACCTTTGCCCCTACACGCATCATCTGGTCCGTGGACAACCGTACCGCAGGGTATCGTCTTTGCGGCGTTGGTAGCAAATCGATCCGCGTCGAATGCCGCATTCCTGGGTCGGATATGAACCCCTACCTGGCGATGGCCGCCATGCTCGCCGCCGGCATTGCCGGTATCGAAGAAGGACTGGAGCTGCAGGCCCCAGCCAGCGGCGATGTCTACCAGGGCGACAGTGGCATGATCCCCGAGACCCTGCGGGAAGCCCGTCTGAGCCTGAAAGGCTCTGACATGTTGCGCGCCGCCATGGGAGACGATGTGGTGGATCACTACACCCGCGCAGCCGAGGTTGAGATCGAAGATTTTGATCGCGTGGTCACCGACTATGAAATCGCCCGAGGGTTTGAGCGCGTCTGACGACGCGCAGCCTCCGGCGGGAATATTTTTAGAAAGATGAAAGGGGTGTCCCTTTCAAACGAGATGAGGAAGACCATGGGCCAGACCCTGAAATGTATCTCTCCGATAGACGGTTCCGTCTATGCCAGTCGCGAAACACTCAGCCGCGAAGAGGGCTTTGCCGTTGCAACTGCTGCACGCGCGGCCCAAAAAGACTGGGCTGCACGACCGCTGCAAGAACGCATTGATTTGGTGATGGCTGGCGTCGCCGCTGTCGGCGCCATGAATGATGAAATTGTGCCAGAACTGGCCCATATGATGGGGCGCCCTGTGCGCTATGGCGGCGAGTTTGGCGGTTTCAACGAGCGCAGCTCTTATATGGCCGAGATCGCAGAAACGGCACTGGCGGATATTGAAGTGGGCGAAGACGAAAACTTCAAACGCTATATCAAACGGATCCCGCATGGGGTCATCTTTGTCGTCGCCCCCTGGAACTACCCCTACATGACCGCTGTGAATACGCTGGCCCCTGCTCTGATTGCAGGCAACACCGTGGTGTTGAAACATGCAACACAAACCCTGCTGGTTGGCGAACGCATGGCCGCTGCCTTCCAATCCGCCGGCGTCCCTGCGGATGTTTTCCAGAATGTATTTTTGGATCATGATACCACCTCAGCACTGATTGCCGATCGCGCTTTTGACTTTGTCAATTTCACCGGATCCGTTGGTGGCGGGCAGGCGATGGAACGCGCCGCAGCAGGCACCTTCACTGGCGTTGGTACCGAGCTCGGCGGCAAAGACCCTGGTTATGTGATGGAAGACGCAGATCTGGATGCAGCCGTAGACACTTTGATCGACGGCGCCATGTTCAACGCGGGACAATGCTGCTGCGGCATTGAGCGCATCTATGTCCATGAAAGCCTCTATGATGCATTTGTCGCCAAGGCCGTCGAGATCGTCAAAGGTTACAAGCTGGGCAATCCCCTGGACGAGGCCACAACCCTAGGCCCAATGGCCAATGTGCGTTTTGCAACCGAAGTCCGCGCCCAGATTGACGAGGCTGTCGCCGCTGGTGCTGTCGCCCATATCAACACTATGGAAGCAGATGACGGCGGTGCTTACCTGACACCACAGATCCTGACAGATGTCACCCATGAGATGCGGGTCATGCGCGATGAAAGCTTTGGCCCTGTTGTTGGCATCATGAAAGTCTCCTCGGATGAAGAGGCCATCGCGCTGATGAATGACAGCGAATTTGGTCTCACAGCCTCGCTCTGGACCCGCGACCTTGACCGCGCCGCGCGCGTTGGTGATGAGATCGAAACCGGGACTGTCTTCATGAACCGGGCCGACTATCTGGATCCCAGCCTGTGCTGGACGGGGTGCAAAAACACCGGCCGCGGTGGCGGACTATCCGTCATTGGCTACCAGAACCTCACCCGCCCCAAAAGCTACCACCTGAAAAAGCGCACAGCCTAGAGCTTTTCATCTTTCCAAAAATATTCCGGGGGAGCTGGCCGCAAGGCCAGCGGGGGCAGCGCCCCCTCCCCGACTCCACCACAGGAAAACGCATATGTCTCTCGTTGGAAACTGGTCCTATCCGACCGCAATCAAATTCGGCGCAGGCCGGATCAAAGAATTGGGCGAAGCCTGCGCCTCAGCTGGTATTACCAAACCACTGCTGGTCACTGACAAAGGGCTGGCGGATCTGCCGGTCACCAAGGGCACCCTCGACATTATGGAAGCCGCAGGCCTGGGTCGGGGGATCTTTTTTGAAGTCGACCCCAACCCTAATGAAAAGAACCTGGAAGCCGGTGTTGCAGCCTATAACCAAGGTGGCCACGATGGCGTCATTGCCTTTGGTGGAGGCTCGGGTCTGGATCTGGGCAAGATGGTTGCCTTTATGGCCGGCCAAACCCGTCCCATCTGGGACTTTGAAGACATTGGCGACTGGTGGACCCGCGCCGATGCAGATGCCATCGCGCCAATCATCGCTGTTCCCACCACCGCCGGCACTGGTTCCGAAGTCGGGCGAGCCTCTGTCATCACCGATAGCGTCAGCCATGTGAAAAAGATCATTTTTCACCCCAAGGTGCTGCCTGCCGTAGTGATCTGTGATCCTGAACTCACCGTTGGCATGCCTAAATTCATCACCGCAGGCACTGGCCTTGACGCCTTCGCTCATTGTGTTGAAGCCTTTTCCTCGCCGCATTACCATCCGATGTCTCAGGGTATCGCCTTGGAAGGCATGCGCCTGGTTAAAGAGTATTTGCCGCGCGCCTACGAAGATGGCACTGATATCGAAGCCCGCGCGCAAATGATGTCCGCCGCTGCCATGGGGGCAACTGGATTTCAAAAAGGCCTTGGCGCCATTCACGCCATGAGCCATCCGATTGGCGCCCATTTCAACACTCACCACGGCACCACCAATGCCGTTTGTATGCCAGCGGTGCTCGCCTTCAACGCGCCAGAAATTGCAGACCGGTTCAACATGGCCGCAGCCTATCTCGGCATTGAAGGCGGGTTTGAAGGCTTCTGTGCCTATGTGCAGGAGCTAAACGACAGCCTTGGCATACCCCGCAAACTGTCCGATCTGGGTGTAACCGAAGCCTCGATCCCCGATCTGGTCAAAGGGGCGATCATCGACCCCTCTTGCGGTGGCAACCCAATTGAATTGACCGAAGCCAACCTCACTGACCTGTTCAAAGCGGCTCTCTGATCAGGCGAACTGCCGTCAGAACTCAAGTTCGAACTGGGCCCTTCAGCAGATCGCTGAGGGGCCTTTTCTTTTAAACGGGCTTGGCGTTGGCATCGCCTACAGCGATTGACCCAAGCTAATGCGCGGGCTCAGGGTCTCGCAGATTGGCGCTACGTCCCCTGTGCTTTCACGCGCTTTGAGGATGATCTCCGCCGCACGTTCGCCAACTTCCCGGCGGCAAGCATCTGTTGTCGCCAGTTCCAGCGGCAGACCTTCGAGGATCTGTAGATTGTTAAACCCAGCCAGCGCCACATCCTGCGGCACGCTAAGCCCTGCTGCCAAGCAATGCATATAACCTCCGACACTCATCACATCACTGGAGTAATAGATGCACTCCAGATCAGGGTGTCGGTCCAACATTTGGGCGGTTAGCTGCCGTCCAGTCGCGATCGAACTGTCTCCAGAATAGTGTTCCACATCCACCAAAGACAGGCTCTGTGCTGTCAAAACCTCAGTGAAGCCGTCAAACCGCTTTCGAGCCCGAAAATCCTGCGGCATTTTGGTTCCGATAAACCCGATACGCCGATAGCCATGGGACAGGATTTGCGCAGCCATGTCCCGCCCCGCCTGCAGGTGAGAGATCCCAACGCAGTGGCGTAGCGGCGTGCCATCCACATCCATCACTTCCACCACCGGGCAATCGGACTGCTGCAGCATTTTACGGGTGGCATCATTGTGCTCCAGCCCGGCCACGATGACTCCAGAGGGGCGCCAGCTCAGCATCTCGCGGATGACCTCTTCTTCCTCGTCCAACTCATAGCCAGAAATCCCAACCACGGGTTTGAGCGGGCTTTGTTTCAGGACCGAGGAAATACCGGAAAGAACCTCAGGAAAGACAAAACTGTTGAGCGACGGCACCACCACAGCCACCAGGTTGACTGATTGCGACGACAGTGAGCCCGCAATCCGGTTTGGAACATAGCCATGGGCGCGGGCGATCTCTTCGATTTTGGCGCGGGTTGATTTGGAAACATCAGGTGCCCCACGCAATGCGCGGCTGGCCGTCATCTCGCTGACACCAGCAAGCTGGGCAACATCCTTTAGGAGCATCTTTTTTGTCATATGCGCATGGTCTTGCACTTCGCGTCTCACTGCAAGGGCAGCGGACAAAAATGACAACATTGAGGGTTGCTATTTCACCCCGTTATCGATACCGATACAAAATTGTTAGCGATAACGATTACTGTTCCTTGTCGCCAGCTGCAAACATTCGTTCACCCCGTCCCCTTGTCGCATATCGGAGAATCCACATGACACTCAAAATCGCAATCAATGGATTTGGCCGCATTGGCCGTGGGGTGTTGCGCGCGCTGTTGGAAAGCGGTGCCAAGGATATTGAAGTGGTCGCCATTAATGACCTGGCCCCAGCTGCTACTCTGGCGCATCTGCTGAAATATGACTCCGTACACGGGCGGTTGAAAACACCCGTCGACCATAGCGACGACCACATGACCGTGGACGGCAAACCCATTCGCCTTACCGCGATCCGAGACCCCAAAGCCTTGCCTTGGTCGGATGTAGATATCGCCTTTGAATGTACCGGACACTTCACCTCCCATGCTGCCGCCTCGGCCCATTTGGGCAATGGCTCCAAACGCGTTTTGCTTTCTGCCCCTGGCAAAGAGATGGTTCGCACCGTGGTCTACGGTGTGAACCACACTGATCTGACACCCCAGGATCTGATTGTCTCAAATGCATCCTGCACCACAAACTGCCTGGCGCCACTGGCGCAGGTGCTGGATCAGAGCTTTGGCATTCAGACCGGGTATATGACCACCATCCACGCCTATACCGGCGATCAGCCCACCCACGACAGCCCCCACAGCGATCTCTACCGTGGGCGTGCTGCCGCCCTGTCGATGGTGCCGACCTCCACCGGCGCGGCGCGTGCCATCGCCGAGGTGCTGCCACAGCTCAAAGGACGCCTCGAAGGCTCTGCCATCCGGGTGCCTACCCCCAATGTTTCCGTGGTGGATCTAAGCTTCCTGCCTGAACGTCCCGCCACCGTGGCGCAGATCAATGCAGCGGTCCAAATGGCGGCCAGTGGGCCTCTCAATGGCGTACTCTCCTATGAAGAAGACCCCATGGTTTCGGTGGATTTTAATCACGACCCGCATTCGTCCTGTTTTGCAGCGGCCCAGACCTCGGTAACGGCGGGTGGTCTAGTCCGGGTGGTCAGCTGGTATGACAATGAATGGGGTTTTTCCAACCGGATGCTGGACACCGGACGACATATGGGCAGCCTGCTCAAATAAGCCTAACCAGCGTCCTTGATGTTAAACCAAACCCCCAACGCCAGGCCTCCGCAGGTCTGGCTTTTTCTTGCCTTTTTGCGTCAAGAAGTGGCACTCTGACGGGATGCTGATAGGGGAGAAAGCAGCTGAAATCCGTCCGTCTCAGATTGCTGGTGCTGGCCCTTCTGCCCCTCGCCGTATTGATGCCGCTGCTGCTGACATTGGCGATGGCGCGGTGGAATGCCGATTATGATGCCGTCCTCATCGCCAAGGTCGAAAGCGATCTGCGCATTGCCGAACAATACCTGGGTCATCTGCAAACTGGCAGCGCCGAAAGCCTGCGCAGCATTGCCAATTCAACCGCATTTCAACAGGCGCTGGCCAAAGGCCCTACGGCAGTGCGCTCTCACCTTGAAGCGCTGCGCGATGACTTGGAATTGGATTTCCTCGAGTATCTCACGCTTGCAGATCTGGCCCCGCCATTGGGCCGATGGCCTGTTATTCAGGCCGCGACACAGGGGCAGCGCGCCTCGCAGATTGATATTTTCACTGCTGAGGATCTTGCCAATGTCGCCCCGCATCTGGCGGATCAGGCCCGCATTCCGCTGATCGACACCGAAGCGGCCGAACCAACCTCGCGCGAGGTTGAGGACAGGGGCATGGTCCTGCACACCGCCGCGCCGGTAGCTCTGCTAGGCCATCACGGCGTGCTGCGCGGTGGCCGTTTGCTCAACCGCAACCTTGGCTTTATCGACACGCTGAATGCGCTGGTCTATCTCGGAGGGCCCGCCGAACAGAACCGTCAAGGCACGGCCACTCTGTTTCTGGAGGACACCCGCGTCTCAACCAATGTGCGGCTGTTTGAGGAGGTCCGCGCCCTGGGCACCCGCGTATCTGCGGTGGTGCGGAACAAGGTTCTGGGGGAGGGGCAGACCTGGCTGGATCGCGCCTTTGTGGTCAATGATTGGTACATTTCTGGCTACCTGCCGCTGACAGACAGCTACGGCACGCGGGTTGGTATGCTCTATGTGGGCTTTCTGGAAGCGCCCTACACCGCTGCAAAAAGGAATGCCTATTGGACCATCGTCGCAGTTTTCTTGGCTGTCCTTGTACTGTCTGCCCCCCTATTTCTGTGGCTTGCCAAAGGGATCTTCTCGCCACTGGAGCGCATGAGCCTCACCATGAAACGGGTCGAACGTGGTGATCTGACCGCGCGGAATGGCAGCATTGGACGGCAGGATGAAATCGGCCAAGTTGCCAGGCATTTGGACAGTCTGCTGGACCAGATTCAAGAGCGCGACCAGCGTCTGCGCGATTGGGCTGGGGAGCTGAACCAGAGGGTGGATCGGCGCACGGTTGAATTGCGCGCGGCCAATGAAAAGCTAGAGGAAACCTTCAAGCAATTGGTGATGAGCGAGAAGCTCGCCTCTATTGGGGAAATCACCGCTGGGGTCGCCCATGAAATCAACAACCCCGTGGCCGTGATCCAAGGCAATGTCGATGTCATGCGCATGACGCTGGGCCCTGCGGCCAAGGAGGTGGGAACAGAACTCGACCTCATTGACAATCAGGTCATGCGCATTGGAGCCATTGTTGGCAGATTGCTACAGTTTGCCCGACCCTCGGAGTTTGGCACTTTTGAAGAGAGTCTGGACCTTGCGCCCCTGGTGAGTGACTGCTTGGTGCTGGTGGATCATGTGATCTCTCGTCAGGCAATTCAGGTGGAAAAGCAGTTCGACCAGGGAGTACCGCCGGTTCCTCCGGTTCGCATCGACCCCGGAGAGTTGCAACAGGTGGTGATCAATCTCATCCTCAATGCAGCGCAGGCCATGGAAGGCCCCGGCCTTCTACGCTTGTCCCTGGAAGCCTCTTCCCGCGACGGGCGCGATGGTGCCTTGCTGACAGTTGCTGACACCGGCTGCGGTATAGCAGAGGATGATCTTGCTGCAGTGTTCAACCCGTTTTACACCACGAAACTTGGTGAGGGCACCGGTCTGGGCCTGTCGATCAGTCAAACCTTAATCCAACGAGCGGGCGGGATCATTTCCGCACGCAATCGTAAGTCAGGCGGAGCGGCCTTCTCGATCTGGCTACCCTCGGCACAGAATGCGCCGATTGAAGCCCACGGCAAAGCCGCCGAATAAACCGTCAGGCAGTTCGTTTGCCTCAGTTTCGACTTCATCATGCTATGCACCGCAGGCGGGCGCTAAAGTACTATTTTTTTGAAAAGTCGCTGAGCTAGGTCTCCTCAGACCTCCCAGCTGGAACACTTGCGATCAACGGTCTTGCGGGAGACGCCTAGACGCCGGGCCGCCTCTGCCCGGTTACCGTCACAAGCGTCCAGAACATGCATAATATGGCGCTGGGTCACCAGATCCAGGGATTCAACCGCCGCCACGCCGGTGATTGCCCCCTTGCCAGCGAACTCCTCGGGGAACTCCCCCAGGATCACTGAGCGCTCTATCAGATTGCGCAATTCCCGTACATTTCCCGGCCAATCATAGCGAGAAAACTTCAGCAGGGTTTCCTCGTTCAACTCCAGCGCTGCCATCCCTAGGCTTATGGCAAATTGTTCCATAAAGAGCGCAGCCAACTCAACGATATCTTCAACCCGGTCCTTCAGCGGCGGCATCTTAATCTCGACGACATTGATCCGATGGTACAAGTCGGCGCGAAAGCGCCCCTCGGCCACCGCCTGTTGCAGATCCGCGTTGGTGGCAAACAAAAAGCGCAGGTTCAGAGGGATATCCCGCTCCGCCCCAACAGGGCGCACCCGCTGATCCTCCAGAACCCGCAGCAACGCCGCCTGCACTTGATCCGGCATCTGCGCCACCTCGTCCAAAAACAAAGTCCCGCCGTCCGCATGCAGAAAGAGCCCGTCTTTGCGACGGTTTTGGTCATCTATCTGGCCAAACAATTCATGGGCGATGCGATCGGGTGCAATCGCTGCACAGTTCACCGCGACAAAGGGCTTTGCCGACCGCTCTGACAAAGAATGCAGGGTGCGCGCAGCAATCTCTTTGCCAGTTCCACTGGCACCGGTGAACAAAACAGGGGTCGGCAAGGGCGCCAGCCTATGTAACATCTCGCGCGCCTGGCAAATTGCGCCAGATTTTCCCAACAACCGCCCACGGGCTGCATTTCCTTCCGCTGACAGCTCATGTTTCAGCAGGTAGTTTTCGCGCCGCAAATATTTGCGGTCCAGGGCACGCGCAACAGAGTTTAGGATCTGATTGGCCCGAAAAGGCTTAAGCACAAAGTCGGCCACCCCAGCCCGCAGCGCGAGGATCGCCGTTTCAAGGTCGGCATAGGCCGTGACCAGAATGGTATCCGCAAACAGCCCTACCCGACGCTGTTCTTGTACCCATTCGAGCCCGGTCTTGCCCGGCATCACATTGTCCAGAATGATCAGATCAAAATGCGCCTGATCCAGGATGGCCGAAGCCTCAGCAGCCGAGGCCGCTTGCTCCACCCGCTTGCAACGCGGCTCCAGAATCTTGGTGAGAAAGTTGCGCATGCCCGGTTCATCATCGATCACCAGAATCGACGCGCCGACCAGGCTCTCGCCATATTCATCGCTCGCGCTCTCTGCCGGACGCATCGCCGTTACCATCCCGTCTCTCATCCCATGCCTCCCTCAGCCTGACGCCTTTGCTGGCAGAAATCAAACCTTCTGCACCGCAGCCACTCTATTCTGCTGGCGTCGCAGGCCTATCTTCGGAAGCCTCAGTCTGCTTGTCCTGCATCTCTTGCAGCCAGATCGAGTGGTGCTGTTTGGCCCAGGCCTCATCCACCTCACCTGACCCCATGGCATCATAAGCGCCTTCCATGCCAACGGAACCGATGTAGATATGAGCAATGATGATGGCCATCAGCACAAAGGCCAGAATCGCATGCCAGGCCTGGGCAAGCTGCATTTCTTCCTGCGGCGCCAGCGCGACGGGCAACTGGCCAAGGCCCAAGAGTTCAGACAGGCCTGTCGCGTTCAAAAACCCAAAGGTCTTGGCAAAGAGCGGTAGCTCATAGGGGAACAGCAAAGACAAACCCGACAGCGAAATCGACGTGCCAAACACCACCACCGACCAAAAGATCAGTTTTTGTCCTGCATTGAATTTCTTGGCTGGTGGGTGCGCCGAGCCAATGATGCCGCCGAACTGGCGCAGCCAGGTCAGGTCGGTCCGGTTAGGAATGTTATGCACCGCCCACATGACAAAGATCATCACCAATCCAACGATAAACCCCCAGGCCACCACGTTGTGCAGCCATTTGCTCAAATCCAGCAGCGCCGCATTGGGCACCTTACCCAGGTAAGGTGCGATGATCAGGCGGCCAAACAAGGATAGGATACCGGTGACGCCAAGGATGATAAAAGATCCCGCCAGCAGCCAGTGGCCGATGCGTTCGATCCTTTTGAACCGCGTCACAGTGCGTCCGGTTTTGTCACCGTCAATTTTGATCCTGCCCCGCACCAAAAAGAACACTGCCAAGGCCGCGATTGTGCCCAAGAGCAGCCAACCGCCATATTGGCGCAGCGGTCCTGCGCGAAACTCAAGCCAGCGCATGCCCCCATCCTGCACCAGCACCTTGGCAACGTCTCCGCCGCTCGATACCGTGACCTGCGCCGAACCGTAGCGCAACTGTCGCCAGAGTTCGGGATCCGAAACCCCGCCCAGTGTCCCCAGCTGTTCGCTCAGCGCCGCTGCGGCCTCCGGATTGCCGATGTTGTCCTGGCGAAAACCCTCATCCAGTTTCTGCTGCTGTTGCCGTGCGAGGATATCATCCAAGGTCTGGGCTCCACCCGTTGCGCTACGATCCACAGCTTTGCCCGCATCTGCCGGGACCGCCTGCGCAATCACCGGATCCGACAGCAAAAAGAAACACAGCGTTAGCTGCAAGAAAGATAGAAATGCCAGGCGCAGCATGGGCCACACTCCTTTGCAGGTCGCAGATGGGAAAATACCAGATCGCGGACGGCCCACATCACGCAGGCCGCCCCCGTTTTAGTTGAACGTCAAAGGCGCTTAGCCGCCCTTTTGCTCATAGGCTGTGCCCCAGCCCCAGGCGCCGGAGCCAAAGCCACGTGCCACAATCCGTTCCCGGTAGATTTCAGAAACGGTGTCGCCGTCGCCCGCCAACAAAGCCTTGGTCGAACACATCTCGGCGCAGATCGGCAACTTGCCTTCGGCGATCCGGTTACGACCATATTTGGAGAACTCCGCATTGGAGTGGTTCTCCTCAGGGCCACCGGCGCAGAAGGTGCATTTGTCCATCTTGCCACGGCTGCCAAAAGCACCCGCCTGCGGATATTGCGGCGCGCCAAAGGGGCACGCGTAAAAGCAATAGCCACAACCAATGCACAGATCCTTGGAGTGCAGCACCACGCCATCGGCTGTCTGGTAGAAAC
>CAJXIL010000121.1 GCA_913054455.1 uncultured Roseobacter sp.
CCCATCCTTTTGGTTTGAACAGCGGGTCAGCATAGTGGCTGATTTCCATCTCGATGCCGTGTGCAGTTTGGCTGTCCTTTAGAGCATCTGGGCTGGGGTGGCGATAGACCGCATCATTACCATCAATGGTGCTGGCAGCATGGTCTTTTACGGCGCCCAGGCGTTCCGCTAGGCGGATCGAATCCAGGTTCTTGGGGTCTAGATAGCTCACGGCGGTCTCCCAGCCGAGAGTCTGGTAAAAATAGGCGCGGGCGGCATTAGTGGCTTCCAGCGCATAGCCATGGCCTGCCGCGTCGGGCCAGATGATCCAGGCGATTTCTCGTTCGGGCCAACCCGCGGGCATCCAGCCGCCGGCCATGCCGTAGGTTTCGTCCGTGACCTTGTCATGGATCATCCACATGCCAAAGCCGTGGATCTGCCAATGGCCGATCTCTGCCGCATAGAGCATCCAGGATTCATAAGGATTCAGCGGCCCGCCCATGAAGCGCGCCCGATAAGAGGAAAAAGTTGCCTCGAAATTCGGGTAATCCTCGGCCTCGGGGCCGCGTAGCACCAGGCGCTTGGTCTCCAGGGTGGGAATGCTCAGGCTCATGCGGAGATCTCCATCTTGGGGTGGCGCCAGATCTGGCAGCGCTTGCCCTGCAGTTCGCCATCACACTCAAAGCTCGCGCCCAGGCGATTGGCCAGCGCCATGGAACGGGTATTGGCATGGGCGATATAGCTGATCACCCCGTTCAAGCCCTGATGCTTTGCGGCATAGTCACGGGCTGCGGTTGCGGCTTCAAAAGCATAGCCTTTGCCCTCGGCCTGTTCGAACAGGGTCCAGCCCAGTTCGGGCTCGGACCAGCCGGGGGCAAAGATCATGCCGGTCCAGCCTATGAAACGCCCGGAGGCTTTTTCTACGATATGCCACAGACCGTAGCCATTGAGCACCCAATGCCCCAGGCGGGAGACCAGAGAGGTATAGCTGCCCATGGCATTGCGCGGACCGCCAACAATATGGCTGCGCTCCGTCTCAAAGAAAGCCGCCATTGGCTTCAGGTCATCCAGCTGTGGCGCGCGCAGGGTCAGGCGCGCGGTTTCAAGGACCGGGATCGGCAGGCTCATGGCGGTCATGCGTAGCCCTCCATGCCGCCAGCGGCGAGATCATCGGGACTCATATGACGCCAGACTTCCAGGGTGCCCATGCGTACATGGGTGAAATCACCATCGCGGCTTGCCCCCATGCGTTGCGCAACGGCGCGCGAGGCGTGATTGTTTGGGTCAACCAGACTGATCGCTGTTGTCCAGCCCAGAGTCTCATAGGCAAATGTGCGCGCAGCAGTGGCCGCCTCGGTGGCGTAGCCTTTGCCGCCAAAGCCATCGAACAAGTCCCAGCCGATTTCCGGCTCGGGCCAACCTTCGGGGTTCCACAAGCCGATGATGCCCGCAGCTTTGCCAGTCTCTTTTTCAACCAATGTCCAACGACCATAGCCCAGCATCTGCCAGTGGCCGATTTCCAGAGCTAAATGCCGCCAGACCTTGTCACGCTCCATCTGTCCACCGACGAACTCAGCCCGCGGCGACGCATAGAAGGCGCAGAGCGGCTCGAAATCGCTCAACGCTGGCATACGCATTACGAGGCGCGGTGTTTCTATGGTGGGAACCTGGATCATGTTACTTCTTTTTGCCAAAACCGGAGAGACCGCCGGGCAGGCCCATGCCGCCCAGGCCACCAAGTCCGGGCAGACCGCCGGGCATGCCTTTGCCGCCGCCCATGGCCTTGGCTGCCGCTTCCAGCGCTTTGGGATCCATCTGGCTGGGATCCATGCCGGCCAAATCACCCATGCCGCCGCCCTTGCCGAGCATGCCCTTCATGGCCTGTTTCAGCATCTTGCCTTTGCCCATCTTACCCATCTTCTTCATCATGTCCGACATCTGCCGGTGCATTTTCAGAAGCTTGTTGAGATCGGACACCTGCATACCTGCCCCGGCCACGATGCGTTTCTTGCGGCTGGCCTGCAGAAGGCCGGGATTGGCGCGCTCTTTCTTGGTCATTGATTGAATCATAGCGATCTGGCGCTTGATAACTTTGTCGTCCATGCCGGCATCCTGCACCTGCTTGGCCATTTTACCCATGCCGGGCATCATCGACATCATGCCTTCCATGCCGCCCATCTGCTGCATCTGTTCCAGCTGCATCTTCAGGTCGTTCATGTTGAACTGACCCTTCATCATGCGCTTCATCATGCGCTCGGCCTGTTCGGCCTCGATGGTGTCTTGGGCCTTTTCAACCAGGGCCACGATGTCGCCCATGCCGAGAATACGGCCGGCTACGCGCTCGGGCTCAAATGTCTCGATGGCGTCCATCTTTTCGCCCAGGCCGACAAAGCGGATCGGCTTGCCGGTGACCGCGCGCATCGACAGCGCCGCACCGCCGCGCCCGTCACCATCCATCCGGGTCAAGACCACGCCAGAGATGCCGATCTTGGCGTCGAATTCTTCTGCAACCTCAACCGCAACCTGGCCGGTCAGACCATCGACAACCAAGAGGGTCTCACGTGGGGAGACCACATCGCGGACGTCTTCGACTTCCTGCATCAGCACTTCGTCGATCTGAAGACGACCAGCCGTGTCAAGCATATAGACGTCATAGCCACCCAGAGCGGCCTGCTGTTTGGCGCGTTTGGCAATATCGACAGGTTTCTGACCCGCAACGATCGGCAGGGTATCGACACCAATCTGGGCGCCAAGCACCGCCAACTGATCCATCGCAGCCGGACGGTAGACATCGAGGGAGGCCATCAGAACCCGCTTGCCCTCTTTGTCCTTTAGGCGCTTGGCCAGCTTACCCGTGGTGGTGGTCTTACCAGAGCCCTGCAGACCCACCATCAGGATGGGCGCAGGTGGGTTGTCGACCTTGAGGGTGCCCAGGTCTTCATCGCCGCGCAGCACGTCTACCAGCGCGTCATGCACGATTTTGACGACCTGCTGGCCGGGGGTCACCGATTTGGTCACCGATTGGCCAGTGGCCTGTTCCTGAACCTTCTTGACGAAATCACGTGCCACTGGCAGCGAGACATCCGCCTCCAGCAGGGCAACGCGGACTTCGCGCAGGGCTGTTTTAACGTCTTCTTCAGAGAGCGCACCCTGTTTGGTCAGCCGGTCAAAGACCCCGGAAAGCCGTTCGGATAGATTTTCAAACATGGCTTACGGCCTCCTTCGCCGACTTCAAAACCAGACAGCCCCTATGTAGTGAGCGGGGTGCCCATGCACAATTGCCCTTCAGGTCGAATGCTGGCTTGTGAGAGCAATCCAAACAGAATTGCCCCCACGGGCGTAACACGCTGGTGGAGGGCGATCCCTGACAGGTCAGGGACCGGAAGACTCAAGCTGCTTCCGGATATTGGCTCTGCGTTACGTGGCTTGACCGCCAGAGTCAAGCAAAGACAGGGTTTGGCAGGTTCGCGGGCTGCGTCAGGCCCTGTCTTTTGCTGGCAGCCAGCTGTTCACGGCTTTGGCAATCCGGTTGGGGCCCTTGCCGTTGGTATAGGCGGCGACAATCGGAATGCGGGTTTCGCCATTGGGGTTGGAGGCCGCCGCCTCCAGAACCAGTGTCGGGCGATACAGGGTGGAGTTATGCCCGTTTTGCCGCGTGGTGGTTTGCTCTATTTCCACATGAGAGAGTTGAGTCAGCGGGTGGTCTTCGCTGTTGTAGCCAAAAACTGACTGGCGGCGAATGGTGATCTTGCCCTTTGGACGGTCAAAGATGATCTGTACCCGCCTCACAAAGACGCAAAAGGCAGCGATGCCGATGCCGCCGCCCAAACCTCCAAACAATATACCGAACCAGATATCTCCTTCTTCTCCGGTGGCGACGAGAACGCCAACGCCGATGAAGATCAGGATGAAAAGGACAAGCATGACGCCGATCAGCCAGGGCTTATTGGCCACGATCAATTGCTCTGGGGTGTTTCGGATGATTCGCATCACAACAGCTTAGTCAAAAAACACCAGTTGAGAAGGGTCAGACAGGGAGGCGCTTGACACACAGCCGGTGGCCTTGCCAACATTGTTATACGCCCCTTGATCCGAGCGTCGGATCTCACCGGCACGTTGGGGCCATGAGGCAGAACCAGCATTAGGCATTCACGCGTTCTCCAGGGGTCGCGCTCCTTATTTGGCAGCCATCTAGCCGAGGGAGGATCAAGTGATATGCGAGTATTTACCATTTTGGGGCCATCGCAGTCCGGTAAAACGACTCTTGCGCGGGCGCTGGCGGATCTCGACAGGGCCATGGGCAAAAGACAGGAAACGGCAACGGTTGCAGCGATGCAGCCGTTTTCTTTTATGGGAGAGGATTGGGCCGCGATCGAAATTTCTGGTGGTGCGGAGAATCAGGCGCAGGTTGGGCCCGCACTGACAGCCAGCGATGCGGCAGTGCTCTGTGTGCCTGCGGATCCAGAGGCGGCAGTTCTGGCCGCGCCCTATCTGCGCCAGCTAGAGGAGGCAGGGATCCCCGCCTTCATGTTTATCAACCGCATGGATCAGGCCAAGGGGCGCATTGCCGATATCGTTGCGGCCCTACAAACCTACAGTCAGCACAGTATTGTTCTGCGTCAGGTGCCGATCCGCGAAGATGGCCGGGTTGTCGGGGCGGTGGACCTGATTTCTGAGCGCGCCTGGAAGTACATTGAAGACCAGCCATCGGCCTTGATTGAGCTGCCCGAAGAGATGCAGCAGCGCGAGAAGCAAGCCCGCAGCGAGATGCTGGAGGCCCTGGCAGATTTTGACGACCATTTACTGGAAGAGCTGATCGAAGATCGCGAAGTCTTGGCAGCAGAGGCCTATGATGTGGCGACACAGGTGCTGCAACATGGTGAGGTTTTTCCGGCGTTTCTGGGGGCGGCGGAACACCGCAATGGGGTCCTGCGATTGATGAAGTCACTGCGTCACGAGGTGCCTCATGTAGCGGCTACGCGGGCGCGGCTGGCGGGGTCGCAAAAGGGCTTGGAGGATGTGGTTGCCGTTGGCTGTATGGCGGATCAGGTCAAACATCTGGGCAAAACTGTTCTGCTGCGCGCGCTGGATGGCGGGTTGGAGCAGGGGCACTCCGTGGGCGGCAGCACCCTGGGGGGGCTGACCGGACTGTCTGCCCTAAGCGATGGACATGGCGGCGAAGACGGCAATGAACCGGGTCGCGTAGCACCCCAAAGGGGAGGGCTTATGGCTGGTGATCTCGGCCAGGCGGTGAAGTCGGATCACCTCAACCTTGGCTATTGTTACTCTGCCGATGGTAGCGCTGGCCTGCCAAGCTGGGCGCAGCCACGACCTTCGACCTACCGACGTTTGGTGATCCCAGTGCATGAGCGCGACGAAGCAAGGCTATCGACGGCCCTTGATCGGTTGCGCGGGCTCGACCCGGCTGTGCGGCTGGAACAGGATGCGATTTCTGGGCGCGCCATGTTGCATTTGCAGGGCCCACTGCATCTGCGTCGGGTGCTGGCGACGCTAGAAAAGGAGTTCTGCGTTGAAGCCAATAGCGAAAGGGTTCCGCCAGCCTTTTGTGAAACTCTCAAAAGGCCGGTGGAGCAACAGTATCGGCATCGCAAACAGTCGGGCGGGGCAGGGCAGTTTGCTGATGTTCTGATTGAAATCCAGCCGTTGCCACGTGGCGCGGGCTTCCAGTTTCGAGAGCGGGTCAAGGGTGGCGCGGTGCCAAAGGCCTATATCACCTCGGTTGAGGCTGGCGCGCGTGAGGCCCTGAGCCAGGGCCAGTATGGTCATCCGGTAGTAGATGTGGCGGTGACCCTGAAAGATGGCAAACATCATGCGGTGGACAGTTCTGATTTTGCGTTCCGCATAGCGGGAAGAAACGCGGTACGGAGTGCTTTGTATCAAGCCGAGGTTGTTCTCTTGCAGCCCATCATGAGGCTGGACATCCATGTGCCCTCAGTCTTTTCTGGAAGCTTGATACCTGTTGTGAGCAGTTTGAGGGGGCAGGTGCTGGGCTTTGCAGCAGAAGAACAGGCTGCGGGTTGGGATGTTCTGGAGGTGCTGCTGCCCTTGGCGGCGCAGGATACCCTGTGCCACAGTCTCGCCAGCGCCACCCGTGGCACCGGTTGGTTTGAGGCTGCTTTTGAGCACTACGAGGAGCTCCGCCAAGAAGAGTCTACGCCTGCGTGAGCACCTGAAAAGGTAGATTGGCTGCTTGGGGGCTCTTGATGTGGTTAGGCAATGGCCTGCCTGGGTCTGCCTTGGACGCCTGTGCCGCAGAGCAGCCCCTATGAGACGTATCTCCCCTTGCGCCCGCGGGGCATTTTGCGCGATCTGATCAGGACGCAAAACAACATCGCCTTTGGGGAGATTTGATATATGGATGCCGCTTCTGCCGCTCATCACGACGCCCTGCCAATAAGCTCTGATGCGCTCCTGGCGCAGCTCACTGAATGGGGGCTGGCTTTTACATTGTTTACCCATGTGCCTTTGCGCACTGTGGAGGAGGCAAAGCAGGTTGAGGCGGAGATGCAACAGCCCGGTCTCAGCAGCCTGAAAATCAAGAACCTCTATCTGCGGGATCGCAAAAAACGCAACTACCTGATTTCAGTTGAGCAGGACCGGGAGATAGACCTTAAAGCCCTAAGCAAAGAAATCGGCGCTGGCGGCCTGAGCTTTGGCTCCAGCGACCGCCTGATGCAGAACTTGGGCATTCTTCCTGGCGCTGTGAGCCCTCTGGCGATGATCACAGGGGTTGACCAGGACGTGCGTTTTTACATGGATGCTGCAGCGCGGGATGTGGATGTGATCTATATGCACCCCCTGGTAAATGACCGCACCGTGATGATGGCTCGGGGAGATTTCCTTACATTTCTGGCGCGTATCGGCTGCGAAATACACTGGATTTAATGGTGGCCAGCAAAACGCCGCCCTCCTCAGGGAGTGGCGGCGTTCAAAATCTACATTGTCTGGCTGTCGTGGCCGACTTAGGCCGCGAGCTCTTCAATAGCCGACTTGGCGCGCGCCATTGAGCCTTCCGCATCCATGGAGAGCTGATCTGCGGCCACCAGTTCGACATTTGTGATGCCGATAAAGCCCAGAACATGGCGCAGGTAGGTCGTCGCGAAATCGATATCTGACCCAGCTTGGGTGCCGCCAGAAGCCACAGCGATAATGGCGCGTTTTCCCTCCAGCAAGCCTTTGGGGCCGGCCTCGCTGTAGCTAAAGGTGACGCCAACGCGGGCAACCAGATCAATCCAGGCTTTCAGGGTCGAGGGCACCGAGAAATTGTAGATCGGCGTGCCGATAACAATGGTGTCAGCCTGTTTCAGTTCAGCGATCAGGGCGTCAGACTGGGCAAGCAATGCCTTTTGGTCATCGCTGCGCTGATCGGCAGGGGTAAAGTTGGCGCCTACCCAAGCTTCATCCAGCAATGGCAGGGGCGTGGCGAGATCGCGGCGGATCACATGGTCAGGCGACAGGCGAGCGGTGATTTCGGCACTCAGCGAGCGGGTGACGGAATTTTCAGCGCGGGCGGAGGAGTCAATATGCAGAACGGTGGAGGACATGATCTGATTTCCCATTTAGTGTTTCGTCTGCTTCACAGATGGGGTATAGCAAAAACGAACGCAATTGTGATGATGGCGCAGGTGATGTGCATATTTGCGCAGGCGTGAAGATCGAGTTTTAACAAGCGAATTTAGCGCGAGGGTAGTGTCATGGAAAATTGGGACGAAGTTCGCACCGCCTATCAGGTGGCACGCATGGGAACCGTTAGCGGTGCGGCTGAGGTTCTGGGGGTGCATCATGCCACGGTGATCCGGCACATTGATGCAATTGAGGCCCGCTTGGGCGTCAAGCTGTTTCAGCGCCACGCGCGTGGCTATACGCCGACGGAATCGGGGCAGGATTTGTTGCGAGTGGCTCAAGCCACGGATGATCAGTTCAGCCAGTTGGTGGGCCGGTTGAAAGGTCAGGGGGATGAGGTTTCGGGCGAATTGGTGGTGACCTCTCTGTCTTCGATGTCACATCTTTTGGTACCGGTGCTGACAGAGTTTCAGCAGATGCACCCTGATTTGGTTATTCGCTATCTCACGGGGGAGCGCCTGTTTCGGCTGGAATATGGCGAAGCCCATGTGGCGCTGCGTGCGGGCAATGCGCCGGATCAGCCGGACAATGTGGTACAGCCCTTTGCAAAGCAGCGCATTGGTCTGTTTGCAGCCCAAAGCTATGTTGACCGGCAAGGTGTGCTGAAGGGCATAGAAGACCTGAAAAACCACCAGTTTGTCGGTACGGATAACGAAAACAGCCGGGCTCCATTTAACAAATGGCTGCGCGAGCACACTAAAGAAGAGACGATCATATTTCGCTGCTCGGACGGGGTGGCAATGCAAGAGGCCATAATAGCTGGGGCGGGCATCGGCTTTATGTCCACCTGGGAGGCCTCCCGTCGTCCCGATCTGGTAAAAATGATGGAACCGCAGGAAGATTGGGAGGGCAGCCTGTGGTTGGTGACCCATGTCGACCTGCATCGCACCAACAAGGTTCAGAGTTTTCTTAGCTTTTTGAAAGAGCGGGCCAAGGCCTGGCAGCCATGAGCCCGGTGCAGCGCGCCCATGGCGCCATGCTGCTGTTTTCGATCCTGGTCGCGGGATCCTTCTCGTTGGGAGTCCTGATTGCAAATGACATCGCGCCTATGGCGTTGAATGCGGTACGCTTTGTCATTGCGGCGGTGGTGATCGGTGCCGTCGCGGGGCTAAGTGGCAAGCTGCGGCGTAGTCATTTCCAGGCTCCCTGGCGCTATTTGGTGATGGGCGCGCTGTTCGCCAGCTACTTTGTATTGATGTTTTATGGCTTGCAGACTGCTGCCCCTGTCAGCGCTGCGGCGGTCTTTACCCTTTCGCCTGTGTTGAGCGGGGTTTTTGGCTATCTGCTACTGCGCCAAGTTACGACGCGACGCATGGCGCTGGCGCTAGGAATCGGTGCCGCCGGGGCGCTATGGGTGATCTTTCGCGCTGATCTCGCGGCCTTTCGGGCCTTTGATATTGGTCAGGGCGAGATGATCTATTTTGTCGGCTGTATCGCCCATGCGATCTACACGCCGATGGTGCGTCGGATGAACCGGGGGGAGCCTGCGATCGCCTCTACTTTTGGCACCTTGATTGCAGGGGCCCTGGTGTTGCTGGTGGTGGGCTGGGGGGACATCCGTGCGACCCAGTGGAACGCTTTGCCGCTGTTGGTTTGGGTTGGCATCTTTTATGTGGCGATTTTTGCCAGTGCGATGACCTTTGTGTTGTTGCAATTTGCCAGCCTGCATCTGCCTGCAGCCAAGGTCATGGCCTATACCTATCTAACCCCGAGCTGGGTAATTGTCTGGCAGGTGGCGCTGGGCAACCCGGCGCCGACGGGGCTGATCCTGGTAGGGATCTTGCTGACAGTAGTGGCACTGGTGTTGCTGCTCGAAGATGCGGCCAAGCCAGTGCGCTCTGGCCAAGCCTGAGAGGGTCTGTCTCAGACTTCGCTGCTTTGCGGGGCTGCGGGCAGATCGTCGAGCTCGCTTGCCAAGAAACGCTCGAATGCGTCCAGGTTCACCGGCTCAAACTGGCCAAACCCCTGCATCCAGACGGAGGCTGCGCGCATGGCATCGGGTTGCAGCTTGCACCACTTCACCCGTCCGCGTTTCTCCTGGGCGATCAGCCCGGCGCGGGTCAGGATGGTCAGATGTTTGGAGATCGCAGCCAGAGACATCTCAAAGGGTTCGGCCACATCGGTCACCGCCATGTCGTCCTCCAACAACATAGTAAGGATCGACCGGCGGGTCGGATCTGCCAGGGCGGCAAAGGCGGTATCAAGTTCACTAGACATCTCGGGGCACATTATGCTGCGCCGCGCGTGAAGGAAAGCGGGGATCGCCGGAGGCTGTTACAGACTCTGGGCCAGGATGATCCCGCCGGAAATCAGAAGCAACAGCAAGACGGCCTGGCGGAAACGCAGGTCACTGACGCCTTTGAAGGCCCTGACACCAAGAAGGGTCCCGATGATTGTAAAAGGAGCCGAGATGGCTGCATAGATCATCAACTCCCTGTCCAGCTTACCGATCACAAGCATGGCGACACTGGCGAAGGCCAGAACCAGAAGATTGAAGGGCTGATACCGCGCCCGCTGTTGACGCGCGGAAAACCCTCTGAGCTGCAACCAGACGAGCGGTAAGACACCGGAAAGCCCGGCAAACCCGCCCAAAACTCCGCTGGCAAACCCGACGGCTCTATCTGCCATCCCTTCAGGAGAGGCAGAGGTGGCTGGTCGGGGCCATCCTGCAAATTGCAGAAGGGTGTAGACCACCAAAAAGCCGCCAATAATGGTTTTGACCAAAATCGGCTCCATCAGGGTCAGCATGGCCGCCCCAATTGGGACGCCGAGAATTCCCCCGGATAACAGGTAGCTGCACTTGCGCCAGTTCAGCTCAACCGACAATTTCAGCAACCCGATAAGCTGCCCAACCAGAGCCGAGATGATAATGAGCGGCGGGACGATTTGGGCTGGCAAAACGAGAAACCAGAAGCCGGAGGCCACAAGCGCGGTGCCAAAGCCTGCAAAGCCATTGATGAAGCCAGCTGCCAATGCGCCGCAAACGAGGGCGAGGAGGAGTGGAATTTCGATGGGACTACTCCTCGGTTTATGGCGGAACAGTGTTTGCTCTGTAACTGATTGGCAAGGGAGAACCACCTGAAGTCAATCGGGCGGTTAATGACTGGCGCTAAAGTCGACGCTAAAGAATGTGTGTTTCGACGAGGGAAAGCCGAATAAAAAGTGCCGCGTATTCCTGAATTGCTAAATCCGGCAGCGCGGCGGCCTCTTCAAAGGGGAACCATTGCAACTCTGAGTGCTCGTGGTTGCAGATCGACGGGGTGCCCTGCCACCTAGTGACTAGAAAGTAGTGGTATTTAGGCGGAGATTTGGGATCCCGCCCGGTGTCTGAGATAACATCGAATGCTGAACTGTTGAGGGGTGAGATACCGATCTCTTCACCAAGTTCGCGGATAAGAGCTTCTTCCAAGTTTTCGCCGGGTTCGACCTTGCCTCCGATGACGTCCCATTTATCCGCATAGGTTTTGCGATAGAGCGCGCGTCGACCTAACAGCAGTTTACCGTCTTGGATTATCAGTGCGCAGGCATAGTCGGTCATCTGGGCAAGTCCTTATTGGAACGGTGTGCTGGGTGCTCTTGCTCAGGCAAAAGCGGGGGTGAAGCCAAAATCAACCTTTTGGTTGAATATGCCAATTCGCGATTTACAGGCCGGAAAAGGCGAGTAACAGAAGCGGGCGGGTTTGAGTGGGATATAATAAATGTTTTAAAACAGTTGGTTATCTTGATTTTTTTGTTGCAGCCTCCGCAATTGACTCTGAAGCCCCAGCACCTTAGCACCTCTCATAGAAATCACGTGAGGATGGCGCCCGTGACCGATGACGACCAAAAGCAGCGCATGGCGCAGCTGGAGGCCAAACTGGCAGCGGCGC
>CAJXIL010000122.1 GCA_913054455.1 uncultured Roseobacter sp.
GGGATTGAAATTCAGCATCCTGTTCTTGTACCTCCTGCCGGATTTGCAGCATTCTTTTTCTGCCAAGAGCTGTAGGAAGCACATTGATTTGACGGTGGTCGACCTGCGCAACTTGTCGGTGCACCAAGCCATCCGAAACCATCCGGTCCACCAGTTTTGTCAGCGTCGGTGGGTTCATCAACACGACTTCAGCAAGCTGTCCCATAGTCAACCGTTGGCCAGCCTCTAACGTTTCAAGAACGCGCCAAGCTTCAATCTGAATGCCATGTTGTTTCAGGCGAGCGTTCAGCGATGCAGACATCTTGCGATGGGCCGCAGCCAGAGCATAGGAAAGATAGTCCTGAATTGAGTTCGAGCGCGTTTCCATCGGGGTCCCTGATTTTGATATCCTGAATTTATTTGACTTGGAAAGTAAAATCAATTGGTATGTAGCGATCCCGATTTGGCAGGGAAAGGCAGAACTACTTTGACTAGGTTACTAGAGGTTCCAACTGAACTAGAGGAACTGCGCGATAGCCCAGTGTTGCGCGGCAAGGGAACGTATCGGATCGCCCTCCTTATCCCGCTGTGTGGTGCTGCGGGTCTTTGGGCGCCGTCTTGCATCTCAAGTGCTCAGGTCGCTGTTGAGGAGTTGAACCGAGCAAACGGTATCGCTGGCCGCAAGGTACAACTCGTCATGATAGACGCTGCCATGGAGGCAAGCATTTCGATCGAAGAGACCGTCAACGACCTGATCGAAACGGATTCCATTGATGCAATTGTCGGGATGCACATCAGTTCCGTCCGGCAACGGCTCAGCAAGATTGTTCGTCAGCGGATCCCCTACATCTACACACCTTTGTACGAAGGTGGTGAGCGAACGGACGGATTGTTTGCAATAGGCGAAACACCCCAAGAACAACTTGGTCCGTCAATTGAGCATCTACAAAACGAATACCGGCCCCGGAGCTGGGCTCTGATTGGCAACGACTATGTTTGGCCCAGGACGTCACACAACTATGCCAAGGCCAAACTTCGGGAGATGGCAGTTGGTTTGGCCTATGAGAAATACCTTCCCTTTGGCCTGAAAAGCATGAGCCGTTTTGTCGAAGACATTGCCAGATCAGGAGCGGAGGCAGTACTGATCTCCCTGATTGGTCAGGACGCGGTGGCGTTCAACCGGGCCTTCGGCAAGGCAAAATTGCACGGTCGGATGATCCGTTTGTCCTGCGCTCTTGATGAGAATGGCCTGCTTGCATGCGGCGCAAAGAACAGCCAACGCATGTTCGCCGCATCATCCTATTTTGGCGGGCTACCGACCGAAGAAAATGCGACCTTCAAGGAAAAGTACTACCGGGTGCATGGAGATCAAGCACCGGTCTTGAACACATTGGGGCAGTCCACCTATGAAGGAGTGCACTTTTTGTCCGGGTTGATGCAGCAGCATGAGAAGGTTTGGCGTGAATATAGCGCCTCCGATGTCCTACCGGTGATTCATCGAAGTGGGCGAAAATTGTCGTCATCTAACAAGGGCGCAAGGGCGCCTATTTACCTCGCACGAGCCGAGGGTCTGAATTTTGAGCTGATAAAAGAATTTTAAAACAGTTACTTAAGAAATATTACTTTCCATTTCAAATTTTTAGTTGAAATGGAAAGTAAAATCCCCCACGCTTTGGTGAACGAATGGATCGCGGGCAGTCTGCCCGACGATTGATCAAATGGGGAGAATTACCTTGGCTTGGGTCATCCTACTGGTTCTGCTGGTTGTCGTCGCACTGGTCGCGATCTGGTTTCTGCAGTGTTATTACGCAAAAGCTACGTTGGACACCGCGTTGGTGAGAACCGGCTTGGGCGGGCGTCGTGTCGTTACTGACGGAGGCTGCCTGTCTCTTCCCATCCTGCATCAGATTCAAAAAGTATCGATGGGCGCACTGACATTCAGCATCCAACGAGAGGGTCGGGACGCCATCCTGACACGGGACAAGATGCGGGCAGATGTCCAGTTTGAATTCGAACTACGTGTTGCGCCGACAACGGATGGCATCGCGACTGCTGCTCAGGCTTTGGGCTCACGGATTGCGCGCGGCGGCGACACTGTCAAAGATGTCTTTGCAGGTTCGCTCGTCGATGCCATTCAACGCGCGGCGGCCGCTCGGACACTGGAAGATATCCACCTGGATCGCTCGGGGTTTTCCAAAGATGTAGCCGAAGCAATCGAAGCACAGGCCGTAAAACTGGGACTGACCTTGATTTCGGTTTCGCTTATTTCAGTTGATCAAAGCGACCTTAGCCAGTGGAATGAAAACAACGCTTTCAACGCGCAGGGAATGCGTCAGTTGGCAGAATTGGTCGCAAATCAACGCAAACAGCGCATCCGCATCGAGACAGAGGCTGAGGTCGCTGTAGGGGAAAGTCATCTGGCCCAGCATCAGCGTCAGCTTGAACTGAAACGCGCTGAACGTGAGGCCGAAATTGCGCAGCAAGAGCATCTGGCAAAACTCACAGCAGACGCAAAATCCCGGGAAGAAAGAGCGCGCGACGAGGCGAAACTCGCCAGCGAAACCGCACGGATTGAGAATGAAAAGCAGGTGAAAGCGGCACAGGTAGATAGCGACAAAGCGCTACGAAAGGCCGAGATGGCAGCTATTCGCACTCTCGAAGAAGAAAAGATCGAAAACGATATTCTGATTGCTCGCAAGCGTGCGGCGGAGGCCGAAGCGCGCGTTGAAGAAGAAGAGGCCCAGGCCAAGGTTATCCTGGCGGCGGAAAGTGTTCAGGCTCAAAAACAGCGTGCCATCGCTGAGCGTGAACGTGAAATCGCCTGCCTACAGCAGGACAAAGAGCTGGAACTCGAAGGGGCAAGGGTCAAACATGATGTTCAGTCTCTGCTTGAAAAAGCCACGGCTGATGCCGCCGCAAAAACCAAAGCCAGCCAGGCTGAACGCGTCAGCATGGAGGCCGAAGCTGCAGGTCGCAGCGCCCTGAACCAAGCCGAGAACACACTGGGAAGTGCGGTAATCCGGATGCGCCTGGAAGAACGCAAGCTCGACCGCTTGCCCGAAATCATGACGCAGATGATGAAGCCGGTTGAAAAAATAGACTCGATCAAGATCAACCAGATCTCAGGCGCAGGTGGAAGCAATGGCGCAGGCCCGGGAGAAGGCGTTGATGGCGCGTTTGGTGCCGCAATGGATCAGATCCTCGGAATGGCAGTGCGCCTGCCTGCGATGAAACAGATGGGCGAGGAAATCGGTCTTGATTTCGATGCAAATCTGGCAGGCCGAACCGCTGATTATGCCAACCGGATCAAAGACAAACCAAAAACCGATAAGTGACGGGAAAAGCCGTCCAGCCCCAACAGGAATGACATTTGGAGGAAACTGATATGTCACTGAATCGCCGCAACTTCCTAGCCAGCTCGGCTGCACTCGCCGGTGCATCAATGCTACCTCGTGTGGCCATGGCCGCCGACACGATCAAGCTGGGTTCGATCCTGGATACCTCTGGCATTTTTGATGCCTATGGCAAGCCGATGGACATGGCCATGCGCCTCGCCGTGGGTGAAATTAACGCCGCCGGTGGCCTTCTTGGAAAGCAGGTCGAAGTTGTGGCCTATGACACTCAGTCCGACATGGCGCTCTATTCTCAATATGGCCAGCAACTGGCGCGTCAGGACAGGGTCGACGTCGTGCATGGTGGCATTCTGTCAGCTTCGCGTGAGGCCATCCGTCAAACAATGCGTAAAACCAAGACACCATATTTCTATAACGTTCTTTACGAAGGCGGCGTCTGCGACCGGAACATATTTATCAACGGTGTAACACCAGCTCAGCAGGTTGAGGCACTGGTGCCTCACGCAATGGGTAAATCCGGTAAGAAGGTCTACATCCTCGCGGCCGATTATAACTACGGTCAGATCACCGCACGCTGGATTCAGAAATTCGTGGCCGACAATGGTGGTGAAACCGTGGGCGTCGACTTCTTTCCTCTGGATGTCAGCGACTTTGGCTCGACCATCGCCAAGATCCAGTCTGCTGGCCCCGACCTGGTGATTGCACCGCTTGTCGGCGGTGCACATCTTTCCTTCTTCCGTCAGTGGGCCGCTGCGGGCATGAAAGATCGCATTCCTCTAGCATCAACAACTTTAGGCGTTGGCAACGAGCACAAAGTTCTGACTGCTGAAGAGGGTAACGGCATTATGGTTGCTTACAACTATAGCCAAGAGTTGGATACGCCTGCGAACACCGCCTTTAAGGACCGTTGGGCAGCTGCCTATGGAGACAGCGGTGCAATCAATGAGCTTGCGGTATCAAACTATCAGGGTGTGATGACCTGGGCTGAAGCCGTGCGCCAGGCTGGCTCGATGGATCGCGATGCGTTGATTGCTTCGATGGAATCGGGTTTGTCGATTGACGGCCCGGCTGGCAAGATCACAGTTGATCCCAAAACCCACCACGCGGTTCTTGATGTTCACATCATGGAAATGGAGAACCAGGGTATGAAAGTGATCGAAACGCTGGCGCAGCGCCAGCCGATCGATACGCAGGCTGTGTGCGACTTGTCAGCCAAGCCGAATGACAACACACAATACGAAATCAACATCTGATCTCCCGATGATTTTGACGGGGGCGGCAACGCCGCCCCACACGCCCCTGATCGGGCCACTCATTTTTCCAGCGGAAACACACTCTTATGGACCTAACCGTCGTCATTCTTGTTGAAATGCTCTATGCAGTCGCGTCACTGATCCTGATCAGTGCAGGCCTCGCAGTCGTTTTCGGCATGATGAAAGTGATCAATCTCGCCCATGGCGAATTCATGATGATGGGGGGGTATGCCACCATCACTGCTGTAAACCTTGGCGTGAATATCTTTCTGGCCATGCTGATTATCGCACCAATTGTTGTTGGCCTGATCGGGCTTATCACTGAGCGGCTGGTCATTCGCCATCTTTATGGGCGACTGGTCGATACGATGTTGGCGACATGGGGGCTGAGCCTGTTCTTCATTGGTCTTGCCACCATGATCTTTGGCAATACCACAACCGGGATCTCAACACCTATCCCTGGATTTTCCATCGGAAACTATCAGATCAACGGCTACAATTTCTTTATCATCGTGGTCGCGGGACTGCTGCTGATCGGGATGCTTACGATCTTAAAGTCGACCCGTGCCGGGCTGATCGCACGCGGCGCGATGCAACGCTCTGATATGGCGGCGGCGCTGGGGTACAGTCCTGATCGTATCTACATGGCCACCTTCTTTTGTGGATCCGCCCTCTCTGGATTGGCCGGAGCGGTTCTAGCCCCTCTGGTTGGCCTCGTCCCGACCTCGGGTGGCGCCTATATCGCCAAGTCATTCATCACAGTGATCGCAGGCGGGCCGTCCCTCATTGCAGGTCTTTTCACAAGCGCCGGTTTCTTCGGCATTGTGAACCAGATTTTCACTTTCGCCATTTCGCCCGTGATTGGTGAAGTTGCTCTTCTTGTGGCAGCAGTCATCCTGCTTCGTCTGTTGCCACAGGGTATTACCGCCAAATTCTTCAAGGGAAAGCTGTGATGCCCGGGAGCCTTTCAAAAGACGCCATCACGATTATCCTCGTCACAGCGATCCTGATCTGGGTAATGCCGCTGCTGATCAGCACATACACCCTGACTGTCTTGATCGTTTACGGAATGCTCGGACTGAGCCTTGGCCTGATCTGGGGCTTCGGAGGGATCCTATGCTTCGGGCAAGCCGCATTCTTCGGTTTGGGCGCCTATACCTATGCCATTGCAGCCATCAACATCGGAGAAAGCACGGTTCCAATGATCCTTGCTGTTCTTGTTCCGGCGGTGTTCGCAGCGCTTTTGGGCGCGATGATGTTCTATGGACGGTTGAATGACGTCTATCTTGGGGTCATCACACTGGTCGTAACCTTGATCCTGTTCAAGTTCATCAATTCCACAGCTGGACCGCAATATTTGATTGGGAACGCTCGTTTGGGCGGTTTCAATGGCATCCCAGGCTTTCAGACCCTGAACATTCCCGGTCATCCGGACGATTACATCTGGGGGGACAGCTATTTTTATGTTTGCGCGGTTCTGTTGGGAGTAGTGTTCTTCCTTGTGTCGGCATTGCTAAGGTCAAGTTTCGGCCGTATCGCAGTCGGCATTCGAGAGAATGAAACCCGCATGTCCCTTATGGGTTATGACGTCCGCGCCAGAAAAACCGTCCTGTTTGCTGCAGGGGCTGCAATTGCCGGTTTGGCCGGCGCATTGTTCGCGAACTGGGCGGAGATTGTGACCCCCAGCCTGTTTTCGCTGGGCCAATCTGCCGAAATCATCATCTGGTGCATCGTTGGCGGGCTGGGAACGCGTTTGGGGCCGATCCTTGGGGCCGCGGGACTGGCCTATCTAAAGTTTCTTTTAGGTCAACAGACTTTGATTGATAACACATTGATCACCGGCTTGATCCTAGTGCTCTTCGTTCTCTTCTTGCCAAAAGGCATAGTTCCGGCCTTGGCTAGCCTGTGGAAGGTGAGCTTTGGCCGTCGCCCGAAGGGGCGCATTCATCTGCAACGTCGCATGAAAAGCCGGGGGCGGATAAATGGCTGAAATTATTCTAGAAACTCAGGGTCTTACAATGCGATTTGGTGGCGTGGTCGCATCTAATAACGTTGATTTTAAACTGCGTGAAAAAGAGCTGCGTTGCCTTATCGGTCCGAACGGCGCAGGTAAGTCCACTTTCTTCAAATGCGTGACGGGGTTACAAACCCCAACTGAGGGCGAGATTTATATGCAAGGGGTAGAAACCACCCGTTGGATGCCGCACCAGATCGCCTCACTTGGCGTTGGGATAAAGACGCAGACGCCCAATGTCATGGACAGTTTAAGTGTATTTGAAAACATCTGGCTTGCAGCCCGGCGGTTTCATGCCCCCCAACAAGCTAATCGGAAAACACAAGAAATCATCGAACGTCTGGCCTTGGGCTCGATTGCCCGTGACGATCTCGGGCAGCTGGCCCATGGCGAACGGCAGCGGGTTGAACTGGGCCTGGTAGCTGTCGGTGATCCATGGCTGGTGCTTCTTGATGAACCAGCGGCAGGCATGAGCGCCGAAGACGTGGAGCGCATGACAGAAATTATCCACGAGCTGAACAAGACCGCAGCGATCATCATCGTTGAGCATGACATGCAGTTCATTCGCTCAATTGCAGAGGTGGTGACGGTTTTCCATCAGGGAAAAGTACTGCTGGAAGATCACGTAGATCGGGTCATGTCCGATCCTACGGTGCGCAACGTCTATCTTGGGAAGAAGAACTGAGATGAGTGAAGACGCAACAGACATCCTAAAGATCAAAGGTCTCTCGGGCGGTTATGGCAAAGTACCGATCCTGCACGGAATCGAATTTTCGGTTGCCGACAACGAAATTGTGGGCATTCTTGGTCACAATGGCATGGGCAAAACCACGCTTCTGAAAACGCTCATGGGGTTTCTTCCCACAGCGGCAGGGACAATCAGGTTTCATTCAAATGACATAACCGAGATGTCACCATTCCAGAGGGCCGGTTTGGGGGTGGGCTATGTGCCACAGGGAAGAGGGATTTTCCCGCAGCTGACTGTACGCGACAATCTGCGGTTTGCCTGGCATGAATATGCAGGTGCCTCTGAAATCGATGTGATGGACGCTGTGCTTTCTGATTTCCCACGCTTGCGCCCATTGCTTGACCGCGAAGGCGGCGCGCTTTCCGGTGGTGAGCAACAATTGCTGGCCCTTGCCCGCTGCCTGATGGGTGATCCGGATTTCCTGCTTCTTGATGAACCAACCGAAGGTATCCAACCTTCGATCATCGAGGAGATGAGCGAAACACTTCTTAACCTTCGCGAGAACCGCGGGCTCTCCATCCTGCTGGTCGAGCAGAACTTCGATTTCATCTCCGACCTTTCTGACCGGGTACTTGTGCTTGAACGGGGCCGCATTACCGGGGAACTCAGCAAAGCCGATCTGTCCGATCAGGCCAAGGTTGATCAGTTTCTCGGCTTTGGGGCCGCGCGATCAACCAGAGGACAAGCCAGCGGGCGCCCAGCGTCCCAGCCTACATCAGCAACACAATCCAAATCTCAAGCAGTCACCGCAACTGACACGGCTGCTGCAAACGTGGTGACATACATGACCGTAAAACGACCAACACTTTCGCAGATGCGTGACATGGCCAGCCGGTTTGGCATGAACCTTTCGGATGAAGATCTGGAAGAATACCGCCTGATTATTGAACCCTACATGCAGGCATATGACCGCTTGGATGCTATGCCGGACTATCTGCCTGAAGTTCGCTACCCCCGCAGCCCCGGCCGTTTCCCGACCCCGACCGAGAACCCATTAAACGCGTGGTACGTGAAAACCGAAGTGCGCGGCGCGCCGGATGGAAAACTACGCGGCAAGCGCATCGCGCTAAAGGACACCATATGTCTGGCCGGTGTGCCGATGATGAATGGTTCCTCCATCATGGAAGGCTACACGCCCGAGATCGACGCCACCATCGTGACACGCATGCTGGATGCAGGGGCGATGATCACGGGCAAAGCACATTGCGAAAATTTCTGCCTGTCGGGGGGCTCACACACCAATGCCAAGGGGCCGATCCATAATCCATGGAAACGCGGATACATGGCGGGCGGTTCCTCTGGCGGGTCGGCTGCTTTGGTGGCCGCAGGCGAGGTCGATATGGCCATCGCTGGTGATCAAGGGGGTTCCATCCGTATTCCCGCCTCCAATTGCGGTGTTTACGGGATGAAACCTACCCATGGGCTTGTGCCATACACTGGCGCGATGCCGATTGAGCAAACCATTGACCATCTTGGACCGGTGACAAACAACGTGGCGGACAATGCGCTTCTTCTCGAAGTGCTGGCCGGTGAAGACGGCCTTGATCCGCGCCAATACAAGCCCACGGTCTATAGCTATACCGAAGCATTGGGACGTGGTGCACATGGGTTGCGGATTGGCATTCTGAAAGAAGGGTTTGGTCACGAGAACTCAGAAACCGACGTGGATGCCAAGGTCATGCAAGCCGCAGATCGGTTCCGCGAACTTGGTGCGCGGGTAGAGGAGATTTCCATCCCCGAACATCACACCGCCATGGATGCCTGGACCGCGATTACGCTTGAGGGGCTTCAAGACGGGATGATGTGGGGCAACTCGTCAGGCACCAACTACAAGGGCCTCTTCCTGCCTTCGATGACCGACCACATGGCGCAATGGCAGGGTCGCGCAGATGAGCTGAGCCATTCGCTCAAGGCCTGCATGTTCGTGGGTGAGCACTTTCAGCGTCAGTACCGAGGCCGGTTTTACGGCAAAGGCCAGAACATCATGCGGCTCTGCAATGACCGCTATCTGGCAGCGCTTAAGCAATACGATCTGCTGCTGATGCCAACGCTGCCGATCAAGCCACAGCCACACCCGCCTGCTGATTGTTCGCTCAGCCTCTATGTGCAGCGGGCCTTTGAAATGGTCCCCAACACCGCGCCGTTTAACGGTGGACTACCTGCCATGAGTATTCCCTGCGGGCTGAGCGAAGGTCTGCCCATCGGCATGATGTTGGTTGGTCCACACTACGGCGAGATGAAAATTTATCAGGCGGCGGATGCATTTGAGCAATCAGGTGACTGGCGCAACATGTAAGGGAGGATCGACATGTCAATCCTGAGCGAAAGTCTGGAGGTTCGTATTTCTGATCGGGATGTACGAACGGAAACCACCGGGGATGTCACGGCGCCTCAAGACGGCAAATCATATGTCTGTGGGCCCTCGTCCTCACCATTGGCCTACATCACCATCCCTCAGCTTTTACGGAATGCTGTTTCACGGTTTGGACCCAGAGAAGCCGCTGTTTTTCATGAACAGGGCATCCGGATGAGTTATTATGATCTGGACCGCGCCGTCGATGAACTCGCCTCCGGGTTACTGGCGCTTGGTCTGGAAAAGGGGGATCGGGTTGGCATCTGGTCGCCCAATCGATTTGAGTGGGTACTTACCCAATTTGCCACGGCGCGTGTCGGGCTTATTCTTGTCAATATCAATCCCGCTTACCGCTTGGGAGAGCTGGAATACGCCTTGAACAAGGTGGGCTGTAAAGCCCTTATCGCCGCCAAGGCCTTCAAATCTTCCGACTACGCAGGAATGATCCGTACTCTTGCCCCCGAACTTGAGAGGTGCGACCCTGGAAGTCTGCGCGCAACGAAACTGCCGCATTTGCGAAGCGTTATTTTCATGGGGGATGAACCAGGCCCTGGGGCCTATTCTTTCGAAACCCTCCGCAAGCTCGGCGGACCGGCACAACAACTTCGCATTTGCGAGATCGACAAGTCGCTTGGTCCCGACGATGCGATCAACATTCAGTTCACGTCCGGTACGACGGGGATGCCCAAAGGGGCCACGCTGTCCCACTACAACATCGTCAACAACGCGCGGTATGTGACGGATCGTATTGGCTTGTCAGAGACTGACCGGTTGGCAATCCCTGTACCTCTTTATCATTGTTTTGGCATGGTCATGGGGGTGCTCGGCGCTGTCAGCAAGGGGGCGACCTTGGTCTTCCCCGGCGAAGGTTTTGATGCGACACAGACGCTTGATGTACTGACCCGAGAGCATTGTACGGCTCTCTACGGCGTGCCGACCATGTTTGTGGCGATGCTTGAAAAGCTCGAAGCTAACCCGCGTGATCTGTCCACTATGCGCACTGGGATCATGGCCGGGGCTCCCTGCCCGAAAGAGATCATGCAGCGGGTGACCACCGACATGCACATGAAAGAGGTCACGATCTGCTACGGGATGACAGAAACTTCGCCTGTGTCCTTCCAGAGTTTTGTCGACGATCACACCGATAAACGCTGCGAAACGGTTGGTCGTGTTCATCCTCACCTTGAGGTCAAGATCGTCGATCAGAATGGGCAAATTGTCCCCGTGGGCACCCAGGGCGAACTCTGCACCCGTGGCTATTCGGTCATGAAAGGCTATTGGGAGGACGCAGAAAGGACCTCTGAGAGCATCATCGATGGGTGGATGCATACTGGTGATCTCGCCGTGTTCGACCAAGATGGTTTTTGCTCCATCGTCGGCCGTGTGAAGGACATGATCATACGTGGCGGAGAAAATATCTACCCCCGTGAAATCGAGGAATACCTAATTCAGCATCCAAAGGTGAGCGACGTTCAGGTCTTTGGCATTCCTGATGAAAAGTTCGGAGAAGAAGTCTGTGCTTGGGCAATTGCCAAGCCTGGCATGGATCTGACCGAAGACGCACTTCGCGATGCACTTAAAGGACAGATTGCCCACTTCAAGATTCCGCGACACTTTCGGATCGTTGACGAGCTTCCGATGACAATCACGGGAAAGCCTCAGAA
>CAJXIL010000123.1 GCA_913054455.1 uncultured Roseobacter sp.
CCCTCCGTCAAAAAGGGATCACGCCGGACAGAATGCCGGTGCGACGGAGGTTAAATTGCAGCAGATCAAGAATGTCTGGACCGGTTTGGATACGCGAAAGCGGCTTATTGTGGTTGGCGCCACAGTAGCAGTGATTGCAAGTGTGCTTGCCATGTCCCATGTGGCGAGCAAGCCAACGATGAAACTCCTCTATGCTGGGCTCGAAAGTGGGTCCGCAGGGGATGTAGTACGGTCACTGGAACAGACCGGCACAAAATACGAAGTTCGCGGTGGCTCTATATATGTTCCCGCTGACCGCCGCGATGAACTGCGCATGACGTTGGCCAGCGAAGGTCTGCCTGCAAATGGCGGTCGCGGCTATGAATTGCTCGATTCGCTTACCGGGTTTGGCACGACATCGCAGATGTTTGATGCCGCCTACTGGCGCGCCAAAGAGGGAGAACTGGCCCGGACCATCGTTGCCAGCCCCCATATCAGCCAGGCCCGAGTCCATATCGCCAATACTGGCGCCAATCCCTTTCAACGCACCGTAGATCCAACAGCCTCCGTATCTGTGGTGCCTTTGGGATCCCCGATCACCCCCGCCCAGGCCAATGCGATTCGCTTTTTGGTTGCCTCCGCCGTCACTGGACTGGCGGTTGATAATGTAGCCGTGATCGATGCCAATGGTGCACTGATCGGTTCTCCAGAAGCTGCGGCTGCTGCCGGCGCTGGAACCGATGACCGCTCGCAGTCGATTCGGGATCGGGTCATGCGCCTGGTTGAGGCCCGCGTCGGTCACGGCAATGCCGTGGTGGAAGTGAGCGTCGATACCGTCACCGATACCGAATCGATCCGGGAAAAGCTTGTTGATCCCTCAAGCCGCGTCGCCATCAGTACAGATGTCGAGGAACGCGCCGATGTGTCCAGCAATCAATCCGGTGAGGTCACCGTGGCCTCAAATATCCCGGACGGGGATGCTGCCTCGGGTCAGGGATCAAAAAACAACACCTCTGCAACCCGGGAACGGGTGAACTATGAAATCTCCGAGACAGAAAAAGAAATCATCCGCGGCCCCGGCGCCATCAAACGCCTCACCGTTGCGGTATTGATCAATGGCCAGACAATTACCAATGATGCTGGCGAATCCGTGTTTGAACCCCGCCCCGAAGAAGAACTCGGCGCCCTGCGCGAATTGATCTCTGCGGCAATCGGATTTGATGAAACCCGTGGCGATGTCATCACCCTGAAATCGATGGACCTTCCCACCATCGAACCTGCAGGAACCGAAGCCACCTCCTCCTTCATGGACAATATCTACTTTGATGCCATGGGGCTTATTCAAATGGCGGCGCTTGCCATTGTGACCCTGGTACTTGGTCTCTTTGTGGTGCGCCCAATCCTGGCCGGAAAGAGCGAAGGCGTTCCAGCCCTTGGTGCCCCCGCTATGGATCCAATGGGTGGCTTGCCGGATCTTCCCGCCATGGGCACAGCCCCCGGCATGGGAGACTTCATGATGAACCCGGACCTTGGCTCCAATATCGCCCTGGATGGTGAAATCCAGGATGGCGGTGGCCAATTCGGCGGAATGGGCGACATGGGTGGCATGGGCGATATGGGTGGTCTGCCAGCCATCGGCGGTGGCGGCGAGAACCCGGTTGACCGTCTGCGCGAAATGATCGGCGAACGCCAGGAAGAAACTGTCCAGATCCTGCGCGGCTGGCTGGAAGAAAATGAGGAGCGGGTCTAATGGGTATTACTCACCTGCTAGAAGATTTTGGGACTGCTACCGTTGTCCCTCCCACGTCTTTTCCTGAAATTTCGGAAGAGGCAATTGAGGAAGAACGCGCTGTTTCTTTTGAAAAGGGCTATAGCGCCGGTTGGGATGATGCCGTAACCGCCAAGGAAAAGGAAACGGTTCAGATCTCAGCCACCTTATCCAGCTCGCTGGAGGATCTGAATTTCACTTACCAAGAGGCCCAGGCACAGCTCATCGAATCGCTGGATCCGATGTTCAAGGTTCTGACCAGTGCGGTTCTGCCCGATACAATGGCAGCGACCTTTGGCCACCATATCGTCGATCAGATGACCGATATGGCCAAGACCCACACAGATCAGCCGTTGAGCATCTTTGTGTCACCCGGCGAAGCATCTGCTGTGCGTGGCTTGTTGCCCGAAACTTTTGCCACTCCAGTTCAGGTTCAGGAAGATGAAAACCTGACACCCGGCCAGGCCTATCTGCGCGCCGGCACTTCGGAACGCGAAATCAACAGTTCGGGGCTTGTTGAATCCATTCAGGATTCGATTGAAGCCTTCACCTACCACATCAGAGAGGAAAGTCAGTATGGATGACGCCGAGGATCTCAACATGAAGGCCACCGACGCCAGCAACCCATTCGTTTCCGTACCCGTCGAAGTGGTCGTCTCGGTTGGCAAAGCCCGCCCACTGGTCCGCGACCTGGTTGGCCTATGCGAAAATGCAATCCTGGCGCTGGATAAACGCGTTGAGGATCCCGTTGATCTCTATGTTGGGGACCGTTTAGTGGCCCGAGGTCAGCTCGAAGAAATGGAAGGCGATCAGGCCGGTCAATTGGCGGTGCGCCTGACCGAGATCGCCGATTTGCAAAACGGCTTGGGATGACACGTACAGCCCTCATTCTCACTCTCGTTGTCTCCTGCGTGGCCTTGATGCTGCCGCAGGCGGCAATGGCGCAGGAGCTCAGCCTTTCGCTGGCTGAGGGGCAGTCAATTTCTGCCCGCTCGATCCAACTTATCCTGTTGATTACCGTGCTCAGCCTGGCTCCTGGCCTGCTGATCATGATCACCTGTTTTCCGTTTCTGGTGACGGTCCTGTCGATCCTGCGCCAGGGTATTGGT
The DNA here is from genome assembly GCA_913054455.1 of uncultured Roseobacter sp. Lineage (GTDB taxonomy): Bacteria > Pseudomonadota > Alphaproteobacteria > Rhodobacterales > Rhodobacteraceae > Pseudophaeobacter. The sequence continues at coordinate 2,857 of CAJXIL010000123.1, forward strand.
CTACAACAGGCACCTCCCAATATGATGATGATTAGCTTGGCGCTTTTCCTCACCTATTTTGTAATGGAGCCCGTTTTTTCAGAGGCTTGGCGGGTTGGCATCAGCCCATTGATCGAAGAACAAATCGACATTGAAACTGGCCTGACGCGCGGTCTTGAACCCTTCCGGGCCTTCATGGCCAATCGTCTGGATCCGGAGACCTTCTACGCTATTTCTGATCTGCGTCCTGAAATGGAGGCCATGAATCCCAGCCCCGAAGCACCGCTTTCTGTGCTTATTCCCAGCTTTCTACTGTCTGAAATTGCCCGCGCCTTTCAGATCGGCTTTCTCGTCTTCCTGCCCTTCTTGGTCATCGACCTCGTGGTGGCGGCTGTCCTGATGTCGATGGGTATGATGATGGTACCTCCTGCTGTGGTTTCGCTGCCGTTCAAACTAGCCTTCTTTGTTGTCGCCGATGGTTGGAGCCTTATCGCCACCGCTTTGGTGCGCAGCTATTATCCCTAGCCATTAAAATAAGACATAAATCTCGGACGTCCGCCCCCAGCGTTTTCAAAGCCCCGGCCTTAAGCCGGGGCTTTTTCCATGTTTGCGAGGGAGGAGGCCAAAAGCTGTCCCAGCCAATTCCCGCCCAAAGTAAGAACTGTCTTGCGAATGTTATGGTATAACATTATATACTTACCTTGAAAAATCCAACTGTGCCCAGATATCCAAGGACCCAAAGACATGCGTGACTTCGCCCCCGATGACGCCCGCCTTCCCGTAACCGTGCTTTCTGGTTTTCTAGGCGCCGGCAAGACCACGCTGTTGAACCGCGTCCTGAACAATCGCGACGGACGACGCGTTGCCGTCATCGTCAACGATATGTCCGAAGTGAACATCGATGCTGATCTGGTCCGTGAGGGCACCGAACTGTCGCGCTCTGAAGAAACACTGGTTGAGATGTCCAACGGATGCATCTGCTGCACCCTGCGCGATGACCTGCTGCAGGAAGTACGAAAGCTCTCTGAAGAGGGGCGGTTTGACTATCTGTTAATCGAATCCACCGGTATTTCTGAACCCCTGCCGGTGGCCGCCACTTTTGATTTTCGTGACGAAGAGGGCCACAGCCTGTCCGATGTAGCGCGACTGGACACTATGGTCACAGTGGTGGATGCGGTGAACCTGTTGGAAGATTTCTCCAGCCATGACTTTTTGACCGACCGCGGCGAATCTCTTGGTGAAGGTGACGATCGCAGCCTTGTCAGCCTGCTGACTGAGCAGATTGAGTTTGCAGATGTGGTCGTCCTCAACAAGGTCGCGGATGCCGGGACCCAGCGCACGGATAACGCCCGCAAGATCATCCGCGCCCTGAACGGTGACGCCAAGATCATTGAAACAAACCACTCTGAGGTTTCGGCTGATACCATCCTCGACACTGGTCTGTTTGATTTCGACACTGCGCATGAGCATCCTATGTGGGCAAAGGAGCTGTATGGCTTTGCCAATCACACCCCGGAGGATGAGGAATACGGCATCGAATCCTTCGTCTATAACGCCCGCGCACCTTTTGATCCCAAGAAACTGCACGCCGTCTTGAACGGCAACCTCCCCGGTGTGATCCGCGCCAAGGGGCATTTCTGGATCGCAACCCGTCCCGATTGGGCCGCCGAATTCAGCTTGGCTGGTGCCCTGTCCTCTATCGCGCCCCTGGGGCGCTGGTGGGCCTCGGTCCCCGAAGAGCGCCTGCCCACCCATCCACAGGCCCAAGCAGAAATTGCACGCAACTGGGTCGAACCCTGGGGCGACCGTAGGCAAGAGCTGGTCTTTATTGGCGCGGGACTAGAGCGGGAGGAGATCTGCGCACGGCTGAACGCCGCACTGGTTGATGCGGATGCCTTTGAACCCTGGGCCTGGGCTGACATGGCAGACCCGTTCCCACAGTGGGGGCAGCGATGAAGCAGGCCGCTGTCCTGCGCGACCCGTTGCAAGCGGTCCCAACCGGGGTCAGCGTCACTGAACTGGCAGAGGATCTGTCGGTGATCCACCGCCAGGATTGCGCCGCCGCCGTCTGGACCAGACCATCCAATGCCTCGTTCCAGTCCTGGGTCGATGCATTGGACGCCGACAAACTTCCACGGGCGCGCATAATCCTGCGCCCAGACGCAGTTCATCGGACGGTCACGCAACTTTTTGACAGTGCAGACATACCGCCCTGTCCGGAGCGCAGTCACCTGATGGAGGATATCTCCGCACTGGCGCAACTGTTTTCGGACATGATGTCTTCGCCTTATGTCCGTTTACGTCTGGATGTGGTCCAAACCAATGCCTGCAGAAAGTTTCACGTGGATGCACTGCGTGCGCGTCTAATTTGCACCTATCGTGGCACAGGGACACAGCTAGGCATTCAAGACCCAGACGGCGAACCACAATGCCTACTGACGATCGCAACGGGCGCGCCGATTGTGTTGCGCGGTACAAAATGGCCAGAGTTCCCCAGATCCGGCCTGCTGCACCGGTCTCCACCGATCGAAGGCACAGACGAAACGCGCCTACTGTTGGTGATTGATCCGGTCACCGATCCAGAGATGGAGATCTGAAGACAAAAGAAAGCCCCCTAATCACACAGGTGATCAAGGGGCTTTCTTTTTTAACGTAGAGTTCAGCTCGCGGGATTAGCGCACCACGAATTCGGCGTGTAGCGCACCTGCGGCCTTCAAGCTCTTGAGGATATCGATCATGTCACGCGGCGACACACCCAGGGCGTTCAGACCAGCCACAACCTCAGACAGGGATGTGGTTTCGCGCACCTCTGCCAACTGGATGCCTTCTTCTTCGTCGATAGCAGCAACAGTCCGAGGCACCACAACGGTTTCACCATCGGTAAAGGGGCTGGGTTGAGAGACGAGCGGTGCTTCCTCGATGCGCAGGGTGAGATTACCCTGGGCAACCGCAACCCGCGAAATCCGCACGTCGCTCCCCATCACAATAGTACCAGAGCGCTGATCCACCACCACACGTGCCTTGCGCTGGGGTTCCACCAGCAGGTTTTCCATCCGCCCAACCGCATGTGCTGTTGATCGGGCATTGGTGCGTTTGATGTCGATCTCAACCGTTCCGGAATCCCGCATCAAGGCAACGCCACGGCCAAATTCATCGTTCACTGCGCGCTCAATGCGCTCTGCCGTGGTGAAATCTGGTTCCCGTAGGGCCAAGCGCATGGTGGTCAAAGATGACAGATCAAAGCCGATCTCACGCTCAACCCGCGCGCCAGAGGGAATACCACCAGAGGTCGGAACCCCTTGAGTAACACTTGCGCCATCGCCTTCGGCAACCGCCCCACCGGCTAGGATAGTTCCCTGCGCTACCGCGTAGATTTGGCCGTCCGCCGCATTCAAAGGCGTCATGATCAGGGTCCCGCCCAGCAGGCTTTTGGAATCACCAATCGCGGAAACCGTGACATCCACTGTTCCGCCAACACGTGCAAAGGGTGGTAACGTAGCGGTCACAAAGACCGCAGCCACATTCTTGGGACGGAACTGTTCGCCGGTCACATTGACCCCGAGACGTTCCAGAATATTGGACATAATTTCTTCGGTGAAGGGCGAGTTTCGCAACCCATCCCCGGTGCCATTTAGCCCAACCACAAGACCATAACCCACCAAATCATTGCCACGCACCCCGTCAAATTCGACAAGATCCTTGAGGCGAATTGCATTGGCCTGAGCCAGGGTGGGCAACAGCAGGCAAGCGATCAGAAGGCGAAAGAATTTCATCATCACATATGCTTTACAAGGCTGAGTTGAGCGCTACGCGCAGTTACCGTATAGAGGATCTCCAGCTGGGTCTCTGTCGACTTCAGCTTGGAGGACACCTCATACTGATCGGCCAGAACAATATCGTTAAAGGCCAGGCTAAGGCTTGTTTTGCTGGCCTCGTTGCGGGCGCTAACCCGTTCAAGCTGAGCTTCCATAAAGCCAATATCCGCCTGCACTCCGACCAAGAGCGCGCTGCTATCCGCCATTTCGGTCATACCTGCGCGTGCCAGGTCAGTCTTAATGTCTTCCGAAAGCGCTAGGGCGGGTTCATCTATCAAGGCCAAGATCGCAAAACTTTGCAATGAGTGCGTCAAGTCCGGGTCATCGGCGCGTAGGGCGAGAGAAACCGTCTCACTATCACCAATCTCAACCGGAGAAATGTCGGTTGTCGAGCCGTTGTACATGGCAGTGTCAAAACCGGCAGGATCCGCAAACCAATCTTTCACCGCTTGGATGATGTCAGCAGCGCTGGTCAACCCGGAAGTTTCACTCACCAACTCGGTCATCAGCGCAGCGCTGTTGTTCAAAGGCGATGTGCCGGTCGCGGTGCCCGCGAACAAGCTGCGCCCACCAGCCCAGCCATTCAGGGAACTGATTGCTGCATCCAGCTGTCGGCTTGCCTCTTTGGAAAACTGATCTGCGTCAGTCCCGTTGAGCGTGGTCGACACAGAGATAATGTCGTCACGCATCTGTTCCGTTCCCTCCTGAATGCGGGACAGATTACCCTGCATGCTCAAGGCAAAGAGTTTGGTCTCATTGGTGGCAACCGTCTGGCTTTCAATGCGATTGAGGTTGTTCTCAATATCCGCCAAGTAAGAAAAATCGCCGCCCAACTCTTCGGTCAGATTGGATTTTTTACCGGTGGAGACTTCTTGTGACAGCGTCGCCAAGTCCAGCTTTAGCTCTGCATTTCGGTTGCGCAGAAAGCTATGCGTGGTCAGGTCGCCGTAGGAATTATAGATCATTCATTACATCCTCAGAAGAGTTTGCATCATCTCATCAATAGCCGAGAGCATTTTTGCATTTGCAGCATAGGCGTTCTCGATGAGCATCATGTTTTGAAGCTCGGCGTCCGAATCCACACCAAGGGCCAGTTCGGCCTGGGCCAATTCGGTGTAGCTAGTGGCGGCATAGCTTAGCATATTGTTGGCACTGTCACTGTCGCGGGCAAAACGCGACATGACAGAGGCGCTGAGCGTGTTGAGATCCGAAGAAATGAGGCCCAGCTTCGTCGTTGAAACAGTCCGGTTCTCGCTGATGGCTTCGGAATAGGCGATAAGCTGACTTGCGTCACCAGGGTCACCTTCGGTTGCAGCATAGAGACCATCGCGCAGGCGCCAGGTCTCTGCTTGACCATCCATGGCCACCAGATCGTTTAGTTCCAGTCGCGCCGACAGGCCAACTGTGTCGGAAGGATCAAATGCGCCGCCACCGTCGGTAAAGATCCCAGCATCTGTTGCCCCAATTGTCGCATCCAAGGCGGGATCCTGAAAGCGTTCCACCAGATCACGCGCCATGGCATCCAGATCGTTCTGGGCTTCTACAGTGACATTGTCGCGGATATCGAAGGCCGCAATTAGAGTGCCACCCCGCAAGGGTCCGGTGCTGGAGGTATCCATCGCAAGCCCGTTGATTTCCAGACCTGACAGAAGGCCGTTCGCCTGGGTCATCTGTGGCTCAATCGTGCGGTTCACATCAAAGCTCAACTCGGCTGCTTTACCGTCCAGCAGAGCGACACCGCCAACGGTATAGAGCGCAATCCGGCCCTGATCACGTTGGACGACATTGACCGGAATGGCCTGGTTTACCGCGTCTACCAGGAGATCACGTTGATCTTCCATTGCCGTGGTATTTGCACCCGTCGCCTGGGAAACGATGATCCGCGCATTGAGTTTCTCCAGCTCTTTCAGCTGACTGTTCAGCTGATCGACCTGCAAATCAATGGAGGATTCAGCGGCTTCCCGTTGCTTGTTCAACCCTTCAGCCGCATCAGTGATGGATTGAACCACCAGACCTGCCTTTACCGAAAGATCATGAAGACGTTCGGTAGAATCCGGCCGCGAGATGGCTTCGACTAAGGCCGAATCAAAGTTCGAAATCTGAGCCGAAATAGAGGTACTATCATCGACAGTGCCGACGTAGTTCGACATCCGAGAATAGAAGTTGGCATAGACTTCGACCTTGGCATATTCGGCCTCTGCTTTGCGGGTTGTAGATTGCAACGCCGGATCGATATTGCGCTCCACGTCGCCAATCCTGACTCCAGCCGCGTATTGGCTGGAGGACAGGTTCAGCTTCTGTGAAGAGTAGCCAGGCGTCAGCGCATTGGCCAGGTTCTCCGAAGTTACTTGGGACAACCGCGCATTGGCAGTCAGTCCGGTCATCGCGGAGTTAAGTGCACTTGTGATAGACATGTCAGGCTGCTCTTTCTAAGCCGGAGTCAAAGTATCAGCGGTGATTATCGCTTGATGTTCGTGGTTTCCTGAAGCATCTCGTCGACGGTCTGGATCACTTTGGCGTTGGACGAATAGGCCCGCTGCGTCTTGATCATATCCGTCAGTTCGGTGGCCACATCGGTGGCAGATTCTTCCTGCGCATAGGAGGCAACTTCACCAGTTGGCCCATCTCCCGCATCCCACAGGAAGTAGGATCCACTGTCTGAAGACGGTAGGTAAGTTTGGTTATCCAGCGATTTCAGGCCATTCAGATTTGGCACATCCACCAGCGGGATCTTAAAGATGACACGGCTGGCACCTGAATCGTAGTTGGCGCGGACATAGCCCTGTGGGTCAACTTCGACCCCCACCATGGTGCCCACTTCAGATCCATCCTTGGTCACAGAGGCCGGAGCAAAGGTATCCGAAAGCTGGGTGAAACCATCGCTTTCGCCAATCATACCAAGGTTGATTTCCATCGGGCCGCCATCCACGTTGACGATTACGCTGCCCGTAGCTGCGTCATACGCACCACCGGACACGGCTGTTACCGAGGCCAGGGACCCCCCTGCAGTCCGGGAATCGTTGAAGGTCATGGTATATTCCCCGATCACTGCGCCACCAGAGGCGCTGTCAGTGATCTGCATGGTCCATTCGTTCGACGTACCCGTTGCAGGGACGGTTGGGGTATAGGTGATCCCCAGTGTCTGCGAGCTGCCCAGGTTGTCGTAGTATTCAACTGTCATGTTGCGCACGGTGCCAGCGCTGCCCGCTTCGGTATCAGTCGCAGGAAGGTTCACCCCGAGGCCTACATTGGTTGTCGGCTCACCGGTCAGTTGGTTCATATTGTACTGTACAGGCTCCAGCCCTTCGGCCGTGTCGCGTGGACCGTCAGAAACAGTGCCATCAGGGTTAGCTGGCCAACCCAGCAAGACGAGACCTGAATTTGTCGTCAAATAGCCATCCGCATTGGTGCGGAACGACCCGGTTGTGGTCATCAACATGGTTGGTGAACCATTGCCGCCTTCAATCTCGGTCAGCGAGGCCACTGGCAGCATGCCACGGCCACTAACGGCCAGGTCAGTCGAGTTATTGGTTCCAACAAGAGGGCCGCGCTGGTCAATAAGGCGCATATTGCTGGCAGAAACACCACCCGCAGAATACCGGCCACCGGAGGAGCCAACCACCATGGATTGGAAATCCGTCTCTACTCTCTTGTACCCGCTGGTCGACGAGTTCGCGATATTGTCCGAAATTGCGGCCAATGAACTCGCGTTTGCACTCAATCCGGAAACACCGGCATTCAGGGCGGAAGAAATGGTCATGTTGCGCCTTTCTGCTGCAATAAGTCGTTCTTGGAGCAACAGCTAGCGCATCAGCACTTAACGGGCGGCTAACAGATAAAATGCAATTTATACTGCGCCGCCCGAGGGTAGATTTATATGGGGATCACTCGCGGAGCAGGATGATTTCCACGCGATTATTCCTAACCGCCATCGGGTTGGTCACCGCAAGTTTTCGGTCTGCATGTCCCGTAATCCGATGGATTCGGCTGGATTTCATCCCACCCGATTCGAGCAGTGTCCGTGCAACATTCGCCCGGGCATGGGACATTTCCCACACTGGGTTCTGTGCCAGAACCACCGGATGCGACTGGATATGCCCACTGATGGCAATATCATTGGTCACACTGGCACTGACCCGCGCAACCATGCGCACCAGATCCCGGAACAGTGGCGTTGGTTCTGCGCCTCCAGCCTCAAAGAGATTGACACCGTCTGTCTCAAACAGCTCAACAATCAAACCTTCGTCAGTGACGCGGGTAATGATGTGGCGTGACATCTCAACCGAGACCATACTTTCACCGCCACGCCCCTGAAGCTGCTCTTCGATAGCACGGAACTTGCTGTCTTCCTCAGCCTTCTCAGCGTCGCTGACGCCTGTCTCGCCCTGGGCTTTCTGAGCGTCCATTGGATTGATATCCGACGCACCGGTGCCTGACTGCGGCTGAATGTCTTCGGTGAACATGCTGTCGCCCTGGAAGGCGCCATTGCCCCCACCGGAGATTCGGCTCAGCGGAATGGATGGCGAGAAATAGTCCGCCAGACCTTTACGCTGTTTCTCAGTTGTTGCGTTCAACAGCCACATCAACAAGAAGAACGCCATCATGGCTGTCA
>CAJXIL010000124.1 GCA_913054455.1 uncultured Roseobacter sp.
GTATAGGCATTGCGCCCCTGCACCAAAACATAGCCTTTGTCAGCGATCTCAAGCGCTTGCTTGGCGTTCTGCTCCACCATCAGGATTGGCAACCCAGTGCGGGCCACCTCGATGATGCGGTCAAACAGCTCGTCCATCACGATGGGAGACACACCTGCGGTGGGTTCATCCAGCATCAAGACCTTGGGCTGGGTCATCAGCGCGCGGCCCACAGCCACTTGCTGTCGTTGACCACCAGAGAGCTCACCCGCCGGCTGGTTGCGCTTGTCGCGCAATATCGGGAACAAATCATAGACCTGCTCCATGGTGCCCGAAATGTCATCGGTGCGAATAAACGCCCCCATCTCCAGGTTCTCTTCAACCGTCATCGAAGTAAAGATATTGCTGGTTTGGGGCACAAACCCCATGCCTTTTATCACCCGGTCCTGGGGGCTAAGTTTAGTGATATCCTCGCCACCCAACCGCACCGCGCCCGAGCGCACGTTCAACATCCCAAACACCGCTTTCATAGCGGTGGATTTCCCGGCCCCATTGGGCCCCACAATCACGGCAATCTCGCCGGGGTTCACGGCAATGGTACAGTCATGCAGGATATCCGGCCCCTTGCCGTATCCTCCGGTCATGCCATCACCAATCAAAAAGGGTTCAGACATAGGCGCCTCCCTGCATCATCTTTCCACAAATATTCCGGGGGAGCCGCGCAGCGGCGGGGGCAGAGCCCCGATGCATCAAAGATGCTGCCATCAGGCCTTCTCCAGCTTGTCTTTGTTTTTCAGGCCAGTTCCCAGATAGGCCTCAATGACCTGCTCATTGGCCTTGATCTCATCCAGCGTACCCTCAGCCAGTTTCTTGCCCTCGGCCATACAGATCACCGGATCACAGAGTCGGCCGATGAACTCCATGTCATGCTCAATCACGACAAAGGTATAGCCGCGTTCTTCATTCAGGCGTTTGATAGCGTCGGCAATGGTATAAAGCAGGGTGCGGTTCACCCCGGCGCCAACTTCGTCCAGAAAGACAATCTTGGCATCCACCATCATGGTGCGGCCCAACTCCAACAGCTTCTTTTGGCCACCCGACACTTCGCCTGCGCGCAGATCGGCAATATGGCTGATGGTGAGGAACTCCAGCACCTCATCCGCCTTGGCCCGCAGGGCACGTTCCTCATCAGCGATGCGCTTGCGGCCAAACCAGGTGTTCCACAGGTTTTCCCCTGACTGCGCGCCAGGCACCATCATCAGGTTCTCGCGGCAGGTCATTGAGGAAAACTCATGCGCAATCTGGAAGGTGCGCAGCAGCCCCTTGTGAAACAACTCATGTGGCGGCAGGCCGGTTATGTCTTCACCATCCATAGTCACGCGACCGGAGGTTGGCTCAAGAACGCCAGCAATCACATTGAAAAGAGTAGTCTTTCCGGCGCCATTCGGGCCGATCAAACCGGTTATGGACCCCTTGGCGATTTCCAGCGAGGCGCCGTCAACCGCATGGAACCCGCCGAAGTGCTTATGCAAGTCCTCGACGACGATCATATCATTCTATCCCCTGCCGTATTTTTTCGGCTTACTAAATTTGGAACAGCCCGGGAAACCCCCGGGCTGTTCTTTGATATTATGATCCTACAAGAGAGATCAGCGGAACTTTACAGTGGTGTTCATGCCGTCTTTGACCAGGATCTCACGGTAGGAGCCTGCGCTCTCACCGGGGCCAATCAGCTCAACGCCAGTGGCACCTTGATAGTCAACATCTTTGCCGGCCGCGATCAGTTCCAGCGCCTTGCCCAGGTCACCGGGGTTGATCACTTCACCAGGCGCATTGGCCACATCCATGATCTTTGCGCCATACTCAGCAGGATCAGTCGAGTTTGCGGCCTGCATGGCCAGCAGGATCAATGCAGCAGCGTCATAGGATTCTGACGCATAGGCAGAGGTCCCGTCAAAGCCTACGGCTTTGGCCTGCTCGGCAAAGATAGCTGCACCTTCGCTGTCGGAACCGGCGATCTGGCCATAAGAGCCATCCAGGTCAGATCCAACATTCTTTGGCAGGCTGTCGCCGATCATGCCACCAGGCAGACCAAAGGTGTCAAATGCGCCAGAGTCCAGCGAGGACTGGATGATGCCCAGACCACCCTGGTCAAGATACCCGGCGACAACCAGAATATCGCCACCAGCAGAGGCCAAAGACGCTACTTCGGCGGAGTAGTCACCTTTGCCGTCTTCGTGGGCTGCAACGATGGTTACCTCACCACCGACAGCCTCAAAGGAGGTTTTGATCGCGTCTGCCAGACCCTTGCCGTAGTCGTTGTTGGTATAGGTCAGGGCGATGGACTCGACGCCTTTTTCTTGCAGAACCTCAGCCATGACCTGACCTTCGCGCGCATCAGAGGGCGAGGTGCGGAAGAACAAGCCGTTGTCTTCCATGGTGGAAAGACCAGGCGACGTCGCCGAAGGGGAGACCATGACCATCCCGTTTGGAATAGCAACGTTTTGCAGGATCGCACCCGTCACACCAGAGCAGTCGCCACCGATAATGCCATTGACGCCTTCAGCAATCAGCTTCTCGCCATTTGCCACCGCCAGGCCGTTATCGATACAACCAGTGTCAGCACGCACGGATGTCACGGTGGCACTGTCGAGCAGTTTGCCAGATTTTGTGACTTCTTCCATGGCCATTTCGGCACCGGAGGCCATCGCGGCTGTCAGGGATTCAATTGGGCCGGTAAAGCCGATCAGAACGCCAAGTTTGACTTCCTTGGCGTGGCCGCCTGCATAGGCGGTGCCAGCAGTCAGGGCGAGGGCCGCAGTGGCCATCATCAGTTTTTTCATCATAGTTCTCCCAGTTTTTGGAACAAGTGTGTTCAGATCAAACCCTAGGCAAGGTGTTTTCAAAAGGAAAGTCCTCTTGGCCTGGGCGAGGGGTTTGACCTCAGCTTACTCTCAATTTTTGGACCGTCCCGTGTTGGGGCGGCCTGATGAGGCAAATGCTCTACAGACTTCGGTCCATGAGGGGAAGAACGCAGTGTCCATTTTGTCGCAGCTCAAGCGCCTTAATGGCAGATAAAACACTGGCCATTTGGATCCTCGCCAGGTGGACCACAGGGGCTTACACTCCGGGCAAGCCCCTGAGGTCCAATCAGTTTTGGTCAAATTTTAATCAGTTGGTAAACCCCGGACCTGCCGCCAATAGCAACCATCGAGCACCGCAAGAAAAATGGATCCTAAACTGAGATTTGTTTTGGTATCTTAGAGCTTACGACCGTTTGAGCAGCAGGAATCATCCCAGAAACTAAGCTTAGAATCACAGGGATCCAGATTTGCTGCCTCGCTCTCGGTAGGGGGTCGTATTGTAGTGTGAGCGGTAACACTTGGAAAAATGCGAGGGGGAGGCAAAGCCGCAGGCCAGAGCAACGTTGATCACACTCATATCGGTCTGCATCAATAGATTGCGCGCCTTTTGCAGTCTCAACTCCATATAATAGCGTTTGGGGCTTCGATTGAGGTAGCGCCGGAACAAACGTTCGAGCTGTCGTGTAGACATGCCAACATCCTGCGCCAACACGGAGGGGCTGATTGGCTCCTCGATATTGGCTTCCATCATTTGGACCACCATGGACAGTTTAGGATGGCGCACCCCAATCCGCGTCGGGATAGACAGGCGCTGGGTGTCTTGATCGGTGCGGATAGACGAGTAGATCAACTGATCAGCAACGGCATTGGCCAACTCTTCACCAAGATCATTGGCAATGAGTTTCAACATAAGATCTATAGAAGAAGTGCCGCCCGCAGTTGACAGCCTGTTGTTATCAATCACAAAAACAGATTTTGTGAGGGTCACCTCCTCAAACTCTTCTGCAAAGCTGTCGATGTTCTCCCAGTGGATCGTTGCCCGTTTTCCATCCAGCAAACCGGCCTTTGCCAGAACATAGGAGGCGGTACATAGCCCGCCCACTGTCACGCCTTTGCGCGCCTCACGACGCAGCCAGGCAAGCATCTTTTTGCTGGTGGCCCCCTGTACGTTTACACCGGAGCAGACCAAAATTGTGTCATCACGTTGCAGATCGCCGAGATCACCATCCACAGCAAAAGTGGTTCCGGCTGAACAGGTAACATTCTCGCCCTCTTCTCCCACCAAGCTCCATCTATAGGCGTTACGTCCTGCCATACGATTTGCAATGCGCAGACATTCAACCGCCGACGCAAAGGAGAGCATGGAAAATCTCTCCAACAAAACAAATACATATCTTTTAGTGGGTCTGGTTTCTGTTGGTGGATTGACCGGTTTTCTGTGAGCTTGCATGGGCACATCCTTGGCAAAATTTGAATGCACCGGGAGAAACCTGTGTGAAGTCAGCCCCGCGTGATACACAAAAACCGTGACCATAGGTTTGCGGCCGGGTCAAGAGGGAGCAAATCTAAACTGGTCAGCACGAGTACGTTTTTGTATAGGTGGCTTCCGTTCTATTATTAAGACCTCTTAAGCGGAGAAAAGCTATGAGTGAGTGGCAAAAAGCAAACTGGCGCAACAAACCCCGCGTGCAGATGCCCGACTATATCGACTCTGCAGCCCTGGGGGCCGTCGAAGCGCAGCTTTCTAACTATCCGCCGCTGGTCTTTGCCGGTGAAGCGCGCCGCCTGAAACAGCATTTGGCAGCCGCCGGTCGCGGTGAGGCCTTTTTGTTGCAAGGTGGCGATTGCGCCGAAAGTTTTGAACAATTCAGCGCGGATGCGATCCGCGATACCTTTAAGGTCATGCTGCAAATGGCCATGGTTCTGACCTATGGGGCCAAGGTTCCGGTGGTCAAGGTCGGCCGTATGGCCGGTCAGTTTGCCAAACCACGCAGCGCGCCGACTGAAACGGTAGAAGGCGTGGAACTGCCCAGCTATCGCGGCGACATCATCAACGATCTGGGCTTCACCGAAGCCTCCCGCATTCCCGATCCCAAGCGAATGCTGCAGGCCTATACACAGGCGGCGGCAACCCTGAACCTGTTGCGGGCCTTTTCTACCGGCGGCTATGCTGATGTGAACCAGGTGCACGCCTGGACCCTGGGCTTTACCGAGGGCGAAAAAGCCCAGAAGTACCGTGAGATGGCCAATCGGATCACCGATACGCTTGACTTCATGAAAGCTGCAGGCGTCAACAATGATGCCTCGCACGCGCTGCAAACCGTTGAATTCTATACCAGCCACGAAGGGTTGTTGCTGGAATATGAAGAGGCGCTGACGCGTCTGGATTCCACCTCCGGCAAATGGCTGGCTGGCTCTGGACACATGCTGTGGATCGGGGATCGCACCCGTCAGCCTGACGGTGCCCATGTGGAATTCTGTCGAGGGGTTCTTAACCCCATTGGCATGAAATGTGGCCCGACCACCTCGGCTGATGATCTCAAGGTCCTGATGGAGCGCCTGAACCCTGAAAACGAGGAGGGCCGTCTGACGTTGATCGCCCGCTTTGGGGCCGGTAAGGTAGCGGAGCATCTGCCGCGTCTGGTAAAAGCCGTGCAAGAAGAAGGCGCCAAGGTCACCTGGGTCTGCGACCCCATGCATGGCAATACCGTCAAATCCTCCACCGGCTACAAGACGCGCCCCTTTGAAAGTGTGCTGCGCGAAGTCCAGGACTTCTTTGCGGTTCATGGTGCCGAAGGCACCATTCCGGGCGGCGTCCATTTTGAGATGACCGGCCAAGACGTAACCGAATGCACTGGCGGTGTCCGTGCGGTCACAGATGAGAACCTAAGCGATCGCTACCACACTGCCTGTGATCCGCGTCTGAACGCCAGCCAATCATTGGAACTGGCCTTCTTGGTTGCCGAAGAATTGTCAGACCTGCGCAACAAGCGTCAGGCACGCAGTGCAGAAGCCAGCTAAACCGCTGCCGCCGCCACTACTGACTAGAAAACCGCCCCAGGCTAATGGGGCGGTTTTTCTTTGTCAGATCGTTGCAAGGTCTTGCGGGGAACTTTTGTTGATGCAAAGGGAAACGCCCCGGGAATTCTTCCACGGGGCGTTGGAAACTAGACTATGACCAAATAGACTAGAATGCTGCTAAAATTTTAGGAAACGGTCGTATCATCGCGGCTGGAAACCAACCGAAGATGTGCTCCTTTGGATTTGCTCTTGGCATCCGCGCGCGAAGTGTCTCGGGCTGGTCTGCTGAGCTTGAGGTCGGCTAGATCACGCGCTTCTTGCAAAATGGATGTCTCTTCCGTCATACGGGACTGCAATTCTGCAAACTCGGGGTTGGGTGTATTCACATCATCCAAACCACGTGATTTTGCTTTGAACTCAGTGTCATCTGTGGCTTTGGCAATGGCGCGCATCTCAATCGATGAGATTGAAAACCGCTGGGACGTATTGGTTGGGTTGCCTTCGGAGACAAAGACACCAAGCGCACGGCTAACATCACCAAGGTCACTGCGCAGGGGAAGCAGCAGCATGCGCGCTTCGCGGCGGCCACGCAGGCGGGAGCCTTCGGTCTGCATTTCAATCTCTACGATGGCAGGGGCCTCAAACATATGTTCGAGCGCTGCGCTCATCTGTTTGCGCGCTTCAGGGGTGAAAAAGGCGGTGATCGGCATGCCGCGCACCTCCATTCCAGCCATTTCATTGACCTTTTGGCCGGCCAGACGGAAGCGGGCGATACCGGGAGCAACACGTTCCAGAATGAAGGTCTGGGACAGGATGTTTTCCAACCCCCGTGGATCGATTTGTGCACGGCTAGGAATGTCGTCACCACGGCGCAGAGCTGTCCAATAGGCCTCTGCCTGGCGCATGGAGGAAACCGGGACCGTGTTACGGAAATTTGTCATGGCAACCACCTTGTTGTGACCCTTGCCCTGGCTAGTGTTTTTGCTATCGCCAAAAAACATGTGCTTTTCCTTACGTTATCCGGTTCATGTCCCATCAAGTCCGCAACACAGTCTGTCGACTGCCTTATTCGTACCGTTTAGATGGTTACCTTGCAGTTAACATGCCATAATATTATTCAAATTTGGACTAAAACTTAAAGCAATGGTTAACGCCTTTGGATAAGCACCTATCCTTTTGGGTCTATGACCTCGTCTGACGACACAGTTTTGGGCCCGAAGTTGCAGCCAGTTGGCCAGATAAGGAAAAGTTGATGAAAATTCGAAGCATGACGGGCTTTGCATCAGGTCAGGGTTGTCTTGGAGCCCATAGTTGGAGCTGGGAAGTGCGCTCGGTCAACGCCAAGGGGCTGGATCTGCGGCTACGTGTGCCGGACTGGTTGGAGGGCCTCGAAGCCCATCTGCGTAAGGTCATGGGCAACCGGTTAGCACGCGGCAATGTCTCTTTGGGGCTTCGGGTCACGCGGGGAGAAGAGGGTACAGGCACACTCACGCTGAACAAACCGCTGTTGACTTCAGTCCTCACTGCTCTGGCAGAGGCGGAGGCCCTGGCGCAATCGGCAGGTGTTGATCTCTCGGTGACCTCTGGTGCGGATCTGCTCTCCATACGTGGGGTTTTGGAAACCACTGTGACAGAGGACGATCCGGGACCACTGGTCGCCGCATTAAAAGAGGAATTTGAAAGCCTTTTGTCTCAATTCGTTCAAATGCGTGAAGACGAAGGGGCAGCTTTGGCGCAGGTTTTGCGCGATCAGCTTGCAGAAGTAACGCGTTTGACCCAATTGGCAGCCGAAAGGGCTGAGGCGCGTAAGCCTCTGGTGGCAGAGGCGCTCAAGGCTAATTTGGCCAAGGTTCTGGAAAACGCAGATGGGGTTGATGCCAATCGGGTTGCTCTGGAATTGGCGATGCTGGCGGTAAAATCCGATGTGACCGAAGAAATCGACCGGCTGGCGGCCCATGTCATAGCCGCTGAGGCCCTTCTAGACACAGGGGACGCCGTGGGGCGCAAGTTTGATTTTTTGATGCAGGAATTTAACCGCGAGGCCAATACGCTCTGTTCCAAAGCGCTCAACAGTGACTTGACCTCGGTGGGTCTAGAGTTGAAAGCAGTGATCGACCAGATGCGCGAACAAGTGCAAAATATCGAATAACTCCAAAGGAGAAGACCTGATGGCAGACCGCCGCGGCCTTTTGATCATCCTGTCCTCGCCCTCCGGCGCGGGCAAATCCACCCTGGCAAAGCGTTTGCGCAGCTGGGACGGTAGCATTTCCTTTTCCGTCTCGGCCACAACCCGCAACCCGCGCCCCGGCGAGGTCGACGGGCAGGATTATCACTTTGTATCAGTAGATGATTTCAAATCGGCTGTGACCGAAAACGATATGCTGGAACATGCGCATGTCTTTGGCAATTTCTACGGCTCGCCCAAAGGACCAGTGCGCACCGCTATTGAGGATGGCCAGGATGTGCTGTTCGACATCGACTGGCAGGGGGCGCAGCAGATCCGCAATTCGGAACTGGGTCAGCACACCCTGTCGATTTTTCTGCTGCCGCCCTCCATCACCGAGCTGAAGCGCCGGCTGGAAAGCCGAGGCCAGGACGATGCCGAGACCATTACGCGGCGGATGGAAAAGAGCTGGGATGAGATCAGCCATTGGGGCAGCTATGATCATGTCTTAATCAATGATGACCTGGATGCCACCGAAGAGGCATTGAAAACCATCATAACAGCGACCCGACTGCGGCGCATTCAGCAACCGCAGCTGACAGATCATGTGCGGGTACTGCAGACGGAATTTGAGGAGATGTCATGACCCTTTACTCTCTGGGAGATCACCAGCCGCAGTTGCACGCCGATACCTGGGTTGCCCCGGATGCCAATCTGGTGGGACAGGTGGTGCTAGAGGCCGGCGCGTCGGTCTGGTTCGGCAGCACCATTCGTGCCGACCACGAAGAAATCCGGATTTGCGAAGGTGCAAATGTGCAGGAAAACGTGGTCATGCACATTGATGCAGGGTTCCCGCTGACCGTGGGCAAGAACTGCACCATTGGTCACAAGGTTATGCTGCATGGCTGCACCATTGGTGAAAACAGCCTGATCGGCATGGGAGCCACTGTTCTCAACGGTGCAAAAATAGGCAAGAATTGCCTGATTGGGGCAGGGGCCTTGATAACCGAGAACAAGGTGATCCCGGATAATTCCTTGGTAATGGGCGCGCCTGGTAAGGTGGTTCGAGAGATTTCTGCGGCTCAGGCCCAAAACCTCACCCTCAGCGCGCTGCACTACCAAGAGAACATGCGCCGTTTTCGTGACGAGATGCGCCCGGTCTGAGAAGGCTTTACCCAAGCTTAAGAGGCTGCGGTCTGGAGTCGGGTGCCTGTCTTTGCTTGCCACATGGCGTTTACATTCGCCTGTTACGAGAGCTGAATCACAATGGAGAGCGGCTTATGAAACAAGAGGTGATCGCGGGTTTTCTTGAGGCAATGCCGTTGCCAAGCGTCTTGGTAGATCAAACCGAGCGGTTCATTGGGGCCAACCGGCTTGGGTTTGATCTGTTAGGAGATCACATACTCGGCCGCCATTTTACAACCATTCTGCGTCAGCCCAGCGTTGCAGGCGCGATAGAAAAATGTCTGGAGGATCGCGGTAACCGGGCCGCCAGGCATC
This sequence comes from uncultured Roseobacter sp., assembly GCA_913054455.1. Taxonomy (GTDB): domain Bacteria; phylum Pseudomonadota; class Alphaproteobacteria; order Rhodobacterales; family Rhodobacteraceae; genus Pseudophaeobacter. The sequence continues at coordinate 9,529 of CAJXIL010000124.1, forward strand.
TTTCCAATGACGAGGCCCAGGACACCACATATGAGGTCTCTCTGCGTTATGTCACTGGGATTGGCGCGGTAGAGGGCGGTGCGGTGCTGATCAGCTTTACCGATGTGACCGAACGGGAGCAGGCAAATCAGATGCGGCGTGATTTTGTTGCCAATGTCAGCCATGAGTTGCGCACGCCGCTAACGGCCTTGATGGGGTTTATCGAAACCCTGCGCGGCGCGGCGCGCGATGACGCCGATGCACGGGACCGCTTCCTGTCGATCATGGAGGGCGAGGCCAGCCGGATGAACCGCCTGGTGGGCGATCTGTTGTCACTGAACCGGGTTGAAAGCAAAGAGCGCATTCGTCCCAAAGAGGAAATGGACCTTGTCTCCCATCTAACTTCAACGCTAAAAACCATGCAGCCCCTTGCCGCTGCCGATAATGTCAGCCTGAAATTTGAGCCCCCCAGTGATCCCGTAATGATCATTGGTGATCCCGATCAATTGCTACAGGTCTTTATCAACCTAGTGGAAAACGCCATTAAATACGGTGGGGATCAGGTTGAAATGACTGTTGAGTTGCTGGAGCGTGATCCCTCCCTGCGTGCCGCTGCCGTGCGGGTCAAGGTGATCGACAACGGGGCAGGCATAGATCCTATTCATTTGCCCCGTCTGACAGAGCGGTTTTACCGCGCCGACAATCACCGCTCCCGCGAACAGGGTGGAACCGGGTTGGGGCTGGCAATCGTCAAACATATCGTCAACCGTCACAGAGGACGGCTGCGGGTGAGCAGCGACCTCGGGGTGGGAACCTGTTTTGCAGTAACATTGCCTATGTCCTAGAGACACTTGGTTCCTGGAAGTTCAGTGTTGTCGCCAGGTATGCTCGATCACGCCAGCGCACAGGGGGCGGGGCTACTCGGTTTGTCGCCCTGCGATCCTATGGCGCCCCACCCCATAGGGGATGCGCGAATCCTAAGGTGACCCATGGCAAGCACCCCGAGGTTTCCGCCTGTTTTGAGGTCAAATCTCGTACAAAGGTGCATCTCGGATTTGTGAAACTGACAGCGAGCCCCAAGTCGTGCTGAGCAACTCTTGATAAATAGTTAAGGTCAGGGCCGGGTTTTGTGACAAAAATCGCCTCAGATCGGTTTTTGTCACATGCCTGTTACATAGCCGTCACAAAAGCCTCATGTCCGCCTCTTAGGAGGAGCACATGATCATCACGAAGATGGTCACACACATTAATTCCTCATGGAGACACCCATGTCCTTTATGAAACTGACCGCTTCTGCCCTGACCATTGCCGCTGTGTCGGCGACTGCTGCCACCGCACGTGACCAGGTTCAGGTTGCAGGCTCTTCGACTGTTCTCCCCTATGCTTCCATCGTTGCCGAAGCCTTTGGCGAAAACTTCGACTTCCCAACGCCAGTTGTTGAATCTGGTGGCTCTTCTGCTGGTCTCAAGCGCTTCTGTGAAGGTGTTGGCGAAAACACAATCGACGTTGCCAACGCATCGCGCGCCATCAAGGAAAAAGAAATCAAAGCCTGCGCCGAAGCTGGTGTCACCGACATCATCGAAGTGCGCATTGGCTATGATGGCATCGTCTTTGCTTCCGACATCAACGGCAACGAATTCGCCTACACCCCCACCGACTGGTTCCTGGCTCTGTCCGACGAGATCCTGGTTGACGGCAAAATGGTTCCAAACCCAAACAA
>CAJXIL010000125.1 GCA_913054455.1 uncultured Roseobacter sp.
GATTGATGTCATGGAGCACCATGGCCACGGTCTGATTGCTTTGCTGGTTGAGCGAATGGATCAGGGACAGAAGCTCGATCTGATGTGGCAGATCCAGGTAGGTCGTCGGCTCATCTAGCAGCAGGATTTCGGTGTCCTGCGCCAGGGCCATGGCGATCCAGGCGCGTTGCCGTTGTCCGCCAGAGAGGGCCTCAAGAGGGCGGTTGGCATGGGGTGCCATGCTGGTCAGTTCCAGCGCCCGGCCCACGGCCTCGGCGTCCTGATGGGACCATTGTCGCAGCGCCGATTGATGTGGCGTGCGGCCACGCGTCACCAGATCCCTAACCGTCAGCCCTTCGGGGGCGCTTGGCGATTGCGGCAGGATGGCCAGACGTTGCGCAACCGAGCGGTTGGCCTGTTTGTGTATGTTCTTGCCATCCAGCAGAATCTCTCCGCTGTCGGGTTTTTGCAACCGCGCCAGGGATCTGAGAAAGGTGGATTTTCCGCAGGCATTGGGCCCGACGATGACGGTGATCTTGCCATCCGGAATATCGGCGCTCAGCTCTTGCAGGACCGGCGTCTTGGCTAAGGCAACCGACAGGGCTTTGGCGTGCAGGCGGGCAGGGGCATTCATTCAGAGCTTTCCTTTGCGAAATTGAACCATCAGCAGCCAGATCATCACCGGCCCCCCAATCAGGGCGGTAAAGACGCCTGCGGGCAGTTGAATGTTAGGAACCATGCGAGAGGCCGTATCCGCCGCCAGCACCAGCAGAGCGCCGATTGCGGCTGCACCCAGCAGGGCTGGCTTGCCATTGGGCACCAGGGCGCGCGCGATTGGACCGGCGGCAAAGGCCACAAAGGGCAGGGGGCCAGCGGTACAAACGGCAAGGGCCGCCAGCAGAATGCCCAGGCCGGTGATGCCCAGGCGCAGCGGCGACAACCGCAGGCCCAGGCTGCTGCTCAGGTCGTCCGACAGGCCAAGCCGAGCCAAGGGGAAATGGATCCAGAAGATTGCCGGAGCCAGGAGGAGCAACCCGGACCAGACCACCCGGACATCCTGCCAATCGCGCGCGTTCAGCGTGCCAATCAGCCACTCTGCCATATCGGCGGCGGTTCTTGCGTCGGTTCTGCTTAACAGCAGGTCGGACAGGGCGGCGAGGGCAAAGCCAATGCCAAGCCCAATCAGCACCAGGCGTTGGGGTTGCAGCCCGTTCTTCCAGGCCAGACCCACAACCAGAATGGCTGTAAACAGCGCGCCAGCAAGAGCCCCCAAGAGCACATTGCCTCCGGTCAGAATAATCGCCAGCAGCGCGCCGCAGCTGGCGCCTGCGTTAAAGCCAATGACATCCGGCGAGGCCAGCGGATTGCGCATCATGGTTTGAAACATCGCCCCCGACAAACCAAAACAGGCTCCGGCCCCCAGGGCTGTCAGGATTCGTGGCAGGCGGTGATCCATCAGGATCATTCTTTCAATCTCTGAGCCCGCTCCGAACAGCACGCTGAGCCAGCTGGTCTCAGTAAAGGCATAGCTGCCAAGACGCAGGGCCAGAATCGTGCCCAAGGTGACCAGGAGCAAGAGGCCAAAGCCGACAGCAACCGCACGCGGCGAGAAGGACAGGGACAGGAAGGGCAGGCGAAGGCTCCAGTTCATTGCGCAGCCCCCCCATTGCGGCGGATCAGCCAGACCAGCGCGGGCCCTCCCAAAAGGGCGACCATAACCCCGGCCTGCATATTGCCGCCAAAGACCGGCAAGCGCCCCATGAGGTCGGCCAGGATCATCAGCCCTGCTCCCAAGAGAGCGGAAAACAATACGCACCAACGCATATCCGCACCTGAGTACCGCCTTGCCATATGCGGCACGATCAGCCCAACAAAGGCGATGGGGCCCGCCATCGACACCGTGGCACCGCAGAGGCAGACAATGGCACAAACGGCCAGACCCCGCGCCAGCCCAACCCGCAGTCCCAGGCTGCGGGCGGTGTCCTCGCCCAGCATCATGGCGTTCAGGTTGAAGGAAGAAACCGCAGCAAGCGCCGCGCCCAAGGCAAAGAAGGGCAGCAAAGCCGCCAGCGTTGGCATCTCAACCCCGTCCAAACCGCCCAGCACCCAAAACCGATAGACATCCAGGCTGCGCTGGCTGATCAGCAAGAGGCTTCGCCCGAGTGCCAGGAACAGCGCGCTGAGGGCTGCGCCTGCCAGGATCAGCCGCAATGGGGTGCCTCGACCCGCGCCACCCAGAAAGAACACCAAAACGGTGCTGGCCAACCCGCCCCCCATGGCAACCCAGACAAAGGAAGCCGGGTCGGATATGCCCAGCAGGAAGATGCAGAGGATCCCCCCTAGCGAAGCCCCGCCATTGATGCCCAGCAGTCCGGGGTCCGCCAGCGGATTTCTGGTCAGGCTCTGGATCAAAGCCCCGGAAGCGGCGAGGGCGGCTCCGGCCAACCAGGCGGCTAGCAGCCTGGGCAGCCGCATGCCCTGAATGACCAGATGATCAGCGTTGGTGGCATCATAGGCGACAAAGGAGTCCCAGATACTGTACCAGCTGATCGGGCGCAGGCCAAAACGCAGCGACAGGGCCGAAAGCAAGAGCAGAGACAATAGAACCGTTAGCAGCCAGATCTGGCGGGCGGAGGCGCGACGGTCAGAGCGCGGCGATATGGTTTCCAGGAGTGTCATGTCAAAACCCTTCTGGCAGTAGGCCTGCCTCGGCGGTGCTGGGAACCGCGCTGGCCGGGTCACCATCCATGGCGGCCTCCAACAGGGGCACCAGTCGATCCAGCGCGTAGTTCAGGCTTAGAGGACTAGAATGGGACAGGGCGGCGGAGAGCAGCACGTCAGCATAGATCTCGCGGCCCTCACCATAGGCGCGCAGGGTCGGGCGCAGGGGCATCCGTTCAAGCTGACTGACAGAGCCGCCTGCATCAAGCCAAATGAGGGCATCGACATCGATGGGGGACAGGTCTTCCGGTGGGATCAGCGCGTAGTAATTGTTGAATGAAGCCCAGTTGTTGATGGCATCCGGCACCTTGAAGCCCAGGGCTTCGATAAACTGGCCGCGAATATCGCGGGCGTTATAGGTCCCAATCTGGCCTGCCCAGACCATAACGGAACTGGCCCCTTCCCACTCTGGATGGGCCTGGCGAATATCATGAAAGCGCGCGTCAATGCCGGCGATGATCTCTTCTGCCTGCTCCAGGTGTCCCGTGGCGCGCCCCAGGGTCCGCAGCATCTCCTGCCAGGGGGTGCCATAATCGCCAAAACGCGTCTGCGGCGGTACGGTTGGGGCAATGCGCGAAAGCAATTTATATTCGCGCCTCGTCATTCCCGACCATTGACCCACAATCAGATCCGGCTGCATGGCCGCGATGGCCTCAATGTCGATTTCGCCCTGCATGACGATCGGCGTGGCCTCACCCAGTGCCTCGACGGCCCAGGGCCAAACGCCATAGGGATGTGGGCCGAACCATTTGCGCAGCGCATGCGGCGGCTTACCCAGAGCCAACAAGAAATCGTGCCCAATAAAACTCAGAGACACGATGCGACTTGGTTCAGATTGAACCCTCGTCTCGCCGTATTGGTGTTCGATCAAAACAGGAAAGGCTTGAGATTTGGCCTCCTTAGAGGGCAACGTGAAAGCCAAGACAGCTGCGAACAGACCCAGTTGAAGAAACCGGACTTGAAAACTCGAAGATCCAAAAATCGAAAGAACCGAAGATATTGAGACGAAGCTAGGGCGCACCAGACTGCTCCAACGAGCTGTGACAGGAACGACCCTACGCAGCTATTGTGTGGTATGGCTGGGCGTTGAAAAGGAGGGACACTCCACAACACCTTGCTTCGGTGAAAAGGTATGAGACGGACCCATATTTTTCCTTACAGGTTTTGTCAAGAATTGTGATGAGCCAAGAACCCAAAACCCAATTAGCTCGAAAATTCCCTGAACAGGATTGGTCCTTCGACCTACGACAACCCCGATCCAAACAGCCAGTCTTCGGAAATGGTCCATTGCCCAAAACACCAGGGTGCGAATAAACCTACGCTGCAAGGCGCCAGAAGAACCTACGAAGACATTTGCAGAGGATTAGCAAGGGAGGGATGGCGAACCTTCGTTAAGGAGCAATAAATGGAGAGATCAACGGCGACGCGGCGCGGAGTTCATCTTAGCAATAGAACTTGACGACCATGCGGTAGCTGAAGACTTCCTCACGAGGATTACCTAGTCAAATGGCGACTTCACGCGGCCCAAAGCATCTTGTCGATAGGTTTGCTCCTCTTCATACCAAACTGGATGAACTGAAAAAGGTCGCTGATAACACTTGGTACCAGGGGGGGGACCTGGAATGCGGAGCTTCTGCATCGAGAAGCATCGGCTGCCAAAATAAATGACAGCCATGTGTCCAAGTTTGTTGATGCTTTCTCAGGCGAACAGTTTGCTAAGAACCGCAGATGTTGGGCCGAATTCGTATGGTCAGCCCGGGGACATAAAGGAGACTTTGAAAACATCATAGATGAGGGAATCTGGGCGACCGAGAAAGCTCGATGTGTGGACTTATGCATGCTGGAAGCCCTGGATTTGCTTGAGCACCTTCGGCCACCCGGAAAACATGAACGATGTGTGATGGCCGCCGAGATCGACGACATCTCGATAAACCTCGAAGCCATCCTTAGGAGCGGCAAACATGCGATCCGGCACAAAGTCTTTTGGTCGGTAGACTGATAGTGGCTTCACCGGACGCTTACGTTGCAGTATCTCGCTCTCTTGATCCTCGACTTGGTTGCTGGTGTTTCCAGATGCTCAAATCGACCGCCTGAATATCGTCTGCAGTCCAGCGCATGCCCCGCTGAGATCACTGCAGCCCCGACATCAACCCCACCAGCGTAGTAAACACCAATCCAGCGGTCATACCCGCAGGATGGCTATGTCCGGGGAAATGGGAACCCCGACCTGTACCCGATTTGTGAAACAAAGCCCTGCCAATAACCAAATTTGGCGCAAGAGCGACACGAACGACGTCCCCTCGAGCCCAGTCTTTAGACCGTTGTAGTTAAACAAGTAACTGAAGGATCTAAGCCTGAAAAACCTGCCGCCCGTCCATCCAAGTTTCAAGGATATTGATGGCCTTGATTTCATTTGGGTCGACGTCACGAGGATCCTGATCAAGGATTACAATGTCCGCCAGTTTGCCGGGTTCCAAACTACCGACTTCGTGGTCAGAAAAGAGTTGCCATGCGGCCTCTGAAGTCATGGCCCGAATGGCAGTTTCTACTGAAATCGTCTCTTGAGGCCCAAGAATATAGTCGGGTTCTTTCCAGGTGCGCCGGGTCACCGCCATCTCGATCATATGCAGGGGATTTGGATCGGTCACCATAAAGTCAGAATGTAGAGTGAAGCCTACACCCGCTTCGTCGACACTACGGCAGCGGTCAAGTAGCTGCACTTTTTCTTCGCCAAAGACTTCGTCCCGCATCGCTATGCCCCAAAAATGTACGTGGCCGATCAGGAAGCTGGCTGAGACGCCGAGATCCTTCATGCGCGCGATCTGTTCGTCATGAAGTATAGAGCAGTGTTCGATACGTGGGCGGACGCGGGACATGTCGATCCCTGCCTCTCGCAGCGCCTCGCAGGTGTCGAGAATATTGTCGATAGCGGCATCGCCATTGCCGTGGATCGCCAAGTGCCAGCCCTTACTTGCCCTCTCCAACGCTACAGCGGTCAATTCATCGGGTTGCATATAGGCCAAGCCAAGATTGTCGCTGTCCAGGTACGGTTCGCGTTGCAGTCCGGTAAATCCTTGGTTGGAACCATCGGCGACGAGCTTATAGCCAGCAATACGCGCAAGCGCATTTCCGTCACCTTGCACAATGCCGGCGGCGTCCCAGGCCTCAGCCCCTATGGTATAGAACGGATAGGCCCGAATGCGCGCGTTCATGCGGCCAGATTGAGCCGCAGCTGCCATCACCTGTGCGTCTGCAGGAGACTGTGCCAGTGCACCGAGGCTGAGTTCAGAAACTGTTGTCAAACCAAGTTTAGTCCACTTGTCCAACAGCCCGATCAAGCCTTCTACGGGATTTGTCTCCGCCATCGCAGGATAGTTTTCTGCGATCTTCAGAAACGCGACGTTGTTCTTAATGGTCCCGGTCAGCTCGCCATCTGCGTCCCGCACGAACTCCCCTCCAGGAGGGTCTTCGACATCATTGGTCACGCCTGAGACTTCAAAAGCCTTGGAATTGGCATAGGCCAGGTGGCCAGAGGCGTTCAGGAGAAAAATCGGGTGCTCGGTCGAAATCGGGTCAAGATCAGCGAAAGTCAGCGCGTCCGCTCCTTCCTGCACGGCCGGGTCAAAATTGCGAAACACCAGCCAGTCGCCAGCCGGTGTTTCGGCCACCCGCTGTGCAATGTGATCAAGGACTTCAGCAACTGTCGCATAGCGGGCCATGCCAACGTATTCCATGATGGAATCGACGACCGATCCGGACACAACGTGGGTATGTGCGTCGATGAAACCTGGCAGCACTGTCTTGCCATCCAGGTCGATTATCTTCGCATCGGTACCCGCCACAGCGCGGACCTCCCCATCACTGCCAACAGCCAGAATGCGGTTTCTGCGCAGGGCAATGGCTTCGACTTCGGAAAAACCATCGTCTACCGTGAGAATATTGCCGTTGGTGAATACTGTCGTGGCCTGCACAGGTGTTGCCGACTGCGCTTGGCTTCCGCCTGGCCATGCCGCGGACAGCCCGGCAAGGGCCGCGCCAGATTTGAGAAAGTCCCGTCGACCAAGACGCGCCCAGTCAATCCCCCAATTGCAGGACCATCCATTCCCGCTTGCGGCTTCCGTTTTCAGGTCTCGCACAGTGTTGTTAACAGAAAAGAGCCCACCAAATGTGCCGCTGCAACATGGACAGCCGTAGAGTTCATGTTTCATGTTCTTTTTCCCGAGGTTTCTACCAATGCGGACAAAAGAGGCGCCGCCGCTATGGTTGAGCTTGGCACAGGGAAACGAAGAAATAAACTCTGCAAAAGGAAGGGGGGGAGATCGGCCAACCCACGCGTTACCCGTCTGTGTGCAGGCCCAATGTCTGCCAAACCTTTGCGTATCGCGCCTGCGGCGTTAGGCATAATGTCAGAGATTTCTTAGTCCCCGCTCTTCGCCTCTAATACTCTTTGTGCGGTTTCCAACCAGAGCTAAGGCCGGTTGGAAACCAAATGAGGGGCTGTTGAGGGCTGAGTTTACGTCAGCGCAGTTGGTGCAGCATTTTTTTCTCAAAGGCGACCAGCCCTTCAGTCTGGCCAGCCGCGACCTGGTTTGCCCAGTCGGGGTTGGCAATCAGGGCCCGGCCCACGGCTACAAGGTCGAATTCATTGCGCTCAGCCCGCTCAATAAGACGGTCCAGGCTGGCGGGTTCAGCGGCCTTGAAATCTGCGGTGCCATCTTCGGGCAGAAAATCGGCGTTCAATCCAACGCTGCCAACAGTGATTGTAGGCTTACCGGTCAGTTTGCGTGTCCAGCCCGCGAGGTTCAAATCGCTGCCTTCAAACTCCGGCTCCCAGAAGCGGCGGGTGGAGCAGTGGAAGATATCAACCCCGGCCTCGGCCAATGGCGTGAGGAAGGCCTCCAGAGTCTCGGGTGTCTCGCAAAGCCGCACGGAATAGTCCTGCTGCTTCCACTGGGAGTAACGGAAGATAATCGGGAAGTCTGGGCCGACGGCTGCGCGGACCGCGCGGACAATTTCCAGCGCAAAGCGAGAGCGATGCGCAAGATCTCCGCCATAACCGTCTGTGCGTTGATTGGTGCCATCCCAGAAAAACTGGTCGATCAGATAGCCATGGGCGCCATGCAGCTCAATCGCGTCAAAGCCGATTTTCTTTGCATCGGCTGCGGCCTGGGCAAAGGCGGCCACGACATTGTCAATGTCTTCCTGTGTCATCGCATGCCCAGTCACTTTGCCCGGCTTGGCCATGCCGCTGGGGCTGTGGCCGGGGGTGTCGCCGCCAGGCATGATGCCAGGGCGACGAATAGCTCCCACGTGCCACAGTTGCGGTGCGATCTTGCCGCCGGCAGCATGAACTGCGTCAACGACCTTTTTCCACCCCGTCAGCGCCTCTTCGCCATAAAATGCAGGCACATTGGGATAGCCGCTGGCAGCCTCATGGTTGACAAAGGTGCCTTCGGTGATGATCAGCCCAACGCCGCCTTCTGCGCGGCGCTGGTAGTAGGACACCACCGCCTCGTTCGGGATGTTTCCTGGCGAATAGGTGCGGGTCATTGGCGCCATTGCAATTCGGTTTTTCACGGTGAGTTTGCCTAGGTCAACAGGGGCAAACAGGGTATCGGCACGGTCCATTGGGGCATCCTTTTTTGATCAATCTGCGAGTGGGCTGGCGTTGAGCGCCACATTCTTGATGCTGCATCAAATAGCAGTCCCCGGGATCGAGAAAGGTTTTACTTTAGGTCAAACCGCGAATGACCCAGCGTTTTGCTCAAACCTGCTGGGTCACTTGTGGCGGGGTTCCCGAAATATGTCAGGCGTGGCAGCGCAGGTGAGCCGGGCCAAGGCTGGGCAGCGGTCTTTTGCTGATCCAGTGCGGGTAGGGCGCGCCACAGAGCTGCCAAAGCGCCCGGTGGCTTGACCCCGCGCGCAGGAAAGCCCAGTTTGGCGAAAAACTGCGAGCAGGAGCCATCATGGCCAGCACCCCCCCGCCTTTTGCGCGATTTGAATGGATGATTGCCTGGCGATACCTGCGGGCGCGCCGGGCCGAGGGCGGCGTGTCAGTCATGACCTGGATCAGCCTGATCGGCATTACACTCGCGGTGTTTGCACTCATTGCGACGCTGGCTGTGCGCTCGGGGTTTCGCTCAGAGTTTGTGGGCACCATCCTGGGCGCCAATGCTCATGTGACACTCTACGCCCATGGGGAGCTGAACGAGGCAGGCCATTTTGAGCGCTACATCAAGGATTTTGACCAGATGGCAGCCCGCGTGGCCAAGGTGCCCGGCGTGATCCGAGCGGCACCGCTGGTCAAAGGCCAGGTTATGGCCAATGCCCGCCAGCGCAACGCCGGTGTCGAGGTCTTTGGCATTGCCAAGGCTGGCATCATGACCATTCCAGGCGTGGCCCAAAGCGATGGTGCCATGGGTGATTTGGACCGTTTCGGAGAGGGGGTTGCAATCGGGTCCGGCGTGGCGCGGGAACTGGGAGTCAGCGTTGGTGATCGCATCAAGCTGATTTCACCCAATGGGGTCAAAACTCCCTTTGGCACCAGCCCCCGTGTTAAGGCCTATGAGGTGGTCTATATCTTTACCGCCGGGCGCTATGACATCGACCGGACCCGCCTGTACATGCCCTTTGGTGAGGCACAGAGCTTTTTCAACCGCGAAGGCGTCGCCGATGAGATCGAGGTGATGATTGAAGACCCCGAAGCGGTGGACCTGAAGGTTCTGCCGCTCTTGCGTGCCGCCGAGGGCGCTGTCGGGGTTTGGACCTGGCGGGATGCCTCGGGCGGCTTTTTGCGGGCGCTGGAGGTCGAGGACAATGTGATGTTCATTATTCTGTCGATCTTGGTGCTGATTGCGACGATGAATATCGTCTCTGGTCTGATCATGCTGGTTAAGAACAAAGGCCGTGACATTGGCATTTTGCGCACCATTGGGCTCAGCGAAGGTTCGGTGATGCGGGTGTTCTTTATCTGCGGTGCGTTTACTGGCGTTTTGGGCACTCTGTTTGGTGTTATTCTTGGCTGCCTCTTTGCCACTTATATTGATCCGATCTTTTCCTTTGTGAACTTTGTGATGGGCGGCGGCGTCTGGGATCCCTCGATCCGGGGCATCTATGCGCTGCCCGCTGAGCTGAACCTGCCGGATGTTCTGTCAGCCGTTGGGCTGTCGTTAGGCCTATCCTTTGTGGTGACAATTTTCCCTGCTCGGCGTGCCGCCCGGCTGAACCCGGTAGAGGCGCTGCGCTATGAATGAGGCCGTCCTAGAACTTAAGGCTGTGAGCAAATCCTACAATCAGGGATCGGCCAGTCAGATTGACGTGCTGCGCGGGGTCGACCTGAGCCTCAAGCCTGGCGAAATGGTGGCTTTGGTCGCCCCATCAGGGGCGGGGAAGTCGACCCTGTTGCATATTGCCGGTCTCTTGGATGTGCCAGACGGCGGATCGGTCAAGGTCGCGGGGCAGGAGGTCAGCGGCAAGGGGGACGGCATGCGCACCAGCCTGCGCCGCCGGGATGTGGGATTTGTATATCAGTTCCACCACCTTTTGCCCGAATTCACCGCTCTGGAAAACATTGTGCTGCCGCAACTGGCCAATGGGGTCTCGCAGGCGGGAGCAGAGGCGCGGGCCAATGAGCTGCTGGCTTTGGTTGGTCTGTCAGACCGCGCCCGCCACCGCCCTGCGGCACTCTCAGGCGGCGAACAGCAGCGAGTGGCCTTTTGCCGCGCCCTGGCCAATAAACCCCGCGTTTTGTTAGCAGATGAGCCGACGGGCAACCTGGACCCTGGCACTTCGGATCAGGTCTTTGCCGCGCTGATGGATCTGGTGGCGGGAACTGGTCTGTCTGCTTTGGTAGCCACCCATAACCACGAGTTGGCCGCGCGAATGGACCGCCGGGTCAAACTGGAGCAGGGCAGGCTGGTTGAGCTTTAGGCCAGCTGCGTGATCCAGACCCCCAGCGCCATGACTGAGATACCGGCGGCGCGCATCAGTGTTAGCGGACTGGCCTGCGCGCCAAATAGGCCAAAATGGTCGATCATGGCGGCGCTGACCAGTTGCCCAAGCAGCACAAAGAACACCGCGTTGCCGACGCCAAAATGTGGGGCGACATGGGTGATCGACAGCACATAAAAGGCCACCAGAAAACCGGCCAAGAACAGGTGCTTGGGGGCCTGCGGCAGCAGCATCAGTGCGCTAGGCCCTTTAATCAGGCAATAGGCCAGAGCGGCGGTAAAGGCGACGGCAAAGAGTACCACCCCGGCAGCCGCAGGAGAGCCGATATGCT
>CAJXIL010000126.1 GCA_913054455.1 uncultured Roseobacter sp.
CGGTTGTTGGAACCAACGATGAGATCACCTTCCCCCTTTCGGCGTTGTAAACAACACCTGCCGGGCAATGAGAGTCCAGGGACCGCGCGACACGCGTAAGCCCACTGGTCAGCGCGATACGCACCGCATCCTGGCGGAATTCGTCCGTCCGTTTCTGTCCCATAGTTCGTCTCCTTTGCTGCAATAAATGCTATCAAAGGAGCGGCATCAAACCGCGACAGGTCCAGACCCAGGCGGGTTGATCCGAGCGGGCAGCGCGATAGGCCTGACGCCCACCATTTCTAAGAACCTCTCGGCTGATTGTCGAAGGCGATTGGTCGAAAATGGATATCTGCAGTGACAGAGAGTGCGGCTAGGAACACCTTAGTATTCTGGTGGGGTCGGGGTGATGGCTCGCAACCCGTGCGATCTGCGCTCGAATGCAGGCGAGGAGTGTCTCGCGGGACGCGCCCATGAATTCATGGGCTAAAGTGGAGGGATCTTTGAGCGTTGCCAGACGGGTGCGCAGGGCGCGCCAAGTCTCTAGTTGCGAAAAGATCTTTGCCTCCTGGGTCTGCGCGGCCTGCGTGGCGACATAGGTCTCAAAGGCATCGGCAGCATCCCCTGAGGCAAGGCGCGTCGCCAACATCCGTTCGTGGATACCATTTGCCCCCTCATAGATCGCGGTGATCCGGGCATCGCGGTAGGTCTGTTCCAGCCGGTATTCGCGCAGGTAGCCATAGCCGCCAAGAACCTGCATGCCCAGTTCGGCCGCGCGTATCCCGGCTTCGGTGCAATGGACCTTGATCAGGGGAGTGAGGAACTCCACCAATGCGGGATTGTCGCCCTGTTCCATCGTGACACAAGCAAGATGCGCCATGGCGCGTCCAGTCATGGCAAGCCCGCCAATTTCATTGAGCATGCGGCGCACATCGGCATGTTGGTCGAGGGTCGCGGGCGTGCCATCAAGGGTGCGCCCTTGCACTCTCTCGGCCGCATAGGAACTGGCAATGTCGTAGGCCCGTGCAGCATGGGCCACTCCCTGAAGCGCAACATCGACGCGGGCGTGGTTCATCATGGTGAACATAGCCATCAATCCCTTGCCCTCTTCGCCAATCAATTCAGCCTCAGCCCCTTCAAACGACAACTGACAGGTGGGAGATGCATGTAGGCCCATCTTTTCTTCGAGCCGAGTGACAGTCACCAGGTTGCGGCTGCCATCAGAACGGGTGCAGGGACACAGGAACAGCGATAGCCCCTTGATCCCGTTGTCAGAGGTACGGGCCAGGACCAGATGCAGGATCTTGTCGCTCATGTCCTGATCGCCACCTGAGATGAAGATTTTCTCACCTGTGATCTGCCAGCTCCCCCCCACAGGCTCGGCGCGGCAGCGAACCTGCGCCAGGTCAGATCCCGCGCCAGGCTCGGTCAGACACATGGTGGCGATGGTTTCTCCCGAGGCCAGCGGTGGTATGTGGCGGGATTTCTGGTCGTCAGTCCCAAAACTCATCAAAACCCGCACTGCGCCCGGGCCCAGCCCGGTGACCATCTGCAGGCTGTGGTTCGCGCCTGAGAAAATCTCAGAGGTGACTGCCAGCATCAGCGCGCCCATGCCCTGTCCGCCATAGGCTTCTGGTGCGGTCAGCGAAGGCCAGCCCTGCTCGGCGTAAGCGCGGTAAACCGCAGCAAAACCATCGGGCATCGACACGCGGCCATCCGTCAGTCTGCAGCCCTGAACATCCCCGGGTTCATCCAGCGGTGCAATCTCGCCTTCGGCAAAGGAGGCAAAATGCCCACCGATTTCTGCGGCGATTTCCGCGTCCCAATCTGGCAACGTATTTGCACCAGCTACATGGTTGAGCGAGAACAGGATGTCCTCGAGTGGGGCCTGAAAAGGTTTCATTGGTCAGTCTACTTTGTAGTAAGAAATTTCTACTGCTGATGCGCGGCGAATGCCTGCACAGATGAACAGGGAGTGGTTCACCCAGGCATAGCGCGTGTCGCCGGTTTCCAGGCGCGCTGCGGTGCGCATGTAGTAACTTGCCGGATCAACATCTTCGCCCGCGGCAAGCCGCTTCATCACCTCTGGTGGCCCGTGGCGGGTGCCCACATTGACCACCTCGATCACAGCACCATCCGCGGTTTGGATCGCATAGCGCGTATCCAGATGGGCAGCGCCATCGGCAAATATGGTTTGCCAGTCAGCTCCGAGGTTGAGAATGTCACCGGTGATATCCGGCCCCAGCGCCGCGCCTCCTACAATCGGGATGATGCGACGCTGTCCGGCCCGACCCTGACCCAGTTCAATCGGGGCGGACAGTTCCACCCGCAGGGTAAAAGAATGGGTTAGCGCCGGAACCGGGATTTGCATCAGTCCATCAACCCCAACAGGCGAGCGGCATTGTTCTTGATGATATCTTCGCGCAGGTGATCCTTAATCGCGATCTTTTCAAAATCAGCCAACCAGCGCTCTGGCGTGATCATCGGCCAGTCCGAACCAAACAGCACCTTCTTCTTGAGGATCGAGTTGCAGTAGCGCACCAGAATTTCCGGGAAGTATTTTGGCGACCAGCCGCTGAGGTCGATATAGACATTGGGCTTGTGCTGGGCCACGGCCAGGGCCTCTTCCTGCCAAGGGAACGAGGGGTGCGCCAGGATGATATTCATGTCAGGGAAGTCCACCGCCACATCATCCATATACATCGGGTTGGAGTATTTGAGCCGCATGCCGTTGCCGCCCCGCATGCCAGACCCCACACCGGTTTGCCCAGTATGGAACAGGGCAACGCATTTGTGTTCGGCCAGCACCTCGTAAAAGGGGTAGGCCATGCGATCATTGGCAAAGAATCCCTGCATAGTGGGGTGGAATTTAAACCCTTTGACGCCACATTCTTCGATCAAACGACGTGCTTCACGCACCGCCATCTTGCCCTTCCAGGGGTCGATCGAGGCAAAGGGGATCAGCACGTCGCTGTTATCCTTGACCTGTTCAAGCACCTCATCGTTTGAGTAACGCCGATAGCCGGTTTCCCGTTCGGCATCCACGGGGAAGATCACTGCCGCAATGTTTTGTTCACGATAGTGCGCTGCGGTCTGTGGGATGGTCGGCGGATGCTGCCAGGGGGCGCCAAAATAGTTGGCCATTGTGGACTGCAGATCATCATAGCCATCGTCGGAATGGCAGCCGCAGGGTTCCTCGGCATGGGTGTGGATGTCGAGTGCGCGGACCTTGGAGATATCAACCATTTGTCCTGCTCCTTTGTTATAGCGTGATGGTGGCAGGATCGGCGTCATCATATAGCCGGTCCAGCAAAGCCGCGCGGCGCGTCAGCACCTTGCGGAAATTCAAGTTGCCCTTGGCGGTCATTTCACCCTCAGGCATCGAGGCGGGTTCGCTCAGCACGATGGCCCGAGAGATCAATGTCGAGCTGCCCGAAACCTCTCTAGCACGTTCGCCAAGGCGGCGGCGGATCTCGCCCTGCAACAGCTTGCAGCGATAAGCCCCGTTGTCATCGGAGAGATCGAACCCTTGGCGCTCCAACTCACCCAAATCGGGGAAGATAAAGAGTCCGATCTGGTTTTTGTCGGCCCCTGTGATCACCAGGTCGGCCGCAAGCGGCGCGAGGCAGGTCAGCATGTCGATACGCAATTGCGCAGCGCGAACCCAGGTGCCGGTCAGGAGTTTGAAATCCTCGGAAATTCGTCCGTCGAATTTCATGCCCTTGTTCATGTCCGCCTTGTCGATGAACTGCATCGCGTCGCCGGTAATAAAAAACCCTTCATCGTCAAAGGCGTCTTTTGTCTTTTGCGGATCCTCAAAATAGCCGGGCATGACCTGCGGCCCTTTGATCCGCATCTCACAACGCATATCCTCATCCGGGATCAGTTTGAGCGTCACACCGTTGAGGGGCACGCCCACAACGCCTGAGCGGTCGATTGGCTCACTTTGCATCATCGTCGCGGGGGCGGTTTCAGTGAGGCCCCAGGAGGAGGTCATCAAGGGGATCTCGCCCTTTACCTCCATCGCCATCTGTTCAAATCCGGACCAGATCTCTTGTGGCAGCGACGCGCCGGCATAGAAGATCAGGTCGAGATCTGCAAAGAATCTCTGCCGTAAATCTGCGTCCTTTTGCAACGCGCCCAGAAGCAGGCCAAAGCCGACAGGCACGTTGAAGACCAGCGAGCCGGTCACCATGGAGAGGTTTTCCACGGTGCGGTCAAACAGGCCTTTCACAGGCTTGCCGTCATCAATGTAAAAACTGCCGCCATTGGCCAGCATCATGTTGAAGTTATGCGAGCCACCAAAGACGTGGTTCCACGGCAGCCAATCGACTACACGCGGAGGGCGGGCGCGCAGGAAGGGCAGTGCATCGGCAATCTGAGTCTGGTTCACGCACATCATAGCCTGCGTGGTCTTCACCCCTTTGGGCGCCGAAGTGGACCCTGAGGTCATCAGGATCTTGGCAACCGTATCTGGCGTGACCTTGGCATAGGCCGCATCAACATCAACGCCGCTATCGCCCTTCAACAGTTCTTCAAAGGCGGTCACTTTGCTGTTTTTGCCCGGACGGCTGGCAACGACCTCGATCCCGTTCAGTGCCTCCAGCGCCAGTGCCTCGCTGTATTGATCGGCATCGACTACATAGGCCATCTTTGGGTGCACCAATTCGATGGCGTGCTGCAAGCGACCATGCGCACCATGGATCAACGAGTATTGCTCGGCCACCGGGGCCGTCGGCACGCCGACATATTGCGCGGCGAGCGACAGCAGCCCGTGGTCAACACCGTTACCTGACATGATGATGATTGGAGTATCCGGCCCCATGCCGCGCGCCAGAAGCGAGGCGGCGATGGCGCGAACCTTTTGTAAAGTGGCGCCATAGCTTTCTTCACGCCAGCCCGCGCCGCTGCGCTCGGCCAAAAACGCGCGGTCCGGCGCCTTTTCGGCCCAATCATGGAGCCAGACACCGGTGTTGTCGACAACCGGGCCCAAGGCATGGGTAGAGCGCAGCAGGATGGTACCGTCGTTACGATCTTCACGTAGGACTGAGTGTTTCTGGAACTCTGAAGTCCGTTTCATGGCTCACCCCTTTCTTGGGCTTTTTTCGATCTGTTTCAGGGCAGCGATCACAGTGGCGCGGGTGGTCTCGTCTATCTCGCCAAGCAGGACCGCTTCGTGTGCGGTGACGGCTGCCACGGCCTTTTCATACAAACGCCGCCCCGTCAGCGTCGCCTTAAGCGCATAGGCGCGACGATCGGTGGGCACCCGCTCGCGATTGATCAGCTCGCGTCGTTCCAGCTCGTCGATAATGACGACCAGGTTGGGGCGTTCGATGTCCATGGCATCGGCCAGTTGGGACTGGCGCAAACCGGGGTTGTCGACAATCAAAACCAGCGCCGTATAGGTCAACATTCGCAAATCAAATGGCTTCAGTGTCTGAGCCAGGTCGGCTTGGACGACGTTGAAAGCGCGCTTCATATGGTAGCCGATGAAATTGCGTAGAGTTTCATCATCGACATAGTGAACAGCAGTGGCGTCGACGGGTTTCGAGGCGATTTTTTTCATTTCATCACCGGAATTTGGGGGCGCGTTTTTCAAGGAAAGCACGCAGGCCTTCCTCGGCATCGGGCGTGGTTTGCGACAGCGCTGCTGCCAGAGATTCCGTGAATAGCCCATCTGCCTGGCTCATGTCGTTGATCCGGGCGACGGCGTTGATCATCAGGTAGTTTGACATCGGCGCATTGCGGGCGATTTTGCCTGCCAGCTTTTGAGCCAGCGCAAGTGCTTCTCCTGCACCAACTGCGTAATGCGCCAGACCCAAAGCAACACCTTCCTCGGCACTGTACTTGCGCCCTGTAAGCATCATTTCGGTCATCCGATCGGGGCCCAGTAGGCGGCCAACCCGCGCCGTAGCGCCGCCACCGACAAAGATACCACGACGCCCTTCGGGCAGTTGGAAGATGGTTGAGTCTTCGGCAATGCGCACATGGGTAGAGGCCGCGAGTTCCATCCCGCCGCCAATCACCGCGCCAAACATGGCGGAGACCACGGCGAGCCCACCAAACTGGATCTTTTCCATCACTCCGTGCCAGTGGCGGGAGTGATGAAGGTTGTCTTCGGCCGAGCGGTGCACATGCTCGGACAGGTCAAGTCCGGAACAATAGTGGCCTTCGATTCCGGTCAGGATCACCACGCGCACGTCTTTGGGCGGGGCTGAGAAAAACGCATCAAGTGCGTTGAGCAGCTCTTCGCACATGGCGTTGCGTTTTCCGGGCCGGTTCATGGTCAGAGTGGCGACGGGACCGTCGACCTCAATCCTCAGGGTTTCGGATGTCATGCGAATGTCCTTAGCGTGGGGGCAGACGGACCGCACCGTCGAGCCTAATGGTGGTTCCGTTCAGGAACGGATTTACTACGATCTGTTCCGCCAGCAGGGCGAATTCATGGGCTTCGCCCAGGCGGGCGGGGAATGGAATGTTGGCGGTGATCTTGGCTGCAACCTCTTCGGGTAGGCCTTCCATCATTGGCGTTTGGAACAGCCCTGGGGCGATGGCCATAACCCGGATACCGGTCTGGGCAAATTCGCGGGCGGCTGGCAGGCACATTGAGGCAATCGCCCCTTTGGAGGCCGCATAGGCCGCTTGGCCCAACTGGCCGTCCTGCCAGGCGACCGAGGCCGTGTTGATGATCACGCCGCGCTCGCCATCGTTCTTAGGCGCCAGTTCTGCCATACGACGGGCGCCGTGGCTCATCACATTGTAGGTGCCAAACAGGTTAACCTTCAGGGTTTTCTCGAACACATCAAAGGCAAGCTTGCCTTCCCGGCCAACGATCCGCGCTGCCATGCCGACACCCGCGCAGCTCACGACAATGCGGGGTGCGCTTTTTAACTGTTGCTCAGCTTCGTCAAAAGCGGCACTCACTGCGGTCTCGTCAGAAACATCGGCCTGCACAGCGACACCACCGCATTCCTCAGCTACCGCCTGCGCTGCTTCGAAGTTGAAATCGAGAACAGCGACCTTGGCGCCCTGAGCGGCCAAATGGCGTGCGGTTGCAGCGCCAAGCCCGCTGCCTCCGCCTGTGATCAGTGCGACATTTCCATCTACTTGCATGTGAAATTCTCCAACAAGGTATGCTCTATTATTGTTGCTGCTCATATCCACTTGCTCAGACCAAATCCGCGCAAGCACTATCGTTGATTTTCCCAGGATTATGGATGCTCGGTATTCCCCCTGCAGTCAGCGATACCTCTGCAGCAAGGGAGCCTGTCGCAGCCAGTGTCTACGCAGAGATGGCGGCCGCAGGGGGCGCCAGTAGACTAGCTCTTTGAGATCTGATCAGCGGTTTCTCCTCTAAGATCAGCGTAGACAACGTTACGGCGCGCTACATTTAGGACTGTATAATAGTTATATTGAATAACTAATTTGTTCAACATATTTATATTTATACATTTCAAATCATTAGTTGGTTTGGGCGAGCAGAGTGGAACGGAGATTTGGCAAGATCCAAGAGATGATGCGTTTTTCTAGATCCGACTTTTGTGCCTGTACGTGCGGCCTCTTCTGCGCACTTACGGTACACTGTCGACCTCAGGTCAAGGCAATACGCGGGGTCCGCGCGGAGGAAAAGGGAGCTGGGCAATGCCATCAAATGATGAGCAGCTGTGGTGCGGATTGATGTATGACGGGGCCTATCCGGCGGCTGGGGCCAGGATCGAATGCCATGTGGGATGACGGGAGTAGGGCTTGGTTCAGCCTCTGCGGGGCCGCCCTAAACTGACCGAAAATACAGTGAGCAGCGCAGAAGATGGATCGCCGTTACTCGGGAGGCTAACGTCCCGCAAGAGGGGGTGCTCCGACGCGATGTGATCGCATCGGAGCGGGTTCTTTAGTGGGTGAACTTCTTGATTTCACCACTGTCCAAACGTGCGGCGTAGGACGACAGCTCTGTCTTGACCAACTTCATGAGGAAGTAGAGGCAGAAGATGTTGACCACAGCCATCGCGAAGATCGCGGCGTCTGAGAAGTCGATAACCGGTCCAAGCGAGGCGGCGGCTCCGATAACGATGAAGACGCAAAAGATGACCTTGAAAACAAGCTCAGAGGTTTTGCTTTCCCCGAAGAGGTAGGTCCAAGCCTTCAGCCCGTAGTAGCTCCAAGAGATCATCGTCGAGAAAGCAAACAGAACCACTGCGATCGCCAAGACATAGGGGAACCAGCTGATGCCAGATGCAAAGGCGGCAGAGGTCAAAGCGACGCCTGAATTGCCATCAACCGTTGCAATTGCAGTGCCTGCTTCGTTCAGCATATAGCTGCCAGTTTCCGGATTGATGATCATTTGCTGTGATATAACAATCACCAAAGCGGTCATGGTGCAGATTACAACAGTGTCGATCAGCGGCTCCAGCAGCGACACAAAACCCTCGGTGATGGGTTCCTTGGTCCTGACTGCTGAGTGGGCAATAGCCGCAGAGCCAACCCCGGCTTCGTTTGAGAAAGCAGCCCGTTTGAAACCCTGGATCAAGGCCCCGACCATACCGCCAGCGACACCCAGCCCGGTAAAGGCCCCAGCAAAGATCTGTCCAAATGCCCAACCGATTTGATCATAGTTCACGATCAGAATGACCAGCGCAGCGCCGACATAAAGGATGCCCATAAATGGCACAACTTTTTCGGTTACATTGGCAATTGATTTAATGCCGCCAACGATCACTGCAAAGACAACCGCGGCAAAGATGATGCCTGTGATCCAGCCGGGATAGTCGCCAACGATGCCCGAGATCTGGGCATGCGCCTGGTTGGCCTGGAACATATTCCCGCCCCCCAGGGCACCAAGAATACAGAAGATCGAAAAGACAACTGCCAGGATTTTCCCGCCAGGTAGGCCCAGCTCGTTAAAACCTTTGGAGATGTAATACATCGGACCACCAGAGACGGTGCCGTCTTCGTATTCATTCCGATATTTAACGCCTAAGGTACATTCGGTGAACTTGGAGGCCATCCCCAATAGACCTGCGAGGATCATCCAGAAGGTTGCGCCAGGGCCACCAATGCCAACAGCCACCGCAACACCAGCAATGTTCCCAAGCCCAACCGTGCCAGACAGGGCTGTTGCGAGAGCCTGAAAGTGGCTCACCTCACCCGCGTCATTCGGGTCAGAATAGTCACCTTTGACCAACTGGACTGCGTGTTTGAAAAACCGAAATTGTACAAACCCAAAATAGAGGGTGAATACGGTGGCCGCGATCACCAGCCACATAACGATCCATGGGAAGCTGGTTCCTGGGAACGGCGCAAAGATCAGGCTGACAAAGGGTCCGGTAAGATCCGCAAAGACCTGGTTGACCTTGTCGTCTATTCCGACGGCGTCTTGTGCGGCCAGCGGGTTTGCCACCATGGCGGCCAAAGCGGTGGTCGGGCCGAATACTGATGTTTTTTTCATGCTCTATCCTAACCTACAACTGTTACTGGTACGCTGGCGTGCATCACCAGGTTTTGTGTCGAGCTTCCAAACATGCGTTTGGTAAACCCATCCGCCGAGGCGCGACCCACAATGATTTGTGACCCCTCGTTTTCAACTGTCAGCTTGTCGAGAGTTTCCGCTACATCACCGTGCCGCACGATGCCTCTCGCGTTGAAGCCTGCCTTCCGCAGGGCTGAAACTGCTGGCTCGACAATGCGCGATGTTGCGAGTTCGATCTCTTCTTCGCGTCGCAAATGCCGCTTGGCATTCTCATCCGCCGTTTGAAAGGTGAATGGCGACCATTCGATCACATAGATGGCGATCAGCTCACTGGCGTCAATTTTTGAAGCCAGATCTTTGGCAAAGGCGAGTGCACGATCACCCGTTTCCGTGCCGTCCAGTCCAACGACTAATTTAACTGTCATGGTTCTCTCCCGGTTAGTGATTTTTACGATGGAGGGGGGCTAGCCCTCATAACTGGGTGCCAGAATGCATTGTTTCTGCCAGTTCACCCAATCCCAGTAGAAGTGATTTTCACTAGTAAGTGTTGATAAAAACAGGTATAGTTTAGGTGAAATTGGTTAATTTTAGACAAAATTTGGGGATTTTTGCTAGTGATTGGAGATCTGGACCGAATTGACCAGCGAATCCTGAGTGAGCTTGAGGCCAACGGGAGGCTCTCGATTGTAGAACTCGCTACGCGGGTAAATTTGACGAATACCCCCTGTTCAGAACGGGTGAAGCGCCTGGAGAGGTCCGGCTACATCAGTGGATATCGGGCCGTGTTGGATAAAGCCAAAATGGGTTTAGGCCATCTGACCATTGTTCAGGTTTCATTGGCTGCGACTGCTGGAGACAACTCGCTTGATACATTCAATCGGGCGGTCAAAGACATTCCAGAGGTGGAAGGCTGTCTCATGGTCGCCGGATCATTTGACTATTTGCTGACAGTGAGGACGCGGGACATGCGGCATTTTCGGGCGGTGCTAGGAGATCAGATCAATAAATTGCCCGGCATACATCAAACGAATTCCTTCGCCGTTATGGAGGCGGTCGTCTAGAGAGGTTCGCTCAAGTTTTTTGGACGGAGAGGACGTTTCGGTGCGTGGCAAATTGTGCTTTTGCCGCCACGGGGAGGAGCTACCAAAAACCAGCGCACATGCGGTGGATTTCCTGACAGGCGAAATCCGTCACACCTGAGAACTCTAATGGGGAACGTAAAGGCGAACGCGCTGGACATGCTTTTGGCCTGCAGTAGAGCCGGGGTTCGCTTTGGCTGTATTTCTGTCACTGAAATCGCCGCTCTCGTGTTCTCGTGACAGGGGGGAGCGTTCAGAGTGACTTTTTTGCGATGTGCTGAGGATTAAGTCTGCTAAAGGCAGGTCAAAAATAAGCCTCAAAGGCATCGTAGTCCGCTTTGTAGAATTTGCGGAGTTTTTGCCTTTGTTTCTTGGTCAGATCTTCGACCTTGAACTTGGGTCCACGGGTTTGCGAT
>CAJXIL010000127.1 GCA_913054455.1 uncultured Roseobacter sp.
GCAGCCGTCGCAAGCTTGGCATCCAACGCTGTGAGCAAGATCTCTGGTAGCCCGCTAGGAGGCAGTAGCTCCTCAATCTCCGCATCCACCTGATCCGGCGTATTCTGCAAAGTCTCATGGAGCCAACCAATGGCCTCTGCCGCCAGGAGTGTAGAGGAAGGCGCCACCTCCAGGTTTACGCCAAGGCCAATGCCCTGCCCTGCTAGCATCTCAACCACCCCGCGCCCGGCAAGCCCAGCATAAGGCACTGCATCCCCGGCGAACTGAGCCAGGCGCTCTTCGCGATCAAACACCAGCACAAACCGTCCCTCGGGCGTTTCAAACAGTTCCGGCGCGATACGCTCCCCTTCCGGCTCTTTGCTGAGCATCATGAACAGCTCACTATCCGCCAGACGTTCATAGAACCGCAGCCGCGCCGCGCCATCCTCCGGAGCCGCCTGCATCGCCGCATGGGCCCGATCCAGCGCCGTCACCTCTTCTGAGGGTGTCTCACTCATGTCATCAACTCCTTTACCCGCCCGCGCAGCACAGGCAGCAACTCTGCCTCGAACCAGGGGTTTCGTTTTAACCACCCGGTATTGCGCCAGGACGGATGAGGCAAGGGAAAGACGCGCGGCGCATGGTCCCGCCAGGCAGCGACACGTTGGCCCACCGGTGCCTTCCCTCCCAAATGGAAGGCCTGCGCCGGGGCGCCGATCGCCAAGGTAAGCGCAATGTTTGGCAGGCTTTGCATCACCTGATCGCGCCAGGTCTTGGCACAGATGGGCGGTGGGGGCAGATCCGATTTTTGCGCGTTATAACCTGGAAAACAAAATCCCATTGGCACTATCGCCACCCGCCTGCGATCATAGAATGCCGCTTCATCCAGCCCCAACCAATCCCTGAGACGATCACCGGATGGATCGGTAAAGGGCTTGCCACTCTCATGCACCCGCAGCCCAGGCGCTTGTCCGGCGATCAGAATCCGCGCTGACGCATCAAACCAAGCGACAGGGCGGGGCTGATGGCCTGTATGGGTCGCTGCAAATCGATCCGAACAGATCCTGCAATCGGTAATTGCCTCACATAGCTTGGCGGCCTGCATTGCGCCCCTCCTTTTCTACGCCCCAGCTCCCCTGCCACGCGGTGTCCCCCAGGGAAAACCACCACTGGGATTGTTTCCAGACCAAAAACAGTTAGAAATCAGGCAATCTGATCGTTTCCGTTCAACTCGGCCTTGGCATTGAGCAGAATGGTTAATCAATCCTTGAAGATTTATGTCATAATTCGACATAATAAAGCCAAAATCGGAGCCCATACCCTTAACAATCTTACGATATTCCTGAAACGCAAAGGAAACCGCAGCCGCCTAAGCTGCTAGAAAACCCACCGAACCTGACCCCCGGGGCCAACACAGACCGGAACAAGCGATGCTTGAATTTGAAAATGTCAGCAAGTCCTTCTGGACTGGGACCCAGCGCAAGGTCATTCTTGACCAGGTGTCCTTTCGGGTTGAGCTGGGCAAATCGCTTGGGATTCTGGCGCCCAACGGCACTGGCAAGACAACGCTGATCAATATGATGGCGGGGTTGGAAAAACCTGACGAGGGTGAAATACGCCGTGGCTGCAAGATTTCCTTTCCGCTGGGGTTTATGGGCGGCGTCGTTAGTCGCCTTTCGGCGCTGGCAAACGCACGCTATATCGCCAACCTCTACGGGTTGGACCCTGACTACGTCGAAGCCTATTGCCGCTGGCTTTGCGGTCTGGGAGAGTATTTTGACCAACCCATAGGCACCTATTCTTCGGGGATGCGATCCCGGTTCAGTTTTTCGTTGATGCTGGCTCTGGATTTCGACGTCTACCTGATTGATGAGGGCATGCCGAGCACCACGGATGTGGAGTTCAACAAAAAGGCCGGGGCGATCCTGCAAGAACGCCTGCAGACCACAACCATCATCATCGTCTCGCACCAGGCCAAAACCCTGGAAAAATTTGCCCGCTCCGCCGCAGTTTTGCTGAATGGGCAACTTAATATGTTTGAAACCTTGGAAGAAGCGAAACAGCTCTATGACTATCAAACCCAAGGCTAAGAAGTTCAGAATACGCCGCAACCCCGCCTCCCCGGATGCGTCGCCCCCGGGCGAGGCCGCAGCAGCGCGCCCAGTGCCAGCCCCCGATGCAGATAGCAGCGCCGGCGCGGCCAGCGCCTCCGCGCGCCAACAGCCGCAGTCTCAACCCGACGCGGCGCGGGCTGAGGGCGGGGCAAAACCGCTCTCTGGACAGGTAAGTTCTGCCCGAGAAACCAGTCTTGAGACTGATATGGACGCCATTCGACAAGAAGGGCTCACCGGGCGCCAGTTGCGCATGGCACGACGCGTGGCGCAGAAACACGACCTGCCTGCCACCTCCGATTTCGACGCCGTCCGTCTGCTGCGAGAAAAGGGCATAGACCCTTTCAAACGCGCAAACATGCTGGAACTGGTGGTGCCTCAGAACAAGGCCCAACCCGAAAACACGCCGGCAGCTGGTCAGAATGTACAGCTCCCGCAGACCATCCCGGCAGCAAAAACCAACCTGCCATCGACGGATCTGAGCCCAGCTGAGCGGCGCCAGCGCGAGATCTCCGACATTCAGCGTGACATTGCCGCACGTCGCCGCCGCAAACTCGCGCTGCTGATGGGGCGTCTTGCCTTTTTTGTCATGCTGCCGACCCTCATCACCGGCTATTTCTTTTATGTCGTGGCAACCCCGATGTACGCGACCAAATCCGAATTCCTGGTGCTCAAAGCCGATGGTGCTGGCGCGGTCAGCGGCTTGCTGAGCGGCACCCAATTTGCCACCAGCCAGGATTCCATCGCGGTGCAGGGCTATCTGCAATCCAAGGGGGCCATGCTACGGCTGGACGAAGAAATGGGGTTCAAATCCCACTTCACGCAGGACTGGATTGACCCCATTCAGCGGCTGGACCCCAACCCCACCAATGAAGAGGCCTACAAGGTTTACAAGCGCAACGTCAAAATCGGCTATGACCCCACCGAAGGCGTGGTGCGTATGGAAGTCTCTGCCGCAGATCCTGAGGTTTCGGCCGAGTTTTCACGCCGCCTCATCAGCTATGCCCAGGATGAGGTGAATCACCTCTCCGAGCAAAAGCGCTCTGATCAGGTCAGCGAATCCGAGGCGGCATTGGAACTCGCCGAAAGCAAACGCCGAGAGGCCCAGCGGCATCTGGTGGAGCTGCAACAGGACGGGATGGTACTTGATCCGGAAGGGGTCATTCTGTCTCTGCGTTCGCAGATCAATACCTTTGAGGTACAGCTACAACAAAAAGAGCTTGAACAGGCGGCATTGCTCGACAATACCCGCCCCAACAGAGCCAAGGTCGCCGGGGTTGAGGCCGATATCAGTCGCCTAAAAGCAGTCATCGCGCGGCTGAATGACCGGATGACAGACGCCTCTGAAGGCGAAAACTCGCTTGCCAATCATCGGGTGCAAATCCAGATGGCGCAGGCCGATCTCGCCACCCGCGACCTGATGCTGCAATCGGCCTTGCAACAAGTGGAATCCACCCGCATGGAGGCCAACCGACAGGTCCGCTATCTGACCACCGCCGTTGCCCCCGTCGCCAGCGAAGAGCCCAGCTATCCGCGCAAATTCGAAAATACGATTTTGGCATTCCTGATCTTTTCCGGTATCTATCTGTTGTGTTCACTCACAGCATCCATTCTCCGGGAACAGGTTTCATCGTAAGTCATGAAAAACATCCAAGTCGCCAACCTCACCATTGGCAATGATCGCCCCTTGACCATTCTGGCTGGCCCCTGCCAGCTGGAGAGCGCAGATCACGCACAGATGATTGCCGGGACCCTAAAGGAGGCCTGTGACAAGGCCGGGGCGCAATATGTCTTCAAAGGTTCCTACGACAAGGCCAACCGCACCTCGATCAACGCCAAACCGGCACTGGGGCTGGAAAAAGGCTTGCAGGTTTTGCAATCGGTCAAGGAGAGCATTGGCGTGCCAGTTTTGACCGATATCCATGAGGCAGAGCACTGTGCCCCTGTGGCCGAGGTTGTTGATATCCTGC
Source organism: uncultured Roseobacter sp. (assembly GCA_913054455.1). Classification (GTDB taxonomy): domain Bacteria; phylum Pseudomonadota; class Alphaproteobacteria; order Rhodobacterales; family Rhodobacteraceae; genus Pseudophaeobacter. Next base: position 4,061 of record CAJXIL010000127.1, read on the forward strand.
AAATCCCGGCCTTTTTGTGTCGTCAAACTGCGCTTTTGCTCGCTGCTGGGCGCACCGGTGCGGTGATCAACGTCAAGAAAGGCCAGTTCCTGGCCCCCTGGGACATGCCCAATGTGGCGGCGAAAATCGCCAGCACCGGCAATGAGCGCATCATGCTCACCGAGCGAGGCGTCTCCTTTGGCTACAATCGACTGGTGGTCGATATGCAAAGCCTGCCAGAGATGGCCCGCACCGGCTATCCGGTGGTGATGGATGCCACCCATGCGGTGGCCCAACCCGGCGGTCTTGGTGGTGCTTCGGGCGGGCAGCGCGAATTTGCCCCGGTTCTGGCCCGCGCCGCCGTGGCCACCGGGATTGCCTCGGTCTTTATGGAAACGCATGAGGACCCTGACAATGCGCCCTGTGATGGCCCCAATATGATTTACCTAGATCAGATGCCGCAACTCATTGAAACTCTTATGGCATTTGACGCCCTCGCCAAAGCTAACCCCATTTCTGTTTGACCCCAAAAGGGATTTTTTAAAGATGACAAAGCCGAGCTCCCCGGTGCAGCCAAACACCTGGAATTTTCTACGCGATCCAATGATTACGCCAACGGGCTTTCGCGAATATGACGCCCGCTGGAAGTACCCCGAAGAAATCAACCTACCCGGCATGACCGCCTTAGGTCTGGGGCTCGGGACACAGATGCACCGCCGTGGCATCGAACCGGTGATTGCGGTGGCCAATGACTATCGTGACTACTCCCTGGCGATCAAACAGGCGGTGATCCTCGGTCTGATGCAGGCCGGAATTCAGGTCAAGGATATCGGCCCCGCCGTGTCGCCGATGGCCTATTTTGCCCAATTCCATCTGGATGTGCCTGCGGTTGCCATGATCACCGCCAGCCACAATCCAAATGGCTGGACCGGCGTCAAAATGGGCTTTGAGCGCCCCCTGACGCATGGCCCCGATGAGATGTCAGAGCTGCGTGACATCGTGCTGAATGGCGAAACTGAGACCCGCCCTGGCGGCTCTTACGAATTTGTTGACGGCGTCAAAGAAGCCTATCTCGACGATCTGGTGGGTGATTTCAAAATGACCCGCAAGCTCAAGGTGGTCTGCGCCACCGGCAATGGCACCGCCTCCGCCTTTGGCCCGGAGCTGTTTGAGCGTATCGGCGTAGAGGTGGTCCCCAGCCACAACGAGCTCGACTATACTTTCCCCCATTACAACCCCAACCCCGAAGCCATGGAAATGTTGCACGACATGGCAGACAGCGTCAAAGCCTCTGGCGCCGATATGGCGCTTGGGTTTGATGGCGATGGTGACCGCTGTGGCGTGGTGGATGACGAAGGCGAAGAGATCTTTGCCGACAAGGTCGGCGTCATCATGGCGCGGGATCTCAGCAAGATTTACCCCAATGCGACCTTCGTGGCAGATGTCAAATCCACCGGGTTGTTTGCCTCTGATCCCGAACTGCAAAAGAACGGCGTCACTGCCGATTACTGGAAAACAGGCCACAGCCACATGAAACGCCGGGTCAAGGAAATCGGCGCTCTGGCGGGCTTTGAAAAATCCGGTCACTACTTTCTGGCTGAACCGGTGGGGCGCGGCTATGACTGCGGCATGCGCGTTGCGGTTGAGATCTGTAAACTGATGGAGCGCAACCCTGATATGTCGATGTCGGACCTGCGCAAGGCCCTGCCAAAGACCTGGTCGACCCCCACCATGTCGCCCTATTGCGCTGACACCGAAAAATACACTGTTTTGGAGCGTTTGGTGGAAAAACTGGTCGCCAAACATGAGGCCGGAGAGACGCTTGCTGGGCGTGCCATCAAAGAAGTCGTGACCGTGAATGGGGCCCGCGTCATTCTTGACAATGGCTCTTGGGGCTTAGTGCGCGCCTCCTCCAATACCCCCAATCTGGTGGTGGTCTGCGAAAGCTCCAACAGCGAAGAGGAAATGCGCACCATCTTTGCCGATATCGACGCCGTGATCCGGACAGAGCCACAGGTTGGCGATTACGATCAAACAATCTGATCTGTTTACAATGGTTTCCCCTGCCTTGCGGCAGGCGACCCGGGCCCGCCTTTCGGCGGGCCCTTTTCATTTACAAACCTGTCTCGCCGTGAGCGAGCCAATTTGATTGCGAAAACGCGCGTGCCCACAGGACAAGCAAAGGCCCCACAATGCCAAGGAAGTAAGCAGGGAGTCGGCGAAAGCATCGCCCAAAGCCCCGTCTCAGTCCCCCTGCAGCAATCGCAGCAGTTGATCCTTGGCCTCTTGCTCAATTCGATCGCGGATCACTTGGTTCAAATCCTGCTCGGGTGCAATCTCTACCTCCAACTCCTCGCTCAGCTTTTCAATCACCCGGTCCTTGGCCTCCTGCTCCACTGCATCAATTTCAGGCTGCAGCGCATTTTTCAGATCGGGTCGAATTTTAGGATCCTCCCAAGACCCGGTTATCGCCACCGGAATGGTCAGCCCCGCCGCACCATTGAGACCAGAAATCGTCGGCGCAAATCGGTAGTCCAGATCCCGTGTGCCTAGACCAATCCGCCCAGCGCCATCTGCACGGATCCCTTTGAGGGTCACCAGCAAATCGTCATTCTGCAACTGCCCCTGCTCGATGGCATAACTCGCCGACAGGCGCTCAAACACCGTACTGCCCCCATTGCCCTGCCCCGAACGCATCAGCTTTTCCAGGTCAAACCCGGTAAAGAACCCCTTGTTGACTTCCAGCCAGCCTTTGCCTGACAACGAGCGCATAAGCGCATCCAGGCTAGCGCCAGAGGCCAGATACTCTAACTCTCCCAGCGCCTCGCCATTCAGCCGGTCATAGCCCGCAACCTGCCCCATGGCCTTTTCCAACCGGATGCCATTGAAACTCAGCTTGCCACCCGCAGAGAACCCATTGCGGTTATTGGCCACCACCTGCCCCTGCACCTGGCCGCCAAACAGCGCCGCTGGTTGCAGCTTCAACACCGCGCGTGCACGATCCAAGGTCAGCGAGAGCTTGCTGGCGCCAAATTCATAGCCCGCAGCCGTAAGACTATCAAAACTCAACACCACCGTGCCATTGGCCAGGGCCAGGGCTGAGGCATCAATTGGATCCTTGGACCACCCCGAATTTGCCGTACCTGGCTCTGCGCCACTCTCGGCGACTGCAGAGGTTAGCCCAGGTGCCCGTAAATGCCCCCCATTTAGCTGCGCGGTGAACTCTGGCACCTGCGCAAGAACAACATCAACGCCACCTTCCAGCTTATTGCCATCCAGATCCAAGGCCATGTCCCGCAGGGCCAAACGCCCATCCGTGGTATAGGTGGCATCCGCGCCAACCACCATCGCCTGCCCCAGCCCCTGCGGCAGTGAGATCCCAGCCTGGCCAAAGGCGGTCAAAAAGGTGCTGGTATCGGTGGTCTTTGCGGTGACCCGCCCCGTCGCGGCGCCAGTCAGATCAGCGCGGCCATCAAAGCGCAACATCCCGCCCTCAGCCGCAACCGAAGCCCCAACGGAGGAAACCTCTCCGTTCAGGAAAGCCGCAAAGGTGCCTACCTCAGCCTGGATCAGCAAAGGCTCGCCTGCCGGTCTGACCGTCAGATCCACATCCACTGTACCGCTAGGGTCCGGCCAGCGCAGCATCATATCCACCATGGACATCTCAACGGGTGCCCCCTGATGTGGTTGATAGCGCAGCGAGGCCCCGGTCAGGGTGAGTTTCTCAATGCTGATCGGCAAAACAGCGGCCTGATTTTCCGGCGCAACAGCCGATGGATCTGCATCCGCATCCGTGCCCCCCAGCACCCAGTTACCCTGCCCCTCGGCGTTTTCCGACAGGTTCAGATGGGGCAGCAGCGCCGAGACCTCGGTCACCCGCACCTTGCCACGCAACAGATCCCCAGCCGATATACCAATCGACAGGCGCTCAGCCGTTAACATCGGCTCCGGCCCGGCCCAATCGGCGTTGGACAGCGCCACCCCATCGGATTTCACCCCCAGTACCGGCCAAAGCGTAAAGCGCACCTTGCCATGAAAGGTCAGTTTACGCCCGGTCTGGGCCTCGATCTGATCCGCCGCCAGCCCCGCCACCTTTTCGCCGGGGAGCATAAACAGCACCACAAGCAAAACCGCCAGCGTCGCGACCACTGCCCCCAAGATTCGCAAAATCAGCTTCATCTGCCCCATCCTCCTGTCTTTCCCCTTGGCTTTAGGGGCTTACAACCAGCTTAGCCAGTCCGAGATTGGGCGCAATGCTTGACTGAGCCAGCCATACCCAAGCGCGCCCCCTAACGCAGCCGGAACCGCTGCCGCAGCCCAAGGCCGAGAAAGAACAAGAGCGGCAGGCTAAAGACTGTCTGGAAACCTGAGATGACTTTCAAAACGGCAGGCAAGCCCGCCAGTTCCGCCGCTAGAAAGGTCCGGCCAAATCCAAAGAGAGGAAACAGGTTGGAAAAGCTGAGCCCCATAGCGGTGCCCATCGGTCTATCAACAACATCCAAGGGCGCCGGCACACAACAGCCCGCCAGATAGCCCCAGAAGGCAACAAAGCCTAAGGCCCAGAGCCCTGCCAGCCAGAGTGTAGGCCGGAGGATCGAATACCCATAGTCGGAGAACAGACCAAAGAGCAGATAAGGCAACCGCTGCCCAATCGAGCCAATCTGACCAGCAAAGTACATCTCTTTGCGGTAGAACGAATGTTCTTCTTCCGGCAAGCCCTGTTGACTAAGGATATGACGAATAGTGGCACAGGACTTTTTCGCCATCTCAGGATCTTGCAGTGTTTGATCAGGCCAATATACAGCCCCTTCTAAGTTTCTGTTTGCCTCCACCTCACTTTCAGTAGGGGTTCGGCGCGCAGTAAAAGAGGTTTGCTCGTGAAGGATCGCACCCGAAAAGTTTGGATAGGCGTTTAGGAAGCGCACCTGAGAAAAGGACGTTGGTTTTTCAAAGACACAGTCCAAAAAACTCGGAAAGTTGACCTCTTCAGATCCCAACTTTCCAAAAGCCACATCATGAAACTTGGCGCGACCACGAAACCTAGCAAACTCAAACAGTGACCTCTTTTCAAAGGATGAATCCAAGAAAATCGCAAGTTCGGAAAATTCTGTTTGGGTAAAACTCACGTCTCCCAAAAATGTTGCGTCATAAAAAGATGCTGGCCCGTGAAATTTTGAAGCAATAAATGACGCCTCACCACCAACAGTCCCAGAAAAATCCATGCCCTTGCGGAAATGGACTTCAAGAAACATTACATCCTCTTCAAATGTTGTTTTCCTAACAGAACAAGCTCTCAAGAAAATTGAATCCTCGAAGTCCACATCTCCTTTGCAAAGAGATCTGGACAAATAAAAACCTCTCGGAAAAACATAACTCTCAAGCTCCAAGTGGCTTGTAATGAGAAGTTTTGACAAACGAACAGATACATTGGGGTCAGGAATAGGTGGTACTCGTGCTCGTGGCCCATTTCTTTTCTCGAACTCATATGTGAATTTTAGTTCGACCTCATCCCGGATAGTTTCCCATTTGGTTAGCTCGTCAACCTTTCCTAGTTCTTCGTATGCTAATTTTTCTTCATCCGTCAGCACTTGCGCCGCCCAAGAATTCCAAACCTTCCGGTTTTTGCCATAGGCATCCCCATACAGCGTCATCAACACGTACCAGGGGTTCTCGTTGGCAGGCCTCAGTTCGAGGCTCGGCGCGTTCTGCGCCTTTGTCTTGTCACGCATCTGGGCTCTCGTTCTCAAAATCGCTTTCCCTCAAACTATGAGTTTCCGCCGCAGCCCTGCAACATGCAACTTAGGGCAGCGCTTGGCCTTGGGGAGGCGAGTAGCGCCTTCCCAGGGGGAAGGTCAGGCGCTGCCCGGCCTAGCGACCGGGCGGATGGCTCTTGGCACTAGCCCTGTGCACGGGGAGTTGCACGCCTTGTGCGGCCGTTTTTCTTGCCTCCTCGCGCATTCCTGTTATATGCGCGATCATGACCAGCAATCCGCCAGAACTCCGCCCCGACCTCGCCCCCAAAGCCCTGATGGGGGATACCCCGCGTGCAGGCCAGCCAACCCTTGGAATGGTCTCGCTTGGCTGCCCCAAGGCATTGGTGGATAGCGAGCGCATCCTTACCCGGCTGCGGGCCGAGGGCTATGGCATCTCGCCTGATTACGCTGGCGCCGATGCGGTGATCGTCAACACCTGTGGGTTCCTGGACAGTGCCAAGGCTGAGAGCCTGGAGGCCATCGGTGAAGCGCTGAAGGAAAACGGCAAGGTCATTGTCACCGGCTGTCTGGGCGCCGAGCCAGATTACATTCGCGAGCATCACCCGCGCATTCTCGCCGTCACCGGCCCACATCAATATGAGCAGGTGCTGGATGCGGTCCATGCCGCTGTGCCCGCCGATCCAAACCCCTTTATTGATCTGCTGCCGGCCACCAGCGTGCAGCTGACTCCGCGCCATTTCAGCTATCTGAAGATCTCGGAAGGCTGCAATCACAAGTGCAAGTTCTGCATCATCCCCGATATGCGCGGCAAGCTGGCCTCGCGGCCGGCCCATGCGGTGCTGCGCGAGGCGGATAAGCTGGTCAAGGCTGGGGTCAAGGAACTCCTGGTGATCAGCCAGGATACCTCGGCCTATGGGCTGGACCGCAAATATGATGTGAACCCCTGGAAAGACGGTGAGCTGCGCAGCCATATCCTCGATCTGAGCCGCGAGCTGGGCAAGCTGGCCCCGGC
>CAJXIL010000128.1 GCA_913054455.1 uncultured Roseobacter sp.
TCCACCATAGCCCTCGCAGCCCTAGTCATTTATTGGCTATGAGTCCTGAGCCTAGGAACAGATTTTGCGGTGTGAACGGGGTACTCTCCCCCCAGCCCAGCGGCAACAAATGGAACGGTAGTTCTGCATATTTACGAGTGCTGCCCGTTCTGGGGCAAAATCAGATCAGAGCCACTGAGGTGCAATTACGCCAAACCTGCCATTCACTGCGGCAGCAAAGATACAGTCCCTGCGTACTCACACATTGCGGGACGAAGGGGGCTTTCGCTGCGGTTGCGCCAGTTTCCGCTTTTTCACTTCTTGTGCATTTGCCCATATAGTCCAGCGGCAAGATTTAGGTCCCAATCATCGCTGGGTGCGCTCCGCCATTTTCCCTCTTCCCAATTACCGTCGACCCATCGGGCAAAGAAGGATCGAACAAATTCTGGCTTGTGGCGGCACATAGAACCTTCCAACCTCTCCTTCGCATTGTCTGGAATGGCTGCTAGCACTAAATTCACTTCGACTTGTGGCGCGGTCTCAAACTCATCGAGGTCCCATGCTCCGCGGCGTACTAACCAGGGGCCAAAACTGTCGGTCCATTCAAACACGCTATCAGACGTTGCTTCCATGTACCCGCATGCGACCATAGCAACGCAAACACTTTTTAGGTTCGACCCAGATGGGGTCACGGACTCGTGGTGCAGATGCAGGTCGTTGACGTAGTGAGAATGGCAAGCCACTCCATCAAGAAGGTGGTCAAGGTCGCTGCGCTTGTTCGAAATTGCCAAGGCTGGTCGCTCACAAATTGGCTCCAATACCCGCCAATAGTCGCCTTCAGATGCGAGAAGGCCTACTCTTTCTAAGGCGCTACAGCTTACCTCAATGTTGCTTTGAGCCAAGTCGTGCAAAAGGTCAGTTGCAGGCGACACGTCTGCCAGGCGCGACAGCATTTCCCCGCGTAACCAGTACGCAACTGCATGAAGAAGAACGGTTTCCTCTTCCGAGAGTTTTTCGACCATTTGTCGTCCCGGCCTAGCATGCCAACATTGTTAAGGCGGACATTGGTGCATCGCGCAGCATTGGTCAATGTGGGCTCACTGCCGCAGTTGGCCGCGCCAGCGTACCAAACCGGGACTGAAACCAGAGGTCAAGGTCGGCTGAGCGGGACAAAGCGTCATTTCGCTGCAGTTGTGCGAATGACAGCTTTCGTGGCTCAGTATGGTCCTTTAGGTAGCGGATCAATTAAAACACATCGGGTTTAGAGATGAGTGAGCCGGCGAAAGACATTTATGACCCCGAATTTGTAGCGAGCCTCTTTGACCGTTGTTCTTCGAGCTACAGACGATGGAGTGCTGTTAGCTCCTTTGGATTTATCGCGCTGTGGAGGTATCAGTGTGTTGCACGTTTGGCTTCTCCAAAAACGTCCCGCCCTGTCGTGGTCGATCTGATGGCTGGAACGGGTGAAGTTTGGCCTTACCTCCTGCGCCGCTTTCCGAATCTAAGCACGGTCACGGCTCTGGATATCTCCCACCGTATGCATCTCGAAGCCGTCGAGCGCTTGCATGGAGACTACGCGGATAGAATTACTCATATTGAAGCGGATGCCCTGCAATCTGATCTACAGGCCAATTATGCAGACCTTCTAGTCTCCACATTCGGACTAAAGACGTTCAACGCCGACCAACAGGCTGAGTTGGCAAGACAGATTGCTCGCATATTGAAGCCGGGCGGCAGCTTTGCGTTGATTGAGGCATCGGATCCAAAGGGCTGGGCCCTCCGTCCGATATATCGCCTGTACCTTGATAAGGTGCTTCCGGTGGTGGAGCGATACTGTCTAAGAGGTGCCAATGATTTTAGCATGATTGGAGATTACACGCGCAACTTTGGTGACAGCTCACAGATGGCAACGGCCCTTGCGGAGGCCGGTCTTTCTGTTGATCTAAAGAAACACTTTTTTGGCTGCGCGACAAGCGTGGCAGGTACAAAGCCAATTGTGGATCGTTAGGCATCCGGACATTCGTGCGAAGCGCAGCATTGGTCAAAGTGGACTCACTTCCGACATGGAGGGCAAAAATCCGCGTTTGACTGCTTGAATGTCCGGTTCCGGGAAGTCGAGGCGCGATTTGTGCATGTGCGGCAACGAGAGCCAACCTCGCTTCGCATCGGTTACTTTGGGCTGAAAGCAGAATTCTAGGTCACGACATTCATCTCCAGTGAGATGTACCCCCCCTCTCAGGTGCGCGCGTTTCTCAGGCCGCTGTTTCTTGCTATCGTGACAGCTCTTGCAGGGCGACTGCAGCATGCCAAACCAGAACAACTAATATCCCATCAACGGGTCGGCCAAATTAAGCGCGGCACATCGGTTCGCCAAATCGAACCCCGTTCAAGATGGGCTTCGATTTGTTTTCAATGGTCGAACCAGGTGGATGTCCGCAAGGTACTTGTTTCAGAACAGGCCCAGGAGACAAAAACTAAGAACTTAAGAACCTGCACTAGCTAGAAGGAGCAATCCTAGCTACGAAGGAAAATGCGTCCCAATCGCCAGTGTCGTAGATTGCGCAGATCGCGATCCTGACAATTGTGCTGCCTAGCCCGGCTTGGCCCAGTCCTCCCAACCGGTGCCAGTGGCCGCAATCGGGCCTTCCCAGGCAAACGGCATTTGATGGATCGATGTGTCCGCCCCGTCAATGAGCAACACAAAGTAAGACGGAGCCATGGGAGCGCCCTTTAGCAACTCCGCTTCGTTGAAATCCGGGATGGACTGGTTGCCGGTCGAAGGTACGCTGGCAAACTGAACCCCGGCAAAACACCCGTGGATCGGGGCATGCACATGGCCGAAGTGGATATAGTCCAATTTGTCTGCGTGATCCTGGATCAGGTCACGGAACGGGCCACGATCTTCTTCAACCAGTGCAATCTTGTCTAATGCTGGCAGATTTAACAGCATCGGGTTGTGATGCAAAAAAATCCGGGCACGGTCACAGTCAGCAAGTTCGTTTTGCAACCATGCGCGACGCGTTTCGCAGAAATGGCCCGCGTGGGTTTGCGCTCCAACACTATCGAGGTAAATGAAGCGCACGCCATCAAGGGTTTCAGCGTGGTTTACAAACCCAGCCGCATCGGTGGGATGATCCTTGAAAACGGAGAGGAATGTTCTGCGATTGTCGTGATTTCCGATCATCATTCGCACTGGTATTTGCAGATCTGCGATTGCCTGTTGCAGCGCTTCATAGGCCGCCTGTTCGCCCCAATGGGTCAGATCGCCGGTTATGATGACACGCGCTGCATCAGGATGATGGGTGGCGATATCCGCAAGCGCCTGTTCAAAACGCGCATGGGGGTCCAATCCGCCCATCTCTTCGCCGGGAACTGTCAGGTGAATGTCGGAAATGTGGATGATTTTCATGTGTTTCTGTCCAAGGGGAATGCGGCCGCGCGGGCAATTCCACGCGGCCGGAGTAGATGGGTTTAGCCGTTCGGCAGCAGGTCAGCGACTTCTTCAACCAGTTCCTGTTGAAGCTCTTTCATGTCGGTGGCGTCGCCGGTGACGATGCGCTCGATCCCGTCGTAGATCACCTGAGTGATCGCCAGACCGTTGTCGCCCGGATAGGCCAGCCAGTCGCGCAGCAGTGGCAGCTGATCAACAGCAGTCTGCTTGTTCGGGTTCTGGTCGTAGAAATCTGCCAGGATCACTTCGTTTGCAGCCTTGTTCGGCGGCATGTAACCAGTGGTCTTTGCCACTTCCGCAGCGCCGTCCCCCGAGGTGATGAACTTGAGCCAGGCCCATGCGGCCTCTTGCACTTTGGGGTCGTCCGAAGTGGAGGTCAGCAAGGCGGCGTTGCCACCGGCGGGCAGGCCTTTGGGCGTTTCGCCCATACCTGGGAAAGGCCCTGTGACCAGCTCAAAATTACCCTGCGAACGCTCAACCGCGCCTAGAGCAGAGGTTGACCAAAACATCATGCCGATGTCACCTGCAGAGAAAGAAGCCAGTGCCGATTTCCACTCAAGGTTTTGCATTTCACATTTGGTGAAGATCTCTTGCATCTGCTCCATAGCAGCGAGGGCTTCGGGGCTGTCGACGGCCACATGTCCATTGTCGACAATCGCCTTGTCCTGGGACCACATCAGGGCCTGCATGAACCAGTTGCCAGTGATGTTCCAACCCCAGAAGATCGGATTCTCAACGCCATTGGCCTTCATGGTTTCGCAGGCAGAGATCACCTCGTCCCAAGTGGTTGGCAGGGCGTCGATGCCACCCGCGCTAAGCACATCCATGTTGTAGTAGCCAACCGGCAGGGAAACTGAGAATGGCAACCCGTGTACGTTGCCGTCAAAGGTCGACAGGGACAACATGGCGTCATGATAGCCTTCTTTGGCAAAATCCGCTTCCTTGGCGATGAATGGCTCGAGCGATTTTGCAATGCCTTTGTCGACAAGGATCTGCTGACGGTTCAGGCCCTGCATGGTCACATCAGGCAGGTTGCCCGATACGGCTTCGCGTAGGATGGTGTTGGTGCCATCTTCATAAGATTCATATGTGGCGCGGAATTTCACTTCGATATTTGGGTGCGCTTCTTTGAAGGCGGGCATCATCGCTTCGTAAGTCACATCAAACAGATGGCTATAGGGATAGGCAAATTCGATGGTTACGGTGTCTTCGGCGAAAACGGCGGTGGCGCTCAGGGCCAAGGCCATTGCGGTGGCGGTCAGTTTCATGGAATAGTCCTCTCTTGCCGGGTCTTGGAGCCGTTGTTTGCAGACGGAGGCTCCGGGTTTGTCCCTTGCGGGATTTCGGGTTGGGGGTACCTTTGAGGGTGCCCCCAAAATCATTTCATGCCGCTCAATGTGATGCCCTCGATGAAGCGCCGTTGCGCCAGCATAAAGGCCACGATCAGAGGGGTTACGATGACGGTGGCGGTCGCCATCATCGGGCCAAAAAACGAGCCATCGCCGCCGCCCTTGAATTCGCGCAAGCCTAGGGGGGGCGTGAACAGGTCGCGGTTGCCAGTGACGACAATACGCGGCCAGAAATAGTCATTCCAATGAGCCACGATCGAGAAGATGGCAAAGGCCAGAAGTGCCGGGATCGCTGTGGGCAGCATCACCCGCCAGACAATGGCAAACTCGCTCATCCCATCCATGCGCGCGGCATCAATCAGATCGTCAGGTACGGTCATAAAGAACTGGCGCATCAGGAAGATGCCAAAGACTGAGATCGTCCAAGGTACCACCAATGCAGCATAGGTATTGGTCAATCCCAGCTTGGCCAGCAGGATGTAGAGCGGCAGGGCGATCGCGTGAACTGGGATCAAAAGGCAAAACAGAACCAGCGCAAAGACCGCATCTCGCCCCCAGAACTTGAGCTTGGCCAAGGCATAGGCCGCTGGCAGGGCCACCACGACCTGGATCAGAAAAATAGATGCGGTGACAATGATGCCATTCATCAAATAGCGCAGCAGAGGCGCCTCGGTGAAAGCCATAGTGTAGTTGAATACCACCGGGCGCATGGAGCAGTCGGTTTCTGCTTCAGCAACCAGGGCGTCCCGAATGTCCCTGTCATTTTGCCCTGGAAACCTAGGGGCCGCGGCGGTGATATCGGCTCGGCTTGGATCTCTCCGAACAACGCATCTCTCATCTACCATCAACTCCTGACGGCCAAAGAAACCACCTTCGCCCCGGTCGATTTCTCCTGGCGACTTAAAGGAGTAGCTGACCATCATGTAAAACGGGGCAATGACAACGATCACGCCGAGGATCAAAAGGAGATGCTTCCACCAATCACGGGTCATCAGTAGTGAACCTTTCGTTCCACCAGCCAGCGCTGGATCAGGGTGAGGAACATGACAAAAGCAAGAAACACCATGGTGATGGCCGAACCGATACCGATCAGGTTCTGCTGCACGCCTTTTTCAAAGATGGCGAACATCATCACATAGGTGGATTTGTTGGGGCCGCCGCCCTGGGGCCAAAAGGCCTCGATTGTGTCAAAGACCTGAAAGGCACGGATACAGGAGATGGTTACAACGAAAACCGTGGTTGGTCCCAAGGCTGGCCAGGTCACCAGCCGGAACCGCTCCCAGGCGGATCTTGCGCCATCCATTTCAGCTGCGTGATAGAGCTCACGGTGCACACCGGTCAGCCCGGCCAGATACAGCACCATGTTAAAGCCAAAGCCCTGCCAGATGCCGATAAAGCTGATGACCCAGATCGCATAACGTTTGTCGCCCAACCAGACCGGGAAGTGCCCGGCACAGCCATTGGCCATGAAGGACCAGATCCGTTCCAGAAACGTGCCGCAGCCCATTTCAAGCGTGCGATTGATCATGCCAATGGAAGGGTGCAGCATGAATTCCCAGGCAATAGCCATCGCCAGCAGGGTCGCCATGACCGGCAGGAAGTAGATTGTTTTGTAGACTTCTCGAAACCGGCCCAAGGAATTGATCAACAACGCAGCCCCAAGCCCCAGGCCAACAGAAATCGGCACGACGGTCACTACATAGGTCAGTGTGGCAACAAACATTTTTGCATAGGTCGAGCGGGTGAACAGCTTTTCGTAGTTTCGGAAGCCAACCCAGTCGAACCCGCTGTTTCCAAGGGAGTAATTGGTAAAGGACAGCAGGCTTGCGACAAGGATTGGAGCCAGCAGAATTACCACCATGAGGATCAGGGCCGGCCCCGTCAGGATCCAGGCGGCGCGACGTTCTTTGACGTTGTGAGATACTGTTTTTTCAACCACGGCTTCGTGTGGCACTCCGTCTGCCAACGACATATCAGGCCACCTCGGTTTTCGATGTTGTGGTTGAGTGGGTGTCTCGCACACGGGCTCCAATGGCATCAAAAATCAGGGCTTTGTCGGCGTCGAAATCCAGGCCAACTGTTGCCCCTTGGGCCAATGACGCGCGTTTGTCTGGTGTGGTCCGGAAGGTGATGCGGGACCCGAGTCCGTTCACCTCGACCTGGACAAACAACTCTGACCCCAGGTTCTCGGTATGTACAATCTGACCGCGAAGCGGAGCGTTACTGTCGGTCAGGAAGAGGGCCTCGGGGCGCAACCCAAGGGAGCCAACAGCTTTGGTTCGACGACCTGTCGTGAGGGAAAGAGGCTCGCCCAACAAATGGACCTGTCCGGTCTCGCTGAGTTCGACTGGCAACAGGTTGATTTTTGGTGAGCCGATGAATTCGGCCACTTCGATCCGGTCAGGGTCATCATAGACCGTTTCAGGTGCAGCACATTGCAGGATGCGCCCGCCCATCATGACTGCGATGCGATCCGACATTGTCATCGCTTCGACCTGATCATGGGTCACATAGACAAAGGTTGCCTTCAGTTGGCGGTGTAGCTGTGCAATCTCAGCGCGCGTCTGGACCCGCAGTTTTGCGTCCAGGTTGGAGAGTGGTTCATCCAACAGAAAGGCAGCAGGGTCGCGGACCAAAGCCCGCCCTAGCGCCACCCGCTGTCGCTGCCCACCTGACAACTGTCCAGGTTTGCGGTCCAATAGGTGGGCGATCTCAAGGATCTCAGCAGCGTGGGTCACCTCCTTGGCGATCTCCTCTGCGCGTCGTGTTTTCCCAGGCATGACGCCGCCAAGCAAAGGCAAGCGTTGCAGCGTGTTCATACGCCGCATCCTAAGCGGCACCGCAATGTTTTCGCCTACACTCAGATGGGGATAAAGGGCGTAGGATTGGAACACCATCGACAGATTGCGATCGGCAGCCCGTTGTCCGGCTACTGAAGCCCCACCAATCTGCACATCGCCTGAGGTTTGCTCTTCCAGACCTGCGATGATCCGCAGCAATGTTGATTTGCCGCAGCCAGATGGGCCGACAAGTGAAACAAACTCACCATCCGCGATGTCGAGAGACACACCCTTCAGCACTTCGGTCTCGCCAAAGCGCTTGTTGATGTTCTTGATGCTTAGCCCGGCCATCTGATTCCTCCATCTGACAGGGATGGTTTAGGAACCTGAGCCTTCATTTTTGTGACGTCATATTAGTGAAACTAATGGGGGCTAAGCCCAACCGAAAGAGAGGTCCCATGCGCGCCAACCATCATCAGTTTGTGGCCTTTGCCTATGTGGTGCGGGAAGGCAGCTTTTCAGCCGCCGCTGTGCGCCTTGGCGTCACACAATCGGCCATCACCCAGCATGTGGCAAAGCTGGAAAAGCAGGTTGGATCACAACTGTTGTTGCGCAGTCGTGAAGGTATTGCACTGACCCGAACAGGGCAGGACCTGTATGATCTGGCAGATCGCCTTGTCGCTTTGGATTCTTCCATCCGCGAGCGTCTGGAGGGCTATGAGGCCATGGCGCGCGGGCATCTCAAGATAATTGCAAATGCGCCACTTCCGGCCCTGCGGGCAATCAGTCAATTTCGTATGACCTATCCTGACGTAGAAATCGACTTCGCGCTTTATGGGTGGACCACCGCAACCCGGCTTTTGCGCGAGCGGCGCGCGGATGTCGGTTTGATCACTGATGCGCCCAAGATTGATGATTGGGAACGGATACCCGTTCAAAAAACCCGCTACGTTGCATACCTTTTGCCGTCCTCGCCGCTGGCACATCGGGAGATTTTGAGCTTTGCGGACTTGCGACAGGAAACAGTGATTTTACCAGAAAGCGGATCATTGACTGAGCGTGTGGTGCGCGAGGCTGAAGCCAAACAGGGCATCCAGCTACAACGCACAATAAAAATGACCACTTTTCCGCTTATGTGCGAAGCCGTATTTCAAGGGGCAGGCATTGCCATCTTTCTCGGGAACAGCGGGCTAATATCGCGCGGCCTCAGGGAAGTGCCTATTGTTGAGCTCTCGGAAACCCATGAAACCGCTGTTGTGGCGCCAAAAGACCGTGCAGGTCTACGGTTGGTGAAGGCCTTTATCGATACGGCGTCGTCTTCGGCCTTTTCTGACCCTGAGCGGTAGAAGTGAATCTGAGCGCCATTTGTCTCGCCCGGTAGGAATTGTGCCTAGCCACAGTAAAGGTCTGGTTTGTTGACGCTGCATTGAGGCGCGTTACTGCTCAGTCAATGTCTGCTATGAGCCGTTCGTGACGGCGGCGATAAGGGTTGGAAAAACCAGTTTAGTCCACTGAAAAATGGACTACTTTCCCCGTTCGGTATGGGTTGTCACCGGTTCCTCCCGGTGGGTCAGAGTTACGCAGTTGCGGCCCTCAAGGCGGTATCCATCAGTGTCTTGATTTGTGATGTACCGGTCTGGGCGACGATGCGACCCAGTTCCTGATCCCCTTTCAGCACCACAAGTGTCGACCGGCGCGGGATGTTCATGCGTTTGACCAGTTCCGATTTGCCGTAGGCGTCCCAATCAACGTCGACAAACGTAATCTTGGCCTCGTAGTCGGAGTTTTCTGATTTCAGCGTATTGATGACCCTCTCTTGAGCGGCGCAAGTGCTGCACCAGCTGGCCTTGAAGTCCAGAAACACGGTGTCTCCGGCCTTTAGGTGCTTTTCAACCAAGCCGGGTTCGTATTCCAGCGGGGCGGCATTGGCAGCAAACGGCAGGGCGGCTGCGCCTGCGGTCAGGAAAAGAAAGTGACGGCGATCCATGAGTGGACTCCTTTGAGCATCGTTACAAAGAGACGGAGAGATCGACCAACCAGGCAGGCAGGACGCCGATCAGCCAGGCCTCGATCACGTGGTGAAGGTTGAGCAGTAAGGCTAGCCCCACGGCGACAAAGGCCGCCCCAAGAATAGGCCTGCTGCGGTACGCCAGTGCGCGAAGTTGTGTATTGTAGCGCCCGACGGCGCCGCGGGTGCCATAGGCAAGACCAAGGATCAGCGTCGAGACGCCTAAGGCAAAGAACACCATGATTGTGGTGGCGCGCAAAAGCCCCTCGCCCTGTGACGCAAGTGAGATTGCACCGCCCAGTGTCGGACCAATACAAGGACTCCAGACAGCCCCCAGCAGCAGCCCACCAAGGAACTGCCCACGCAGTCCGCTGCGGTCCAGCGTGTCGATTTGCGCATCGGCTTGCGAGGACAGGCCAGCCGTTGCTCCGGCTAGAACCGCCCCGGCCTGTGGCACCAAAAGCGCCAGCCCGAACAGCACCATCAGCCCGGCTCCGACCTTAGAAACCGTGTCGATGTCGACCCCAAGCACCTGACCAAAAGCGGTGATACCCACGCCCAAACTTACAAATGACAGGCTCAACCCCGCGCACAGGGCTACCGGCCCAAAGCGACTGGACTGAAACGCGGTGGCGATCACAATAGGCAACACCGGCACGACGCAGGGGTTAATCAAGGTCAGCAGACCCGCACCAAATGCAAAAATTAGTTCCATGAAGGTCACTTAACGCGTACCTTGATGCGCTGTCATCAAACGATCCAGTGACTTGGTTTCACATGGTCGTGGGGTTTGTAACAACTGCTTCCCATTTTAGGATCGCTGCGCATTGCATGGTCGGCAGCAATGCGAAAGCTGTGACGCAGCGCCAAGCCAATCAGCCAGCGACAGGACGGGTCGTTCCTGCTGATAGACACGAAGGGTGGACTGCGGATTGTCGCCACAGATGTGTGCTGAATTGATACAGAGTAGTTAAAGCCAACATAAAGTTTGTGACGGAGCCTGAAATTCTATGTCCCCGCCGCAAAACCACTCGGAGCCCTGTGACACCAAAGCTACAGAAGTCGGGAATGACCGCTATCCAAGCATCTCCAGCATTTTGTCTCGCATTAGAAATTTCTGAGGCTTTCCCGTGATTGTCATCGGAAGCTCGTCAACGATCCGAAAGTGTC
>CAJXIL010000129.1 GCA_913054455.1 uncultured Roseobacter sp.
TCTACGGCACCGGCTGTGCCCAGGGTAAGCGCGTTCAGTGCTTTGGCGGCGCCAAAAACCATATGATCATCATGCCCGATGCCGATCTAGACCAGGCGGCTGACGCCCTGATCGGTGCTGGTTACGGCGCGGCAGGCGAACGCTGCATGGCGATTTCGGTTGCGGTTCCTGTTGGCAAAGAGACAGCGGACAAGCTGATCGAAAAGCTGATCCCCCGCGTTGAGACCCTCAAGGTTGGTCCCTACACAGCTGGCGACGACGTCGACTACGGTCCGGTTGTGACTGCAGCGGCCAAGGCCAATATCGAACGTCTGGTTCAGACCGGTGTTGATCAGGGCGCGGATCTGGTTGTTGATGGCCGTGACTTTAGCCTACAAGGCTATGAGGACGGTTTCTTTGTTGGTCCAAGCCTGTTTGACAATGTCACCACCGACATGGACATCTACAAGCAGGAGATCTTTGGCCCGGTTCTGTCCACTGTGCGCGCTGAAACCTACGAGGAAGCGCTGTCCTATGCAATGGATCATGAATATGGCAACGGCACCGCGATCTATACCCGCGATGGCGACACCGCCCGTGACTTTGCCAACCGGATCAACATCGGCATGATCGGCATCAACGTGCCAATCCCCGTGCCGCTGGCCTATCACACCTTTGGTGGCTGGAAGAAATCCGCCTTTGGCGATTTGAACCAGCATGGTCCGGATGCGTTCAAATTCTATACACGCACAAAAACCATCACCTCGCGTTGGCCCTCGGGCATCCGCGAAGGTGGCGAGTTCAACTTTAAAGCAATGGATTAACTCCTTGCTTTAAAATAATAAAAAGCAAGGGCCCCGAAGAAATTCTGGGCTCTTTTCTGTTTTAACTCCCCGTAAGCTTCGGCGCAGAAATCTCGGCGGAAACGTAAAAGTGAAGCTCCAGGGTCTTTTCAAGCCAGCGTCACATCCCATATGGGTGGACGGAACCCCAAAAATCTTTGTGTGGCCTGATCATGTCTTCAAAACCTATCCACCGCCGTGCCGCCCTTCTGGGGCTTGGTGCAACGCTTGCCACCCCTGCACTGCTGCGGGCGCAATCGAGTGACGCCTTTCCGGAAAACGAAGAACCGATTTCGAACCAACCCTCTGTTCAGCGAAATATCTCATCATTTCGTCAGCAGAACTGGCAGGACCATTTTGACGAATTAGGCATTGGCTGTCTGCTCGCAGATGTGACATCACGCGCAGTGCACTATTGGGGCAGCGACGGGGAAACCTATCGCCTCTATCCGTCTTCGGTTCCCATGTCGGAAGAACTGACCAAACGCGGCTACACCAAGGTTGTGCGCAAAGCAGAAAACCCCAGCTGGACGCCGACGGCTTCGATGCGCGAACGCGATCCAAGCCTTCCTACACGACTTCCTGGTGGCCCCGGCAACCCCCTGGGAACCCGCGCCATGTATCTCAGTTGGCCAGCCTATCTGGTGCATGGCACCCATGACACACGCAAGATTGGGCGACAAAGCTCTTCCGGCTGTATTGGGCTCTATAATCAACATGTTGAACAGCTATATCCGCTGGTCAAGGTGGGCACACAGGTGCGCATTCTCTAGCTGTCAAACCCAGGGCAAAAATGTGGGGCTCGTTCGCATAGTATTGACGCGCTAAGGTGCCGCTGCTTGTTGGCAGCAGCCCCAATACTAGTGTTGGCAGACTAGGCTGGTCGGTCCTGACTGCCCGCATATGTTTCTTCTAGAGTCAGAGAAAGGTGCCCAGGCGCTTTCCCCGATCTTTGGCGCTCTACAGCCTTTTCCATCAAGTTCTCAAAATTCCGAATATAGGCTTCGGAGTCATACAGCGGCGTCGTCCAAAGATTGTCTTTCAGACGTTGTTTGACCTCTACAAAGGCAGCAGTATCTTGGGCCAGCTTCAAGGCAAGATCGTAGTAGTCTTCGGCGCTGTCCGTGATCAAATCTTCGCAGCCGATCGCTGACAGAATACTAGCCGCAACACGAGAGGCAAATTGATCCCCTGGCTTGGCGATCAGCGGCACGCCTGACCAGAGGGTCTCGCTGGCCGTCGTATGGGCACAGCAATTAAATGTATCCAGAAACAAGTCAGCCTGAGGCAGGCGCGCCAGATGCGCAGATGTGCTGACCCTCCCTGCAAAAAACAGACGTTCTGGGCCAATGCCCCTGGCGGCAGCTTCTTCGATCAGGTTCTTTTCGACATATTCATTTGGCGCCAACAGCCAAAGGACACTGTCCGGAACCGCATGCAACAGCCGCATCCAAATATCATACTCTACTGGAGTGACCTTGTAGGAATTGTTCAGACTGCAAAAAACGAACTTGTCTTCCGGCAGGCCAAGCTCTGTCCTGGTTGGGATCACATCAGGATGTGGACGTGTGTTGTCGTTCACCTGATAGCAATCTGGCATATACATAATTTTTTCAACGAAAAACCGGCGATTTTTGGCTGGGACGGTCACATTGTCAGCGAGGAAATAGTCCATAGCGGATATCCCGGTCGTCCCCGGGAAACCCAGATAAGAGACCTGGACAGGTGCCGCCCGGTGGCCAAATATCATTGGCCGACTGCCCTTGGTAAACCCTTTCATATCAACCGCAATATCAAGACCATCCGCACGCGCGCGTTCTGCCACTTCCTTGTCCGTCAGTGTCGCCACCGGAACATAGTGATCAGCGGAATCACGTACCTCACGCGCCTTGGCTGACTCTTCAGGCCTTTGCAAATCATAGAGGTAGACCTCAAATCGGTCGCGATCATGGTTTTCAAAGAACTTTCCCAACAAAAACATCGTGGCGTGGCTATGGAAGTCCGAAGAGAAATACCCAATCCGGATTTTGTCGCCCGCAGTCCCTTTGGCAGGGAATTTCTTGTTCTTAAGAACATTTTTCTTCAGCAATCGGTCCCGCTCAGCGAGGTTAACGCGATGCATGGCCGGATCATCCGTCACCGCCAACAGATTAAAAGGGTTACCAAAAGACTTTCCGAGATTCAGCGTCTTCAACATCTCCGGCAACTTTGGAAAAAAGCTCCAGTCGCTTTCAGCCATACTGAGATGAATCATATTGGAGATCGCCGCGAGGTTCTTTGGGTCTATCCCGAGGGCCGCCTGATAAAACCCGATCGCGTCATGGGGTTTGCCCCAATTTTCCAAAGTATTCCCGATGGTCACCAAGACGTCGACGTTCTTTGGCTCCAGGGCCAGGGCGCGGCTGAGGTATTTAATCGCTTCAATATGATCTCCCTTCTTGACCAAATGGCTCGCCAAGAATTTGTAGAATCGAGTATCAGCAGGAAACTGCTCTACGCCGCTTCTGGCCAATAAGCCAAGCTGGGTGTTCTCATTGTTCATCTCGGCCCTTAGGACGCGCTTGTACAGGAGGTCTGCTTCCAGCGTTTCAACTGCGCCTTTCTGGGGCGTAAAGGGCCTATTGCCTGACTGCTTTCCCGCTTTTTGCTTCGGCCTAGGCAAACCTGCCCCCCCGGTATGTCCCAAAAAGTTCTGAGCGCCCCCCAATGCGGTTTTGCTGCGCGCATTCTTACCAAAATCAATTGAGAAGGAGTTGTTGCCCAATTTGGTACCTCATGTTGATATCTGCTAACTCAAAGGCTGAAAGTCGAACTCTAGGGGAGTGGCATAATCATAGGCAGAACCAGGTTAACCCCCCCTTACTATGCAGCATCCTTACGAAGAAATTGGCGCAGCTCTTTGGTCAGCCATAGAACTTTATCAGATTGGACCCCGGAGGCTGCAAGCATTGGGTGAATCAGGAACCCATCCGTATAGAAGATCGGGATCGTGTTGGATGGGTGACGTGGCGAGGGCGGCAATGCCGAGCCGTCGTAAAGCCATTTCACGGGGTGTCTATTTTAACTGGCCGAACGACCACATGGCAGCTCGGAAGAGGCGTCGTTCGGCGGACACGGTATGTGCTGCGAACACTGTTGAGGTCAAGGAACTGCGCCAAGACGCAAAAGACCTCACAGGGGAGGTTGCAGAACAGAGGCTCGAACTGTGACTTCTCAAAGTCGCATGTTTGAGGGTGGGGTCAATCTCATCCTTCACAGCTTGCCATAATTCGGCTGCGTTTCTGCCACTGTGATCCCTTTCTGCTCGTTCATAGAACTCAGATGGAAATTCGGGACAATAAGTTGTTGTCGGCACAATAGAAAAACTCGCGCCGATGGCATCCATGTGAAAGAAGCTTAGGCCATGCCTACGGTTGATATTTTTCGGCTTGATGAAGATCCGCACGAAAGTGCCTTTAACGTTCGCACGGATACCTCATCCCGCGGGGTTGATTTGGACGGTGCCCAAATCACGGCAAGCTACGCTGACGGCACAACAGAAACGCTGACCTGGAAGGCATTAGATCCCTACACCAATGGTGGGGCGACAGGCGCAGATATTGATATGTTTTTTGGCTACAGCTGGCATGAGCTGTCGACCACAAAACTGCTGACCTCGCTTCAGATCGATCTTGCTCCGGCCGACTCTGTGTTTGATACGACCTTTGCCATGGACGACGATCCTCTTGGCGGCTCCACACCGACCTCCAAGAATGGCTATCCTTTTAAAGTTGCCCCCAAACACGAAGATATGTCTGGGAATATAACGGCGACCTATACTGGGATTGTAAATCTGTCCGGCAGCGAGGCTGTCGGCGACCTCTATACCACGATGATAATCGATTTTTCTGGTCTCCCGGAGGGTGGCCTACTTGGGGATTTAACCTGGAATTCAGACATCGACACATTGGAAGGTCCACTAGAGCCAGATTTGCTAGCGACCAATGATGTGTTTCAGATTTCAGGCGACGGTTCCGAGGCCCTGAACATTCTTGACAATGATCTGCACGGTGACAGTGGGAGCCTGACGGTCACCCATATTGCAGGTCAGGCTGTTTCCCCCGGTGGGGCGGTGACACTGGATAGTGGCGAGGTTGTGACCCTGAATGCAGATGGCACGCTCTCGATTGTAAACGATAGTGCGGTGTCTGAAACCAACACGTTTTCCTATACAGTTACGGATGATAAGGGAAACAGTGACGTCGGATCAGTGCAGGTCGAAACGCTCGTGGGCACGCCACCCTGTTTCGTTGCAGGCACACAGATCGATACAGGTCAGGGCACTATCGCAGTCGAAGACCTTGAGGTCGGAACCGAGATTATGACCAGAGATCATGGCCTGCAACCTCTGCGCTGGATTGGCTATAGCACCCGCCTTGCAACAGGGAAGAGTGCACCGGTGGTCATTGCGGAAAATGCGCTTGGCGCTCATGATCGTATTTCCGTATCGCAAAACCACCGGGTATTGATTTCTTCTGATCTTGCAGAGCTGTTATTTGGACATTCAGAGGTCTTGGTAAAGGCGAAGTATCTTGTGAACGATACAACCATCCGAGTGCAGGCAGATGGTCAGCTGGTGACCTACGTACATCTGTTGTTTGACAGCCATGAAATTCTCTGTGGAAATGGCCTAGAGAGTGAGAGCTATCATCCGGGAGCTGAAACTCTAGAGTCTTTTGATATCGACACGCGGAACGAGGTTCTGGAACTAATGACAGATATTGATGCCTATGGCTCGACCGCACGTATGGCGCTGAAGTCCTACGAAAGCCAAATGCTGCTCTCAATTTCACAGTCGCTTACATAGAGCATTGTCCCACTTAATCCTATCCAAGGATTGAAATGAGGTCTCCTCTCCGCAGTTTGTCTTTTGGAGTCACATCAATCTGTCTAATCGCGTCCCGGGTCGCAATACTGTTCTCACGATTACCAGAAAATGCAGCGCCAGAATGGCTTCAAGGCCTCCATGAGGGGCAAAGGCAATTGCTACGACAATGCCGCCCCTCTCGGCAGCACTCTATGAATGCGCATGCCGGACAAGGGTCGAGACCTTCTTCAAATCCAGCAAGGCCGAGTTGATCTGGCGGCGCTCATGGGAAACGCGACGGCGGGCCAAGATGGCCATTTTCGAATACCTCAACGGGTTCAATAATCCGCGTCGAAGGCACTCAGCACTGACCAGGAAAAGTCGCGTCGCTTTCGAAGGGAATTTGGCTTAAACGAGCACTTGGGGCCGCACAAAACCGCGACAGGTCCTCAAATTGCAGAGTCTGCAAGTTGAGGCTTAACGGAACGTGAACCAGCAGACGCGGTTTGAGTACTCAAACCTTTGCCGAAAATCGCCCCCATCGGTCTGCTGGAAAGATCATTTTTGATCGTTCTATTGGACAAGTTTTTTCTGCATTGCAGCGAAGTCGTTACAAAGTCCTGCCAAAATGGTTTGGGAGCAAAACAGGGGCCTGTGATGTTTTCACTCGAAGGAAAGAAGGCGCTCATTGTCGGCGTCGCCAATGAGCAATCCATCGCCTATGGCTGCGCCGCGGCCATCCGTGCACAGGGGGCGGATCTGGCAATCACCTATCTCAACGAAAAGGCCGAAAAATGGGTTCGCCCACTCGCCGAGAAACTTGATGCCGAGATCATTGAGCCCCTCGATGTCCGCCATCCAGAACAAGAATCCGCGCTCTTTGACGTGATCCGCGCGACATGGGGAGAACTCGACATTCTGGTTCATTCCATCGCCTTCTGTCCGAAAGAGGACCTGCATGGTCGGGTCATAGATTGCTCAACAGAAGGGTTCCAGCTTGCAATGGACCTTTCGGTTCATTCCTTCTTACGGCTGATCCGGTTGGCCGAGCCGATGATGCGGAATGGTGGCACATGCATTACGGTGACCTTTTATGGCTCTGAAGAGGTGATCGAGGATTACAACGTTATGGGGCCGGTCAAGGCAGCACTGGAAAGTGCTACGCGATACGCTGCGGCTGAACTTGGCGAGAAAATGATCTCTGTCAACGCGCTCTCCCCCGGGCCGCTGGCCACGCGAGCCGCTTCCGGGATCGAGCATTTCGACGAGATGTTGGCGAAGGCCGCCAAGCGCGCACCAACCCACACTCTGGCCCGCATCGAAGATATCGGTGCCTACGCGGCCTTTCTTGCGTCCAAGGAAGCACGCAATGTCACCGGCGCTGTCGTTAAAATCGACGGTGGCTATTCAATCATGGGATGACTTCGGTCTTCGTGCGCAATAGGGCGCAATTTCTCCCCTTCAAGGATAAGAACCGTGTCTCGCACCTTTAACGACAATCAAGAAGCCATCAGTCAATCCCTCAGGATTCAGCCAAATGCCCTTAGGGCGGCCACACAACACCTTGGCCTAAAGGCAATGCAAAGAGGTTGGGCCGATGCCGAGCGGATACAAGGGGAAGGCCTTAGCCTGATCAAGAGAAGCTGGGAGGACAAGGATGGTTCTTTGGTAACCGATTGGCAGGAATATGTGACCGATGCGGTGCAGCGCGGGATTTTGACGCTCGACGCCTTGCGCCAATGGTCTGACATGAACATCCAGTCACAGGATAGGGGAGCACCACCTGAGCATGTGCTGAAATACGATTTCGAGATCATCTTAGAAGGCAAGGACCTACCCGAGCCGTGCAACTATGTTCTACTGCGCATAGTTCCGCCTGAAGGCATTGTAACCCGGGAATGGAAGCGCCCCTATGTGATCATCGACCCGCGCGCTGGTCATGGCCCCGGGATTGGTGGTTTCAAGCACGACAGCCAGGTCGGTGTCGCGCTCGCTGATGGCCACCCAGTTTATTTCGTGACCTTTCGACAAATGCCACAGCCAGGGCAGACGCTGGCCCGCGTGACCCGTGCAGAGGCCGCCTTCCTGCGTCATATTGCAAAAACCCATCCCGACAGCCCTGCCCCAATTGTCGTGGGCAATTGCCAAGGAGGCTGGGCCACCGCAATTCTCGCGGCCACCAATCCCGATCTCACCGGACCCATTGTGCTAAATGGTGCGCCGATGTCCTACTGGTCCGGGAAACTCGGCCAGGACCCAATGCGCTATTCCGCAGGTGTTCAGGGTGGCACATGGTTGGCTCAGATGGCTTCTGATCTGGGCGGCGGAATCTTTGACGGTGCAAATCTGGTGGGCAATTTCGAAAAGCTCAACCCGGGCAGAAACTACCTGCGGAAATACTATGACCTCTATGCGTCCGTTGATGACGGCGTCGAAAAATTTCTAGAATTTGAGAAATGGTGGGGTGCATTTTATTGCATGACCGGGGACGAAATTCGCTGGATTGTGGAGAACCTCTTTGTCGGGAACAAGCTCGGCAACAACACCGCACAGCTCGAACCCGGTCTCCCGATTGATCTTAAGGCAATCCGAGCGCCGATCATTTGCTTCGCTTCGCACGGCGACAATATTACCCCGGTGGGCCAGGCGCTGAATTGGATTATCGACACCTATGGCGACGAGCACGAGATTGAGGTGTTGGGCCAGAGGATCCTTTACCTCGTGCACGAAGACGTTGGCCACCTGGGGATCTTCGTTTCGGGCAAAATCGCTAAACGCGAACATACGGAAATGGCCTCAGCGCTTAAGACAATCGAGGCGCTGGCGCCTGGGCTCTACGAGATCCTCATTGAGGATGTGCAGGGACAAGGCGATGCAAAAGAATTTGCTCTCAGCTTTGCTCGGCGCTCACTTGTAGATGTCGCGTCCCATTCCGGCCAGCGCCGCGAAGAACCAGCTTTCGCCGCTGTGGCCCGCTATTCCGAAGCGATTGCAGAAAGCTACGACACGACCATGAGTCCCCTCCTTCAGGCAACGGTGACTGAGCAGATGGGCAAGCTGGCGCGAGACATGCATCCTATGCGGCAGAGACGCCGCAGTTTCAGTAGTGCCAACCCGGCAATGGCAACAATCCCGACCCAGGCCGACACCACACGCCGGAACCGTAAGAAAGTAAGTGCGGACAACCCTTTTCTGCTGGCAGAACAGCTCATAATAGATATGGCTGAGACCAATCTTAATGTGATGACCGCCTGGCGCGAAGCTGCACAAGAAATCGCCTTCTTCACGCTCTGGGGTACGCCAATGGCCATCAACTATGGCGCTCCGCGCGATATCCATCGCACACATCAACGCCCGGAAGATCTCGTAAGCCTGCCAGACGTCCAGAACGCACTGGCTCGAATAAACGAAGGCGGCTTTGCTGAGGGCTTGCTTAGAATTCTCATTCTGCTCGCCAATACGCGTAAGGATGTGCGGCAGGACCGCTTGGAGCGTTCGGCGCGAGTCCTCTCGGAAACCCATCCGTTCGACGAAATGCCGTCAGATGATCGGGTTCGGATGATCCAGGAGCAAACCCTGGTGGTTGAGTATGGCGGAGATGCCGCGCTAGAAAGCCTGCTGCATTTGCTTTCGAACGCTGAGAACCGCTGGCAAGCGCTAAGTACTGCACGCTACATCATCGGTGAAAAAAGCGAAATGACGGCGGAGACCCGCCAAATGATAGATTATATCGAAACTCTTCTCAGCAGGGGACCGTCGGCATCAGCAGCGCAATAAAAGGCCATGGAGACTAGAGGCAGGACCCATTGATTCCCGCCCAGCGGCTTTGAGCCTCCCCCAAAGAAATCGTCCGCCTCTATGATTGGGAAATCAGAGGACCATAGATGGCGATTAAGAGCCCCAAACCCGAAGAGATTGTCTTTTATTTACGGCAGGTTAAAGTATTGATGGGGCAAGGAATGCCCCGAATAGACGCGATCAGACAGATCGGTGTGACTGAACAGACCTATCCGGATGATCCCGGAAGAAACCGGATGAAGCCTTGTAAAAATGGGCCTTCAGCGCTGCATAATTGGGGTTTTAAGGCGAATAGGTTGTGTCTCTCAAACTCAGCCAAACTGACCCATACAGGGCATCGGGGCGGTTTTCGGACACTTCGCCTTTCAAACTCCCCTCTCCCACTACAGCCCTTAAAACAAGCGCTTGCGGTCGCCTTGAGACCGATAAGGCGACTTATGTTAAGTCCCGAACTCGGAATTAGCGCACGGAAAGGCGGTTCAGTTCCGAGAATGGGATTATGCGTTTCATGACAAAGAGTTGACCAAAATCGACATGCCGCAGCCAGGCTTCGAACTCGGAACAGATTTTGCAACCGATCTCAGGCTTGTCTTCCCGTGCTGCGACGCGGAGAATGGCATCAATGAGCCCAAAGTTCCAATGTTTGGCATTGCAGCGAATGACCGTAACACCGTGTTTCGGTTCTTCCAATCGCCCCTAATCCATGAATAATCGGCATCAAACAAATCTTGAGAAATTTTATGCCGTTGCTTGATCCGCCACTAACACCTCCACCTAAACTCAAGTTATCCCGTCTGCGTGATATTGGTTGGTCCGTTTGGGACCCAATTGGACTGATCGGAGCTGGTCAAAAGTGGAGTGACGAAGATTGCCTGCCGTTCGCGGACGAGTACGATAGCTATTTAGTGCAGGCAGCAGTCAGGCTTAGGAAAGGCGAAGCTGCGTCGGAAGTAGCAAGTTATCTGGCTAATATTGAAGTAGAATACATAGGCTTGGGTGGCCCGTTGCAAGCGGCATTGGCTCGTGCTGAAAAAGTCATAGAAGCAATCCAAGCGGACACGAAACTATGGACCTACCCCGATTGAAAAAGCGCTTGATCTGCAAAAGAGCTAGATAAGCTCCATTCCGTGATGCGCTCCACAAAGCAGACTTTGGTTTTGGATTGAACAATGGCGGGAAAGTCCAAGGTTTGTGGCAGCTGTCAGCGCGAGCTGCAGCGGCGACAAATCTGACAA
>CAJXIL010000130.1 GCA_913054455.1 uncultured Roseobacter sp.
TATCATTGAGCATCATATCTACCATGGTCGCGGCCAGGATCAGCGCGATGGGCGTTGCATAGGGGGAGATCTCCTTGGTGCCACGGCGGTGGATCTCGATGCCCAACAGGAAAATCGACAGCGACAACAGCCCCATTTCTGCGAGATAGCCCAGCCAGCCCAGGGTGCCAAAGACCAGGATCCAATGGCCATCCGGAATCGAGAGGATGGCGCCGGTTTCCAGCTCGCGCACCAGATTGCGACCCCAGCCGCCCCAGCCGAACCAGGGTTTGTCTGCCGCGCGCTCCAGCATCATGGCTTCGTTGTCAAAGCGGTAGCCCAGGGACTGGGCCCGCTCGGCACTGATCGCCTCGGCCTGGGCCAAGATCGCCTCGGTAGGGATCAGGCCTAGATTGCGCAGCATCGGGTAGGTGATAGCGATCGAGGCCAATACGATGGCAACCCGGATCTGCCAGCGGGGAGAGGCCAGTGCCACCAGCGGCACAAAGCTCAAGCCATAAGCCAGTGAGGCAAAGCTTTTGCACAGGACCAGCACAACAAAGAGATAAGTTGAAGCCAGTGTCAGATTCAGGCGCTTTTTCTCCTTTGCCGCCCTTGCCAGGGCTGTGGTGGCCAGAAGCGCTGAGAACATGAACACCGCCAGCCAGAGCGAATGGGGCATAAAGACGATGGGACGAAAGCCCCCCTGGCGCATGGTTTGCGAGAAGTCGTGCTGGAAAAAGCCATAGATCGTTGTGTTGATCTGGGGGCTGAAGCGGATCTCAAACAGCGAGGGGATCGAATAGGCAAGTCCGGCAATGCAGAAGGCCAGCAGCAGTTCTTTTTGTCCCTCAGGCGAGGAAAGGTAGCGTCGTGCCAACAGGAAAGGCATCAGAATGATCACCTGATTGATCATCACCGAGCCAAGATCGCGCCACCTGAGCCCAGGCAGCATATCGGTGATAAAGACGATAGGATCGGCATCCGCCAGCACCTCAAAAATCACCGGGTCGCCATTTGTCATCACGGTTGGAATAACCGCTAGGACAAAAAGCAGCGTCAAAACCTTAGCCAGTGGGTGGCGCGGTAAGAGTGGGATTTTTTTGCCCAACAAGCCAACGCACAGCACAAAGGCCATGATGGAAGGAATGGTAAATTTATCCATGTCCGGCACCAGTGGCAGGTCGAATTCGGCCACCGGAGGCAGAATCATATAGCCCGCCAAAATGCACCACAATATGGCCCGTTCCAGCGGGAGGCGCCGGAACAGCACCAGGCTGACCAGAGGCCAGAGCAGCAGCATCAAAGAGGCAAGTGCGTTAGGCATGAAATCGAAATACTCTCCAATTGCGGCAGGCCGATGGGCATTTGGTGACAGGCTGATGGCCAAGCGGGGCCTGAGCCAAAGGATTAAGCCCAAGATAAGACAGCAACCTGAGATTGTCGCGGTGGATTTCGCGCTGATCATATCCAAAAGGATAGGAAGGGAGAAGCGAAAGGCCATATTTAGCCGGTTCTGCTAGAGTGACTTGAGCCAAAGCCTTTTGCGCGGTATTTGCGCAGCGCTGCATGGAAAATGGCCGTTCTCTATTTTCGGGTTCAGCGCAGGAGTGAACAGGTGTTTTTTGAATTTCAAGGCCAACGGATCACAGTGAACATGCCGACGCGTGCCGCGTTGGAAAGCGAGGTTCTGCGCCGGTTCGCAGAGGGGGAGGGCTTCTCTCTGGCGACGGTGAATCTGGATCATCTGGTCAAGCTGGCTCAGTCAAAAGACTTCCTGGAGGCTTACCTAGGGCAGGATTTAGTGGTGGCGGATGGGCGGCCAATTGTCTGGCTTTCGCAACTGGCAAACCGACCGGTTGAGCTGATGCCAGGGTCGGATATGGTGCTGCCGCTTTGCCGTCTGGCAGCGGCGGCCGGGGTGCCCGTGGCCTTGGTGGGCAGCACCGATGTGGCTCTCAGGGATGCCAAGGCGCATCTAGAAGCGCAGGTGGTCGGCCTGGACCTGGCCTGGTGCCATGCGCCCTCAGGGGTGTTTAACCCGCAGGGAGACGAGGCGGGTGAGATTCTCGAAACTTTGAATAGCAAAGGCATCCGGCTTTGCTTTCTAGCCCTGGGCGCTCCTAAGCAAGAGAGCCTGGCCCATCGTGGCCGCAGTGCAGCGCCGCTGGTCGGCTTTGCCTCTATTGGCGCGGGGCTTGATTTTCTGGGCGGCCATCAGATCCGGGCGCCGCAATGGGTGCGGCAGATCGCTATGGAATGGCTTTGGCGCGCCTTGAGCAGCCCGGCGCGGATGGTGCCGCGCTATGCCAAGTGTTTTGCCATTCTCCCTGGCCAGATCTGGAAAGCCCTGCGCAACCGGCCCTGAGACTTGCCCCTGGTGGCCTTAGGCCCCGGCGCAGGCATTGAAGCGCCACATTACACACCTTGTGTGGAAAGCAGACCGAAAGAGCATGTCGAAATCGGCCTATTTATACTCTATTAGGGTGCGATTTCTGCCGCGCAGCAGGTTCCAGCCAAATTCCACAACGCCGCTGCATTCGGCAAACTTCCCCAGCAAGGAAAACCAAGCAGGCCGCAGCCCCATACGCGCGGTGAGGCGCAACAGTTGCAGGGGGTAAATCGCTGCAGCCAGCCCGATCCAGGGCGTGATCACCAGCATGGCAAGCAGCAAGAGCAGTGGCAAAACTCCGCCCCAAAGCAGCGCGCGTCGGGTTTCGGTGACCCAATGGCGTTCAGGCGGGCCCCCGTGCAGGGCGGCACCCTGGGCATAGGCATAACCGGCGCGGCGGCTGCGTTTCCACCATTGTCCAAATCGGGTCATTTGGGCGTCATGCAGGGTCATCTCCGCCTCAATCCGCCAGATTTTCCAACCTTTTTGGCGCAGACGCAGGCACATTTCAGGCTCTTCGCCTGCGATCAGGTCAGCCCGATAGCCCTTTACCGCACGCAAAGCCTCCAGTCGCATCAGCGCGTCCCCACCGCAGGCCTTGGCCTCGCCGATGGGCGTGTCCCATTCCGTATCACAGAGCTGATTATAGAGGGAGGCCGCGGGGAAGCGCTCGCGGCGACGTCCGCAGACCACTGCCACCTCTGGATGCTGTTGCAGAAAACGCGAGGCCTGAGGGATCCAGCCTGCGGCAACTTCACAATCGCCATCGACCAGTTGCACAAACCCGTCTTCCTGATGCAGGCGTTGCAAGCCCGCATTGCGGGCACGCGCGGCGGTGAAGGGCAGCGACATATCAAGATCTACCACCTCAACCCCCATGGCCCGTGCCGCCTCTGCCGAGCCATCGGTTGAGCCGCTGTCCACATAGATGAGGCGGGAGACCTGAGAGGCTAGAGAGGCCAGACAGGCTAGAAGACGGGCGCCTTCATTGCGGCCAATCACCACGGCGTTTATCCGGGGGGCGCTGTTGGGCAGTGTACTGCTCGGCGTATTGGCAGATGTGCTGGGAGGCGTGGCGCTTGGCTTAGTCATTTTCGCGGCCTTCCCTGTGATCCGCCAGATAGGCGCTATAGGCCGGGTCGCCCTGCAGGAAACCCTGCTGCTGCAGCGCTTTTATTCCGGGGAAATGCTGCGCTTGTGCGGACCACAGGCTTAGGTCCGGGTTCTGGGCCAGAACCGACAGGCGCTGGCGATCTTCGCCATGGGCAATTGAGGCCGCAGCGACCGAAGCCCGGTCCCGTGCCAGGGCATCATTGGCAAACTTGTAATGTTTGATCAGTGCAGACATCGGTGCCACTTTCAGTCCGGTGGAGGCATGGGGATGGCTGGCGGGCCCGACACCGGGTCCGACAAAGATCAAAGGGTGTTTGCTCAGGCAGCAGGTCTCGCCGAAGACCTTGCCACGAATACCCCCAAACAACACCTGTGGCCTGGGCGGCACTGCCTGGTTCTGCCGCAGAAAATAGCCCAGACCAGATCCGGGGCTGTTGTAGTCATGGGCCGTCACAGCGCTGATATCGCAGTGGTCGAACTGTTCCAGCGCCTCAAGGTAGGGCAGCGTGGCAGTGTCACGCAAAGGCGCCTCTGGGAACATTTCCAGCATCTGGGCCATCAATCCGGTATAGCCATACGCCGAGAGGTAACGGGTCAACCCCTCCAGGCCTATCTGCGCGCTGCCTTCAAAATCAAAAATCTCATCCATATCCGCGATGAGACACCAGCGGTCTGCCGCATAGCGTTTGGCGGCATAGCTGCGAAAATCGTTTTCATAATCCCCCCAGGGCAGGGTTGATTGCAGGATGCTGACGCTCCGTTGCTGGCGCAACCTGTCCAGCGTGTCATCGCGAGAGCCGTTGTCGAGAAAGACAAAATGCGCGACACCGAGGCGGCGATAGTGGTCGAAAAACCCTTCCAGATAGTAGGTGCCATCGCGGACCAAAGCGACCAAGACGACCTCATCCGTGGTGGCGATACGGCGTTTGGGGCCGTGTAGATGGCGCAGCGAGGCGTAGAACCGCACGCGATGCAGCGCGGAAGCGAGGCGTTTCTTGATCTGGGCAGTCAGGCGCTGCTGCTGCGGGTGGTCATTCATACGGTCTGTCCAGCTTTCGAGTCTACCGCTTAGGGTAAGCGGCTGCTGCGGATAGGAAAAGCATTTGCTGAATTAGCCAGGACATGTGTCGAAATTGCGCCGCAGAGGCGGAGAGCTGAGGGCGCAGAGTATGCGGAGCGGCAAAGGTCAGTAGTCGCGCTTGAAAAACAGTCCAAAGCCGCTTTCGCCTTCGCTATCGACGGTGCCGGTCACGGTAACTGAATCAGTGAGGTCGACATTGATGCTCAGCTCGCTCTCGCCTTTGGTATTTACGTTGAAATCCGTATAGGCCTTCTCTCCGATGTAGCCCCCCAGCCCCAAAAGCCCAGAGCCAAGACTGTCGAGGCCAATCTCCGCGTTATCGGCGCCGGTTGCATTGCGCAGGCGGCTTTGATCGCCCAGTCCGCGTCCACTGAGATCCAGCGCGGACTTGGCCAGGCGGGCCAAGGCCAGCGGGGAGAGGTCGTCGATATTGTCACCGAACAGCAGCAGAGCCAGGGCTTCTTCGCTCGGGCGCGGCGGATCAGAGGTCACCTTGATTTGTGGCGCATCCACGCTGCCCTCAATTTCCAGGGTGGCCGTCCCGGTGGCCGTCGTGGCAGAGGAGCGAAACTCAAGATAGGGTTTTAGATCGCCCAGTAGGGTAATGCGCCCCTCGTCCAGCTCCAGTCGCCGTCCCAGGATGTCAAATGTTCCCCGTTTGAGGCTGATCTGCCCGGAAGGCGCCAGCGCCGCAGTGCTGCCGCGCAGATGGATGCGGCCACCCAGTTCGGCATTCAGCCCACGGCCGCGCGCAAAGATGCGGTCTGGTGCGTCGATCAGCAGATCCAGGCCGATATTGGAGCTAGAGCCGCCGCTGGCCACAGTCTGGGTCAGACCGGCACGGCTGCGGGTTTGCCGCACGGGGCTCGACTCGCCAATGTGGCGGATCGGCGGGATCGGTGCGGCGGAAATCGCTCCGCCTGCGGTGTTGAGGTTGATATTGCTCTCGCCCACATCAATCCGCCCGCTCAAGCGGCTAGTGCCGGCCAGCGGCCCGGAAAAGCTGAGATCGCCGTTTAATAGGGTTTCATAGCTCAGGTGATCTGTAACGGTGACATCCCTGATGCCGATTTTGAGCGCCCCATCAAAAGGTGCACTCAGCGCCACTGGCCCGGAGAGGCGCAGGTTGCCGCCATCGCGGGGGCGCGCCGAAAGCTCAATCTGAGCGCGGGCCTGCTGTAAGGTGACGGTGGCGGAGATATCCTCTATCCGCTGGGCGGCTGCCGGCAGCGCCAGTGCAGCTCCGCTGCTGGTGATGCTGCCGGATAGCGCCTCCAATGAAGGCGCGCCTTTGAGGGCAAGATCAAAGCGGGCAGTGCCTTTCAGCAGGTTTGGCGTAATAAAGGGATTGGCCCCCTCCATGCGCAGCTGACCCGTGGCGGCAATATCCGCCAGCCCGCTGGTCTCGTCAAAGCTGCCAGCCAGTCTGGCTTCCGCCCCAGAGGGGGCTTTTGCATCACTGGTGATTTGCCAGCGTCCATCCCGACGCTGTGCCGTACCCAGCGCGGTCAATTTCCCTGGCAATTCAGGCACAAAGCGCTGCACCTCAGCCAAGACTGCCTCAAAGGTGAGATCCGCCGCGCCATCCAATTGGGCGCTGCCAGCAACCTGAGCAAAGGAGGCATGCGGCCCCTTGAGGTGCAGCTGCCCGGTTACCTTGTCGCCCGCGCGCGTGATGTCGCCCTCCAGCGTCAAAGCGCCAGACACCTGCGGTACCAATAGATTGAGCTCTTCGAGATCCGCCCGCACATTCAGCTGTCCGGTGCGACTGTTGAGGGTGCCGCTGGCCTCGGCGGAAATTTGGCCGCCGAGCAGCTCAAATTTCTCGACCTCCAGCCCATTGGATCCCCGGGTACCTCTAAAGGAAAGCGCTAGATTGCCCTCGGTCAGTTCATCAAGCAGAGAAATCCCAGCCGAAACGCCTTGTCCCTGAAGCGCCAGGTCTGCCTCAAACGCGCCGGAAAGCGGCGTGATGGACCCGGTGAGCTGGCTTTGGACTGCCCCGGATAGGGGCTGACCGCTCAAGGCTGAAAACCGCTGCAGGTTACCAGCGCCGATGCGCAGATCTGCTGTGACCTTTAGGCCGCTGTTGAGCCCTTCAAACCCCAGATCGCCGCTGGTCTGATAGTCCTCCCCCTGCAGCAGCAGGTTTTGCAGGGCGAAGGCCGTTGCGCCTCGGGTGGTGAGATCACTGCTCAGGGAAATCTCGCTGCCAACCGCCTCGGCAAGGTGGGGATCGCGCAGTTTCAATCCCTGCAGCTTGGCGGTGAAGGCGCCGTCCAGCAGCTGCGCCCCAGTGCCGTCGGCCCCGAGCTCACCCTGGGCTGTGATCACACCGGTTTCAATCAGCGCCTCAGGATGGCTGAGCTGGCGTAGGTCAGCGTGCACGGTCCAAGGGCCATCACTGGTTTTTTGCGCCAGAATTTCAGTGCCAACCAATGTAGTATCTGCGCCGGGCAGGGGCAGGATTACTGCAGCTTGCCCCTCGGGGGGCGTAATGGCTGCACGGATATTGGCGGTGTCCAGTTGACCTGCCGGGTTCAATGCCAGCGCCCCGGTCAGGCGCAGCGCATCGCTGCGCAGAGCAAAACTGTCCAGCTCAACCCCGGCCTCAGCCGTGGAGTTTCCCCGCAGGGTCATCTTGAGGTCAGGCCCAAAGAAGGGCCGATAATCCGGCAACAGCAGCGCGTCGATATCGCCGCCAAGGTCTGCGCTGAACCCAATGCCCGTGTCGGCGTCCAACGGTGTATCGCTTTGCGGAGGGGCGGTCTGTGATGGGGCAGAAAGCGCGGTCAGTTCAACCCGGCCTGCCAGCCTTTGATCGCCGTTGGAGGCAAGGGCCATCTGGGCGGTAAAATCCTCCACCGGGCCGGTGCCCGCGATAGTCAGCTCTAGGCTGGGGCCCGCAGGCAGGGCCAGCGCGGTGGAGATCAGACCGCCTGCCGCCTCTTGCAGTGCCAGATCTAGGGTGATCTGGCGGTTGTCATTGGCGTATCCGGCCACCATCTCCAGGCGATCTCCGGGCCTGTCCAGCCGGTTCACCTTAAGCTGGGTTGCCAGGCTGCCCTCTGCTAGTTTCAGGTCTCCCTGCAGGTTCAACGTGGCAGCAAAGCCCAAAAGCGACTCATCCAGAAGGATCCGGGCAACGCTGATCTCGCCCAGTTCAACCGAGACCGGCAGCTCCGGCAATTGAAAGGGCGCGGCCTCGGGGAGGGGCAGGCTGGGATCAGCAGGCAAGGGCTCGGGTTGTCGCAACAGAGTGATTTCGGCAGCCTTCAAGTGATTGATCGACAACTCACCGCGCAGCAGCGCCAATCGGTTCCAGTCCAGCTCAGCACCGCGCAACTGCAGCCAGACGCCGGTGGCATCAGCAACGGTGATCTGGTCGATCTGGGCCTGCGAAGAGAAGGCTCCAGTGAGGCCCGTCACGGTGATGAACTGGTTCTCTGCCGAGAGGGTCTCTTCCAGAAAATTCTCTAGGTAACTTGGTTCTTGCGCATCCTCCTGCGCCAGCAAGGGCAGCGCGAAACAGACCAGCAGGGCGGCCAGGGCGGGAGAGCGAGACTTCATCAAAACGCCTGTCCTATGCCGATGTAAAACTGCAACCCATCCTCGGTTCCGCCATCCACCGGATAGGCAAAATCCACGCGCAGCGGCCCAATCCCGGCGACGTCATAGCGCAGACCAAACCCGGCACCTGAATGGCTTTGGGAGTCGCTGGAGACAAAGGCATCGCTGTCCACATAACCGATGTCGAAAAAGCCAACCAAAGAGAGCTTATCAGTGATCTTGCCGCGCAACTCCCCTGAGAGCGCCAGATAGCCGCGCCCCCCTGCGGAGTTGCTGCCCACAGGAATGCCTAGGGATTGGTATTCATGGCCCCGCACAGATCCTGCCCCGCCAGAGAAAAACAGCATCGTAGGGGAGGTGTTGCTGAGCGAGGGACCGATGACCGATCCCAATTGGGCACGTCCGGCAAGAACCAGGCGATCACTGCCGCCCAAGCCGTGATAGATCCGTCCGTCCAGTTTGACCTGTAGCCCGTCATCGGTGTCATCCAGCCCCAGAAAGGGGGATAGACGGGCGTTGATGAAATAGCCCTGGGTGGCGTCGACCCGGCTGTTGCGCCGGTCATATTCTGCTCGCAAAAAGCCTGCTACATATTTGAAGCGGCGCTTGCCAAAAGCATCCGTCGCCAGGATAGAGTTAAAGCCAATGCCTGCTTCGGCAAACAAATGGTCGGAATAGACTCGCCGCACACCAATGCCACCAAAACCCTGGGTGGCGGTATAGTGTTCTTCGTCCAGCCGCTCGGCTTCAAGCCTGTAAAACAGATTGTCATCTGGCCCCAGAGTCGCGGGCTGGTCCAGCCGTAGGGCGATGCGTCCGTCGATGTCGTTGCTGCTGCCCAGCCCGCTGAGCCGGGTTTCAAAGCGCAGTTTCTCGGCGCCACCAAACAGATTGCGATGCATCCAAGTGGCGGTAAGCTCCACCCCGTCAGAGGAGCTGATCTCGGCGCCAAAGGTCAAACGTCGCGGCGGCATATCTTCGATCCTGACAATATAATCCAGGCTACCATCCGGGTTGGGCTGCTCCGCAGCGCTTAAGGTAACGCTGGAAAAAGCGCCAGTGCGGCGCAGGCGGGTGGCGGATTTGGCCAACAAATCAGGGTGATAGATCGCACCAGTGGGCAGACCTGCGATGCGCTTCACCGCCTCGGCGCGCACGGCGCTGGGGGTTGCCAATTGCAGCGCGCCAAAGCGCAGCTGGGCCCCAGGTTCCATGGTTAGTCGGGCAGCCAGCGTATTGCTGCGATGGTTGGCGGTGATGTTCTGCTGTCCCAGTCGGGCCTTTGGGTGGCCAGCGCGGCGCCAGGCCAGCAGCCCGGCCGCCCCCGCATCGCGCAGCACCCCCGTTGTGGCCGGTTGCCCAGCCGCAAAGCCCTCGGGGGGGGCAACGTCGCTCTTGGCAGGCCAGGGTGCAACTTCGGCACGGGAAAAGCGAAAGCTGGGGCCAGGAACAACGGTGATCCGCACCTGATTGATCTGGCGCGGCGCATTGAGCGGCTGAATACTGGCCGCCTCTTGCCCATCGAGACGAATATTCACCTGCGGCGCAAAATGCCCTGCATCATAGAGAACCTGCACCAATGTTCGGTAATCGGATAGGGCGGCGGCCAGCAATTCCTGCGCGTCCACTTGTTGTCCCGCCCCCAGCACACTGGAGGCGCTGCGCAGGCGCTCGGTCAAGCTCTCCGGACCACCGGGAACTGTCAGAGCAGTCTCAGTAGAATGGCCAGAGCCCGGCAGCAGTGCCCCGGTCAAACTCAGGCAAAACACCGCTGCACGCAGGGGGGATCTGAAAAACATGGGCACTCCGGGCAGCGTGCAGAAATCGGGCGCAGATTGGCTGTCCCGATTACATGGCTGCAGGCAGAACAGCCTCTTGGGACGTCGCTGTGACCCTAGCACAGAGCGGCGCAAGGTAAAGTGGTCTCAAGGCGGATTCGCAGGCAGTTTGCCCAGGCGGGCAGGAAGTTGCGCAGTCAGGCTACATCTGAGCGTTTTTGAACCAGCGACGGATTGCGGCGCGATCCTCGGGTTCCATAAAGGTGACATTGGCCGGCGGCATGGCATCTGTCAGGCCGGCATGCAGGAATACCGCTTCGGCCTGACGGGCCAGATCGCTTTCGGTTTCCAGCAGCACTGCCTTGGGGGCGGTGCGGATCCCATCCCAGAACGGCTCGCGGGCGTGGCACATGCTGCAGCGGCCCAGAACGATTTCATGCACCTCGTCAAAACCCTCGGCCTGGGCCATCACCAGGGCGGTTCCACTGAGCGCGGCGCTGTCTTCCTCGGCCTCGCCATCGTGCTCTAGACCCAGCGTGGAGAGGATGATCACGCCGAGAAACAACAGGGTGGTGACCAGCCAGGTCCAGGTTGGATTGCCGGTGCCGGCGTGTTTGGTGTTGAAGTAATGACGGATGGTGACGCCCATAAGAAACACCAGTGCAGCGATCAACCAGTTGTATTCAGAGGCAAAGGCCAGCGGGTAGTGGTTGGAGAGCATCAGGAAAATCACCGGCAGGGTGAGGTAGTTGTTATGGGTCGAGCGCAGCTTGGCGATCTTGC
>CAJXIL010000131.1 GCA_913054455.1 uncultured Roseobacter sp.
CGGCGGCCGCGTCTCCAAGTTCAAAAAGAAATACGAAGGCCTGGGCTTCTAAGCACCCCTGCCTTTTGGTTTCAAAGATGCCGCTCCCTTTTGGGGGCGGTTTTTTTTGGCCCTATTTGCAAATCACGTTGGCCCGGCATGCGGACTTTGCTGCCTTTCGCTTATGCCACCTAAATGTCTGCACCTTTCCTATTCACGACCATGGCACTCCGCCCTAGCTTAACTAAAGCAAAGCGCTGCAGGATTCAAAAAAAGGCATATTTCAGATGATCACGAGCCATATGCACGTCAAAGCCCCAGGCTTCCCTCGTCATCCCAAAGATGATGAATTAGTCAACGATTTCATGTCTGGTTTCTCACTTGCCGACGCGATTAAGTCCGAACTCATGGAACGCGGATACGACGGCCTGCAACTCATTGACGAGGACTGGGGATGGCTCGTCGTTGCTTTCAACCGGGCGTCAAACACTGAATTACGCGTCATGGTCTCATCGCTGGCCGACCCAGAAGACGACGATGATAGCGTTGTAGAAGCAATGATAGCAATTTACCCCCAGAAGCTAACCAAAGGCGCGCTTTGGTGGAAAAAGGATATCGGTGGAGAAGTGCGAAGCTTTTCCCAAGCTGTTTTTAATTTCTTGAGAAACACTCCCGGCATCCAAAGTATCGAAGAATTTGCAGATATCAAATAGCATCTAGGAGCGGTCGGTCAGTGTTCCGGTCCTTTTGAAGGACAGATTTTTCTCGCAGTCACGATCCGCAAAGCTGGCCTTCGTGCCAAGTGCAGCATTCAGCATTCTGGGCTCTGAGCTGACCAACTCGATTTGCAAGAACGACAACATTTTTGGATCAAAGGAATAGTTGAAACGGTTTTGGAAAGGGCCTTCGAACTGGTGAACGTTGGGCTTTAGAAAATTATAACAAATTTGCTGCAAACTCATCGTGTTCAAAACTGAGAACCACGCGATGCGACCTCTGACGCCCTCTAAGACCCAACACTTCCTTGAGAAGCAACAGCTTCCTGGCAGTACTTTCGATTTGCCCCTCCCCGCCACCTCGGTTGAGGTGCAAGCCGCCCTTATTCTGTTTCAGGCTGGACAAATCGCGCAGGCGCTAGAGCTGGCACAGGATCTGGCCCGGCGTTCACCGGATATGGTCGCCCTGCTCGACCTGCAGGGGGCCGCGCTGCGCAAGCTGGGCATGTCATCAAAATCGTTGGGCTATTTCAAACGTAGCCTGGAGGTTGGCGGTCCTAGCCCCACTGCTTATTTCAATATCGGAGCGGTTCTCTTTGACATGGCCCAGTTCGGCGAGGCT
Source organism: uncultured Roseobacter sp. (assembly GCA_913054455.1). GTDB lineage: Bacteria > Pseudomonadota > Alphaproteobacteria > Rhodobacterales > Rhodobacteraceae > Pseudophaeobacter. The sequence goes on from CAJXIL010000131.1 coordinate 1,318, forward strand.
GCCCCGTACTTAAGACAGGCCGCAGCTTTGGCCCCCGAAAACCTGGCGATTACCCAGGTTTTGGCCCTCTGCCTAAATGCCATGGGGCATTTCCATGACACCGTGACGCTTCTCACCCAACAGGTTTCATCTGCGAAAATGACGGAGGCGCTTCTCAACATTCTGGGACAGGCCCTGCAGCAGATCAATCACCTTGAAGAAGCGGAGGCGTGCTATCGCTCCGTTCAAGGCACCGCACAGGAGGTTGCTGAGGCGCAGTCACATCTGGGCTCTCTCGCAAAGGCCAAGGGACAGTTTGAAACAGCTCAGGTGCATTACCTCAAGGCCGTGAACCTGGCGCCCCACCTCACAACTGCACATCGCAATCTGTCGGCGCTGATCCACTATGAGAGGGATCATCCACACCTGCAGGCGATGCAGCTGCTGATAAAACAGCCCGGGCTAACCGCCGCGCATAGGGCAGAACTTCATTTTGCTCTCTTCAAAGCCCATCAGGACCTCAAAGAACTTGAAACCGCCTTTGCGCACCTACAGGCGGGAAACCAACTGAAATGTGAAAAGATCGGTTATTCTATTGACGCCGATGAAGCGCTGTTTGCCCATCTGCGTCGCATATTCAATCAACCGGCCCCCGAGGCCAAATCCGATCTGCCCTTCCGCCCGATCTTTATCGTTGGCTTACCCCGTTCTGGCACCACTTTAACCGAGCAGATCCTCTGCAGCTGTGACGGCGTCACCGGCGCAGGCGAATTGCAATATACGACCTCAGCGATGGTGCCACTGCTTCAGGAGCTGCAAGACAACAATCAGGACAGCCTCACTCTGGAACAGGTGCAGGGGCTGCGTGCGGAACTGGGCGCGAAGATGCAACACCATAGCAATGGCGCGCCGGTCTTGATTGACAAGATGCCGCTCAACCTACGTTGGATCGGCGCCCTTTTGGCTGCCTTTCCAGAGGCCCGAATTGTGTATACGACCCGCCCCCGCCAAGACATGTGCTGGTCACTCTACAAGGTCTGCTTTCAGGGGGCAGGCAATGGCTTTGCCTATGATCTCAACACCGCAGCACGGTACCAGGCAATGGCAGACGCGTTGATGCAACACTGGCAGGATCTGTTTCCAGGGCGTATTCATCACCTGGATCACAGTCTGCTGACCGCCGCTCCAGAAGAACACGCCAAGGCTCTGGTTGATTTCTGTGGATTATCTTGGTCAGAGGCCTGTTTGCATCCAGAGCGCCAAGCAAAACCGGTGTTCACCGCTTCGGCCTTGCAGGTCAGGCAGCCAATCTATCAACGTAACTCTCCCGACTGGGGGCCTTACCAAGCCTACCTGGCGCCAATATGTGATCTCTTTTCAGATACAGCAGACTGAAATTTTTCACGAATCTCCCCCATCAGGACTGCGGAATCTTTTCCTTGCAGCAAAGACGATGTAGGGTCTGCCAAATGGCATCCAGCCAAGAGATGGGATACAAGGGACAGCAATGGCACATATTATTGTCGTCGGTAACGAAAAGGGCGGCGCAGGCAAATCCACCGTCTCGATCCATGTGGCCACAACGCTGGCTCGTCTGGGCCATAAGGTCGCTGCTTTGGACCTCGACCTGCGGCAACGCTCTTTGGGGCGCTATATTGAAAACCGCAAAGAGTTCATGGCAAAGGCCGCGCTGGATCTTCCTCTGGTCGAACTACATGAACTGCCCGAAATCGACGCGGATAGTCTGCAACCCGGCGAAAACATCTATGACCACCGGCTCTCTGCTGCGGTCTCCAGCCTGGAGCCGGACAATGATTTCATCCTGATTGATTGCCCTGGCTCACACACCCGGCTGAGCCAGGTGGCGCATTCCTTGGCTGACACTCTGATTACGCCGCTGAATGACAGCTTTGTTGATTTCGACCTCCTGGCGCATACTGACCAGAAGGGTGAAAAGATCACTGGCCCGTCGGTCTATTCCGAGATGGTTTGGAACGCTCGCCAGCTGCGCGCCCAAGCAGGCCTGAAGCCCATCGACTGGGTTGTGATCCGCAACCGCGTCGGCACCCAGCGTATGGTCAACAAAGAAAAGATGGAACGTGCCATCAATATGCTGTCCAAACGCATTGGCTTTCGCGTTGCTCCCGGCTTTTCTGAACGGGTGATCTTCCGCGAGCTATTCCCACGTGGCTTGACCCTGCTGGATCTCAAGGACATCGGCATCAAACAGCTGAACATTTCCAACATCGCTGCCCGCCAAGAACTGCGCGACATGATGAAGGCCGTCAACCTGCCTGGTGTCGAGATCGATATCTAAAGCGGTTTCTCGTTCGCCCAGTAAGATCGCCCCACCAGACAGATCCCCCTGCCCCCAAAGAGATGTTTCGCTTGCTGGCAGCAAGTAGAAGCCCACAAAACTGTGCACTTCCATAGGAGAGGGGGCAATGATCAGCATGTTTGCAGGGATGCGAGACGGCAGGGTAAGTGAAAATTTATGTTCGGACAGATCATAAACCCATCGTTAGAGCCAACCTGAGACGGGATGCCGGCTTGCCCTCATAGCAAGAGTGGCTATCTTGCAGCGAAGATCGAACAGACCCCCGCAATAGGAGAGAGAAGATGCCCAACCCCAGTGCCGCAATGTTGGTCATCGGAGACGAGATTCTGTCCGGGCGCACCCGCGATACCAATACGCATTTTCTGGCCGGAGAGCTGACCAAACACGGCATCGACCTCAAGGAGGTCCGCGTGGTCAGCGATGACGCACCAGTGATCGTTGCGGCGGTTCAGGCACTGAGCGCGTGTTTTGACCATGTCTTTACCAGTGGCGGCATTGGCCCTACCCATGACGATATTACCGCAGACTGCATCGCGCAGGCCTTTGACGCGCATTTGGATATCCGCGATGACGCCCGCGCCATTCTGGCCAAGCACTACGCCAATTCCGGGCAAGAGCTCAACGCCGCCCGCCTACGCATGGCGCGGATCCCTGACGGGGCAACCCTGATCGACAATCCGGTCTCCTCGGCCCCTGGGTTCACTCTGGGCAACGTGCATGTAATGGCCGGGGTGCCAATGGTATTTCAGGCCATGGTGGCAAGCGTCCTGCCCGGCCTGACTGGGGGAGAGCCGCTGTTGTCGCAAAGCCTGCGCCTGATGCGCGGTGAGGGTGATATTGCAGCTTTCCTGTCGGATCTGGCAGCACGACATAGTGAGCTCTCTATTGGCTGCTATCCGTTTCAGCACAACGGAGCCTATGGCGCCAATGTAGTGATCCGGGGCCATAATGGCGTCGCAGTCGACGCTGCTATGCGCGAACTGGCACAGGAAATGGGACTATGAGCACCGCTGTGACAGATCCGAAATACTATGCGGTGGTTGAAGCCACATGGCCCACAGCTGCAAAGCATCGCCTTGGCCCAATTATTCTGCGCGAAGGCCAGGGCGGCGGCAGCCGGGTTTCGGCAGCCAGCGTCGACGGTAAAGCCACAGACGCAGAGATAGAAGCGGCAGAACAGGCCATGCGGGCAATGGCGCAGGACTGCCTTTTTATGATCCGGGACGGGCAGAATGATTTGGACGCCCAGCTTAGCGCCCGTGGTTACCAAGTAAAAGATCCGGTCAACCTCTGGGTTTGTCCCATCGAAAAGCTGATGGATGTAGAAATCCCCCGCGTCACCACCTTTGCGCTTTGGTCGCCGTTGGAAATTCAACGTGAGATCTGGATTGCCGGGGGCATCGGTAAGGAGCGTCAGGCGATCATGGAACGCGCTGCGGGCCCAAAGGCGGCCTTGCTGGGGCGCTATGACGACAAGCCAGCTGGGGCGGGATTCGTTGCAGTGCATGATGGCGTGGCCATGGTGCATGCCCTGGAAATCCTGCCACACCAGCGTCGCCGCGGTATGGGCGTCTGGATGATGCGCCAAGCCGCATTTTGGGCAGCGGAAAACGGCGCTACAGAAATGGCGGTTCTCTGTACCAAGGAAAATGCGGGAGCAAACGGACTATATGCCTCATTGGGAATGACTAACGGCGGACAATATCATTATCGCCAATTGCCTTCAGGAGCTTAATTCATCATGACCGATCAAACACCGCCCACCGCACTGGATCTCCCTGCTTTGGATCCGCTCCCTGCGGGCATGAAAAAGTACTTTGACATCTGTCAGGAAAAACTGGGGATGGTGCCCAACGTGCTGCGCGCCCATGCCTTTGATGAGAACAAGCTCAACACCTTTAGCGCGCTCTACAACGAGCTGATGCTGGGCGACAGCGCCCTAAGCAAGCTGGACCGGGAGATGATCGCCGTTGTGGTTTCTGCCGTGAACAGCTGCTTTTATTGTCTCGCCTCCCATGGCGCCGCGGTCCGTCAGCTGTCCGGGGATCCCAAATTGGGCGAGATGCTGGTGATGAACTACCGTGTGGCACCGCTCGACGCCCGTCAGCGCGCAATGCTGGATTTCGCCATCAAGGTCACAAAGGCCAGCACCGAGATTGAAGAGGGCGACCGCGAAACCCTACGCCAGGTAGGTTTTACAGATCGCGATATCTGGGACATTGCCAATGTCACCGGCTTTTACAATATGTCCAATCGCGTTGCCTCGGCCACGGGCATGGTGCCAAACGACGAATACCACGCGCAGTTCAGATGACCCGCACCCTTGCCGTATTGGCGCTTGGCGGCTGTCTGATGCTGCCATCTTCCCCCCTCTTCGCCCAGGCGCTATCGGGGGGGACATCTGCTCTGCGACTGCCAGCAGGAGCTGTAGAACGGTCCCGGCGTGAAACGGCACTGGGAACCTATGCGCTACCGATTGGCGCCTTTGGCGAGACCGGTATCCCCACGCGCCTCCAAGAAGGCCATATCCTGCGGCGCACCTGGCATCTGTCGGGAGATGCAACTGTGTTGCAGGTGCTAGATGTCTTGCGGCGCCAGCTGGTGGAACAGGGCTACGAGATTCTGTTTCAATGCGAAACCCGCCAATGCGGCGGCTTTGACTTTCGCTTTGGTATCGAGGTGGTGCCTGCGCCAGACATGGTCGTCAGCCTATCTGACTACCATTTCCTGGCAGCGCAAAATCCAGGGGTCCCGGACACCGAAGCTGATCCCGTTCAGACAGTTTCGCTGTTGGTGTCCCGCAGCGGAGCAGCAACCTATATTCAGATGATTAAGGTAACCCCGGACAACCAACCACCTCTGCCGCTTACCACCGCTGAAACGCCTGCCCCCGGATCCCCCCCCTCACCTAAACCAGCGCCAGCCTCTGGACTGAAAGACCTGTTGGAACAGCAGGGCCGTGTGGTTCTAGACGGCGTGGTTTTCGGAACCGGCGCTGAAACACTAGGGCCAGAAGCAATTTCCAGCCTTAAGGACATCGCAGGGCTTCTGAAAGAGGAAGCCAAAGCCCAGGTTCTGATCGTTGGTCATACCGACAGCGTTGGAAGCCTTGAGGATAACACCGCCCTCTCGCTGCGGCGCGCTCAACTGGTGAAAGATGCACTGGTGTCGGCCTATGGCGTCGCAGAGGAACGCATTTCAATTGCTGGCGCCGGGTACATGGCGCCAATCGCCAGTAATCTGACCGCTGTCGGGAGGGAGAAAAACCGCCGGGTGGAAGTGGTGCTTCTGGCAAGATGACCAAGCTTGCGCCGCCACAATGAGGCCACTAACCCGCGAGGCGGCGACAAAAAACTGCCCCGCCTTAGCGAGAGCAGTTCTGAGGAAGTAAGACTTGAGGCATAGGAACGCCTGTCAAGCAGACTGGCGCCAATCTTCGCTGTCTTTGCCGGCAAAGGAATGCGCCAAAAAATCAATAAAGGCACGGACTTTGGGCTGGGTGAACTTACCCGGAGGGTAGACCGCATAGATTCCCTGGGTTTCCATCGGCAGATTGGGCATGACGTCTTCGACCAGGCCTTCTTCCATCGCTTCAGAATAGAGATAGCTGGGCAGATAGGCGATGCCGAGCCCCGAGATCGCGGCGTTCAGCAGGGATTGCCCATCATTCACTGACAACCAGCCTGTGGTGCGCACCTGGCGTTTCTCACCCGAGGGCGCAGTGATCTTCCAGACATTGCCGCTGGACTGATTAGAGTAATGCAGCAGTTTGTGAGTGTTTAGATCGTCGATCTTTTGCGGCCGACCAAATTGCTCCAGGTATCCGGGCGAGGCAATCATCCGCTTTGTGGTCTCGGTGAGCTTTCGCGCCTTCAGCGAGCTGTCTTCCAGCTCACCAATACGTAGAGCCATATCAAAGCCTTCGGAGATCAGCTCTACATATCGATTGTTCAACACCATGTTGACTGTGATATCCGGGAAGTCTCGCAGGAAGTCAGACAGCACGGGCGACAGGTGGTTGACGCCAAAATCAGTGGCCACCGAGATCCTGAGCAATCCAGACGGCGCTGACTGCATAGACGAGACAAGGGCGTCGGCTTCGCCTGCATCGTTTAGCACGCGCCTGGCCCGGTCATAATAGGCGAGACCGATTTCGGTCGGCGATACCCGGCGGGTAGTTCGGTTTAGCAGCCGGGCGCCCAGCCGGGTCTCCAAGCTGGAAACATGTTTTGATACGGCGGATTTTGAAATCCCCATCTTCTTTGCAGCATCAGTAAACCCGCCTTGGTCTACGACATTGGCAAAGGCCTCCATTTCGGTCAGTCGATCCATCAACAGGTCCTCTATTTGTCTTGTCTGGACCTGTGTTTGGCGCTGAATTCGGGCAAGAACGGGGCGGTGGTGGGATAATTGCAGGGTTTTCACCGCTATCGTTTGGCTGCTGGAAACTGTTGCACAATGCGGCGCTTTGAGGTGTTTAGTTCAGAAAATCCAACCCTGAGATCAGATTCTGTGGCGGCAAGGATATGGTCTCCTGCGGGAGATGATTGGAAAAGAAACCAAGGAGTCGATGAGCGCTCAGCGCCAAAACCCGAAGACAGCACATGCCTCGCAGACAGTCGTTCCAATACCGGCAAAGAGCCTTTGGAGGACTGTGTCCCCCACTCTCTCACCGATCAGCGTAACGGGATATACACCAAAACCGGATATCGTCGGAGTCAAAGATGTACCCAAATAGTGAAGGTTGGTAGCTCATGCATCGTTTTTCTCTCCGCACCCAGGTTTTTATTCTGGGAGGCGCTTTTGTCGCAATGCTTGCGACGGTCGCGATCATTTCCTGGCTTGTCAGCAACCGATTGACGGAAAGCATCTACCAGTCCCGCCTGGTGGTGGCGCAACTCAAGAGCCTGGATGATATGAAAGAGGATATAGAACAGGGTTTGGCGGACCTATTGGCCTACACTGGGGGCGACACCAAAGGGTTGGCGGGGCTGGCGGGCAATATCGATGAGGTTGCCACAGAAATCGCCGGTGCCGAGGAGCGCTTTGTCAAAGTCTCCTTGGAAAGCGCCGTACAGAGTGATGTTTATAAAACGGTCATTGCCCTGACACCAACCATCGAAGGTTTCCCTGCTTTGCTTGTTGCACTTGAGGGGGCAGAACCCGGAGCGGCACGGCGGGACTTGGCCTATAGCCAAGTTATTCCTGCCATTGCACATCTGCGTGACTCGGTAAATTCCATGCAGGATATCATGGGCGAGCGAAAGCAGATCGTTGAAGATGAAATCACCAGTCTGATCGCGCGCAGCGCGCTTGTGCAGCTGAGCACCAATATTGCCGCAATGGTGGGTGCATTGGTCATGGCATTGGTGTTTGGGCATTTGCTAAGTCGGCCAATTGTTGCGGCGGCCCGGTCGGTGAACAGGCTGGTAGAAGACGACTACCAGAGTGAGATTGAGGATACCCATCGTCGCGATGAGGTTGGGGCCATTGCCCGCAGCCTTGCTGATCTGCGAGAACGGTTGGATCGCGCAAAATCGATCGAAATGCAAAATCAGCAGGAAAACGAGCGCAGGGTCGAACTGTTTCATGTTCTTAGCACATCGATGGCCCATCTAAAATCAGGTGATATGAAACAGCGCATCACCGCTGAAGACTGGACAGACCTCGGCGACAACTACGAGATGCTGTGCATCGACTTCAACGACCTTGCGACCGCTTTAGGAGATCTGGTGGACCATCTGCGTGTGAGTTCAGGCGCTGTGGACCAGAATGCCCAGGGGCTCTCCTTGATGTCTGATGAGATGTCGCGCCGCGCTGAAACCCAGGCTGCCACTTTGGAAGAATCTGCTGCTGCATTGGAACAATTGTCAGCAAGCGTGCAATCTGCTGCAGAGCAGGCGCAGGCGGCGGATGAGCAGGCAGCCGAAGGCCGCAAACGTGCAGAACAGGGTGGAGGGGTTATGCAGGAGGCCATGCAGGCGATGAGTTCAATTGCAGAGTCGTCTGAAAGCATCAGAAAAATTATCACTGTGATTGACGACATCGCCTTCCAGACCAGTCTTTTGGCGCTCAATGCAGGGGTCGAAGCCGCCCGTGCGGGGGAAGCCGGTCGTGGTTTTGCTGTTGTGGCCTCGGAAGTGCGCAGCCTCGCCCATTTGGCGGCAAAGTCAGCAAATGATATTAAAGACTTGGTAACCAACAGTTCAAAGCAGGTCGAAGATGGAGAGCGCTTGGTACAGGCCACCAGCGAGACCCTGGCGCAGATTGTTGAAAGCGTAACCAGCGTTTCTGAGCTGGTTTCCTCGATTGCCTCTTCGGCCACCGAACAGGCCTCTGGCCTGCGCGAGATCAACACTGGCGTCGCCCAGTTGGACCAGGTCACGCAAGAAAATGCTGCCATGGTTCAAGAAACCAGCGGTGCAAGCCAGAAGATGAAAGACGAAGCGTCACGGTTGTCGGAGCTTTTGCACAGATTTGCTGGCTCGGGTTCCCCAGATTTGGATCATCAAGCCGCTTAGCATCCCAAATTCCAACAGGGAAACCGCCAAAAAGAGAAGAAGGCTTCGCTCTAGGGCGAAGCCTTCGTGCCGTTTGGCAGGCTAATGTGAAGGCATTGTAGACTAGGAACCCTGCTATGCTGACCTGTATTATTCGCTATCAAATCGACCCAACAAAAACTGAGGCCTTTCGCCAATATGCGCGTAACTGGGGCAAAGCCATCCCGCGCAACGGCGCTGATCTGATCGGCTATTTTGCGCCCCATGAGGGATCTGCTACCCAGGCCTATGGGATCTACAATATTGCCGACCTGGCCAGCTATGAGTCCTACCGGGCACGCCTGGCGGCCGACCCTTTGGGGCAGGAGAACTACGCCTTTGCCCAGAAAGAGCGATTTATCCTGCGCGAGGAGCGCAGCTTTT
>CAJXIL010000132.1 GCA_913054455.1 uncultured Roseobacter sp.
GACGCTGCCCACCCGACAGTTTGACACCGCGCTCGCCCACATGAGCGTCATAGCCGCGTCGCCCCTGGGGATCCTCAAGATCCAGAGTGAACTCATGCGCTTGGGCCTGTTTGGCGGCAGCGATGATCTGATCATCGCTGGCATCGGGCCGCCCATAAAGCAGGTTGTCCCGCACCGAGCGATGCAACAGCGCACTGTCTTGCTGCACCATGCCAATTTTGCTGCGCAAACTGTCCTGGGAGACGGCAGCAATATCCTGACCATCGACCAGAATCTGCCCCGCATCCGGATCATAGAACCGCAACAACAGCTTGACCAAAGTCGACTTGCCCGCGCCAGAGCGCCCGACAAGGCCGATCTTTTCCCCCGGTTTGATCACAAGATTTAGCTGATCCAATCCGCCCGCCGCGCGGCCATAGTGATGCGACAAATCCCTGAGCGCGACTTCGCCCTGGGTCAGCCGCAGCGGTGCCGCATTCGCGACATCCACCAGATCAATCGGCTGGGCAATGGTCTCCATGCCCTCGGCCACCACGCCCAACTGGCGGAAAAACGAGGTCAGCGCCCACATGATCCAGCCTGTCATGGCATTGAGCCGCAATGTCAGCGCCGTTGCCGCCGCGACCACCCCGGCCGAGGCCGCGCCAATCATCCACAGATGCAGCGCCCAGCCGACCACGCCGACAATCAGCAGCCCGTTCAACGAGACAAGAACACCGTCCATCACCGTGAAGATGCGCATTTCCTTCTGAAAGGTCTCACGGGTTTTCTCGATGGCGTCTTTTGCATAGTCGAGTTCCCGGTCATCGTGGGCGAACATCTTGACCGAATGGATGTTGGAATAGCTGTCCACCACCCGCCCCGTCACCGTTGATCGCGCGTCCGAGGCCGCTTGGCTGGCGGGCCCCACCCGCTGAATCGTCCAGCGCACCAGAACGCCATAAAGCACAAACCAGACCAGCAAAGGCAGCATCAAGCGCGCATCCGCAACCATCAGCATGATCGCCGCGCCCACCAGATAGGCCAGCGAAAAGGTGATGGCGTCAAAGACCTGAAACACCACTTCACCTGCGGCGGGCGGTGTCTGCATGATACGATTGGCAATGCGACCGGCAAAATCATTTTCAAACCAAGAGACCGATTGGCGCAGCACGTGTTTATGGGCCCGCCAGCGGATCAATGTGCCAAAGTTCGGCAGAATGGTATTGTTCAGCAACAACACATCCGCCAGCTGCAGCAAAGGCCGCAACAACAGGATGAACAGCGCCACCAGGATCAGCTCAGTTCCGTAGTTCTGCCAAACCTGTTCTGGGGGGTTCGACAGCAGGTCAACCACCCGTCCCATGTAGTAGATCAGACCGATCTCAATCGCGGCGACCACCACCGACATACAGGCGGTCAGGACGAACACCGCCTTAAATGGCTGAGAATAGGCCTTTAGAAAGGGCCAAAGCCGCGTTGGCGGCTGATCCGTCTCGGGATAGTCGCAATAGGGATCAATGAGATTTTCAAAAAATCGAAACATGACAGGGTGCTCCAGTTACTTGAGCAAATAGGGAATGCAAGAATGCAGACAAGAGGCGGAACCGTGCCCCCCTCTAAAACGGGTGGTACGGCGTTAGCTAAACCAGATCCCGTAGTACATTCGCATTCCTCCCGGCATGATTGTTATGGCTAAGGCAGAATTAGTCACAAATTCTGATCCCTGTCACCAATGTTTTGACAAATAATGCGGGGGCGGACGGAAAATGTGGCGCTATTTCAACTGTTGCAGCAGCTCACCCCGGCTCAGGGTAAAACCCGATTTGATCCAGGCGCTTTCCAACTGTTTCAGCGCAGCCCCAAGGGCAGAACCCGAAAGACCTGGCATCAGATCCGCCGCCTTGAGTGGGAAGACCGCCTCAGATCCGTGTTCGATATCAGAGCCTAAATTGGGTAAAATGGGCGTCTCCAGCAGGGCCGAGCGCAACACTGAGGCCTGCAATGCAATGTCACGCCCCAATCTATAGCCCAGTTCAGCGGGCGGGAGTGCGCCCGTGGCAGCCTCTCGCAGATGCACCAATAGACGCGCCTCAGCCTTGCTTAGTCGCAAATATTCCTGCAGCTCTGAACCGCCCAGCGCCGCCAGTCGACAGATCGGATCAAGGGAAATTTCTTTGCCGGGATGTTGGCCCTGTAGATGAATTAAAGGTGCCAATGCACGATCATGCGCCCCAGGCAGGATTTGTCCTAAAACGCCAATTTGGCGCATCACTGCAATGGCAGGCGCTGGGTCAGGCGCCGCCAGGAGTTTCAGCAACTCGCTCGTGACCCTTTCCAGCGATAGTTGCGACAGCCCTTCTAGATTGGCCGCAATTGCCGCCAGAGCTTCGGGATCAAAGCCCGCCTCCTGATCGCCATACCAGGCGTGAAACCGAAAGTAGCGCAGGGTTCGCAGGTAATCCTCGCGAATACGGTTTGCTGCGGTGCCGATAAACCGAACCCGGCGCGCCGCCAGATCCGCCATCCCGCCCAGGGGGTCAACGATGCCGCCATCGGGGCGCGCATAGATCGCGTTCATGGTGAAATCGCGTCGCGCAGCATCCTCTGCAATGTCTTTGGAAAAGGCCACTACTGCCCGGCGGCCATCAGTAGCCACATCCTTGCGAAAGGTAGTTACCTCATGTGGGATCTGGTTCTTCACCAGCGTCACCGTGCCATGCTCAATGCCGGTCGGGATAGCCTTGATCCCGGCAGATTTGGCCAGGGCCAGCACCTCCTGCGGGGTCGCATCGGTGGCAATATCAATATCCGAAACTGGCACCCCCATCAGGGCATTGCGCACGCAGCCACCGACAAACAAGGCCTCATCTCCGCCTGCTGTCAAAGCAGAGCAAACGCTTTGCGTTGCCGCATCGCGAATCCAGGCTTCCCCGGCGAGGGTCATCACTGCATCACCCCAGCCAGATTGCGCAGCATTCGCGCTGTCGCACCCCAGATGTAGTAGGGACCAAAGGGCACCGTGTAGTAATGCCGTCGGGTGCCGCGCCAGCTGCGGGATTCTACGATGTAATTTTTCTGATCCAGCACATGAGCAAGGGGGACCGAGAAGACCTCAGCCACCTCGCCCGCCTCAGGCCGGATCTCAAAAGGCTCATTCAGCAAAGCCACCACCGGGGTGACCTGAAAATTGGTCACAGTTTCATGGTTGGGTAAAAGGCCGATGACCTCGGGCAGCTCGGATGGCAGGCCGATCTCTTCCCAGGCCTCCCGCAGGGCAGCTGCCGTGACATCCGCGTCGCCTTCATCCACCTTGCCACCGGGAAAGGCGATTTGGCCCGGGTGATGTTTCAACGCCGATGATCGTTTGGTGAGAATGACCCGAGGTGCATCCTCAACCAAAGAAATCGCGACCAGCACTCCAGCAGGGCGCAACCTTCTGTCTTTGGGCAGGGCCAGATCAGGGTTGAGATCAAAATCAGATGAGCCCATCCCCTGCTGGGCCAGCCCGGCCTGGAGGTTTTTCCGCAGGTCAGTCACCCGCAGCAGTTTCCGCTTCAAAGCCAACCGTCTTGGGGTCCAGATCGTAGTGGGCGCCACAGAACTGGCAATCAGCTGTCACACGCCCATCCTCTGTAGTCATGGTAGCGATGTCCTTGGCTGAATAGATCGACAGGCTTTGACGCACGCGCTCCTCAGAGCAGGTGCAACCAAAATGAACCGCCTGCGAATCATAGACTCTTGGCTGTTCCTCGTGGAACAGCCGCAGCAACAGCTCAGTCGGAGTGACCGACGGGCCAATCAGTTCCAGTTCCTCAACCGTGCTTAGCAGGGTGTTGACCCGATTCCAGTTTTCTTCTGCCTCACCTTCAACAAGGTCCGCAGCCTGCAACGTAGCGCCGCTGCCCTCGGCGTCCGAAGCCACAAAGGGCGAAGCCTTGGGCATATGCTGCAACATCACGCCGCCAGCGCGCCAGTGTTCGGCGACTCCGGGGGCGGAGGATTTCCCATAGGTCAGGGTAAAGGTCGTCGGCAACTGTTCAGACTGAGCAAAATAGGCGCCAGCACAGGCCGCCAACGATTCGCCGTCCAAAGCCGCGATCCCCTGGTAGGGTTGGGTGCCCTCACCCTGGTTGATCATCACGGCCATATAGCCTTCACCCACCTGATCAAAAGGTGCGCCTGGCGTCAGGCGATCGGCATCATAGCTGGCATAGGCGCGGATCCGGGCCGGTTCGCCCTCGCTCTCGGGCGCGTAATAATCAGTGGCAATCATCCGCACCGGGCCTTTGGACTGGACTTGCAGTGACAGTTTCCAACGCAGTTTGATCGTCTGCCCGATCATTGCCGTCAACAGGGCCATCTCGGCCACCAGGGCCTCGACCTGGGGCGGATAGTTGTGCTGCTTCAAGATACCATCCAGCGCCGAATCAAGCCGCACCACACGGCCCCGCATATCGGAAGCATCAAGCTGAAAAGGCAGGACGGTATCGTCCCATGCGATTTTTGATCCAAGAGTCATTTTTGATCCAACGGTCATGGGGGTTTCATTAAGCGCCGATGATTGGCATATCGAGCCTATATAGGGTTTTCCACGATAGAGTGAAGGGGGCGCAGATGATCAGGCGATTTGGCGAGGTGCCGCGGCAGAATCAAAGGTATCGCATGCGCCCCGGCGCCTATGCAATTTTGCCACACAATGGTCGGCTCTTGCTGACCTGCCAGCTGGACCCACAGCCAGATATTCAGCTCCCTGGCGGCGGCATTGATCCCGGCGAGTCCCCTCTTCCCGCCCTACACCGCGAGGTCTTTGAGGAGACCGGATGGTCAATCGCTGCCCCCAGGCGGCTCGGAGCGTTTCGCCGCTATACCTTTATGCCGGAATACGATCTCTGGGCGGAGAAGCTGTGCCATATCTATCTGGCCCGCCCACTGCGCAAAATTGGCCCCCCATTGGAAGCCGACCACCAAGCACTCTGGATGGCCCCCAGCGAAGCCATGCATCAACTCGGCAATGCGGGGGACCGTCATTTTGCAAAGCTGTTCTTTTCCCTCACCTAAATCAGAGCGTGGTTAGACCTATCTGCGGTAACCCTCAGCATCAGGCGCAACCGCAGACCGCGAAAGCGGTCTGCCGGGCCCAACAAGAGCGGATTATCTCTGATGATCTGACGATTGGCGGGAGCCCCCCGAGGCCTACTCCAGAAGACAACCCAGCATGGGCACCCTCACAACGGGTGTCAGGGGCCTTCGTATTCAAACAGGGTTGCCGATACGTCATCCTCAAGCCCATGCTCTTGCGACATGATCTGTGTGAGATTCCAGTAAAGGTCATCCAGGAATTCTTTGCCGCTCTGCCGCGTATCGCATTTGCCGATAAGATCGAGCAAACCCTCGACTTCCAGCATCTCACCGTTCTCCAGCCGGGCCTCGGTAAAACCATCAGAATACAGCAACAGCCTATCACCCTTTTCGAGAATGACTTCTTCCTGACTATAACTGATGTCCGGCACCAGCCCGATGGGAACCCCACCTTTGCCCAGAAACTCTGTCGTGCCATCGCGCCGCAGCAGCAGCGGATGTGGATGCCCAGCCTGAACCATCTTTAGCAAACCGCTGCGCAGATCCACGATGCAATAGGCCATGGTGAAATATTCTTCGATGCCGGTGTCCGCAATCAGACGAGCGTTCAACAAACGCGCCACCTCATCAGGTTGGCGAAGCGCGTAGAACCGTTTGAACCGCTGCTCCATCCCGACATTCTGATCAAAATAGGTCGAAGACAGGTAGCCGCCCAAACGGGCGGTCATCATTGCGGAGGTAATACCATGCCCGGAGACATCAATCGAATAGAACCCGATTCGGTTCACGCCGGGGCAGAACATGCCGACCAGATCGCCACCGATATGGCCGCAGGGTTTTAGCAGCAGGCTGACGGTGGACGACCCAAACTGCTTTGAGAGTTCAGGTACCAAGGATTCCTGAATCTTACGCGCCTGGATAAGATCCTTGTCGATGGCGTCGTAAACGTTCTGCAACTCGTCCAGAGTATCTGAAACGATCCGGTTTTTCTCTGACAGCTCGCGCTGCATTTTTAGGATGCGTTCCCCGGCTGAGATCCGCGCTCGCAGCTCATCCGAACTGACAGGTTTGGTCAGGAAATCATCAGCCCCTGCATCCAGGCCTTCCGCCACCTCGTTCTTCTCACTTTTCGAGGTCAACAGGATAAAGTAGGCATAGTTATCTTTGGACTGCTCGCGAAAGGCTTGGCAAAACTCCAGACCATTCATCCCCGGCATCATCCAATCGCTGAGAATCAAATCGGGTGGATCCTTGCGGCATATTTCCATAGCCGCTTCGCCACTTTCCGCCTCAACAACATCAAAACCCCACTTCTGCAGAGAAGCCACCAGAATACGACGCTGCAAACGACTATCGTCGACAACCAACACACGGCTGATCGACCCGCTCATAGCGTGTTCCTCTTTGTCCGGTGAACTGTCTGGCAGCACCCTTGGCACCTCTTACAATATGGTCGCTTATCTGCTGTCACTATCAGGGCAGACCTTTAATAGGATATGAATATTGCAAATTGTCTCGCGCCCCGTTTTTCACCATAAATTTACTACATACAACCTATGAGTCTCACTCAAACTGAAGGCAAATAGGAACAGGACCATGATTGACTGGCCTCGAGTAAAAGAGCTGAAAGACGAAATCGGGCCAGACGACTTCGGCGAAGTTGTGGAACTTTTCCTGGAAGAAGTCGAAGAAATTATTGAAAAACTTCGTGGCGATGATCGCAGTCGGCTTGAACAGGACCTGCATTTCCTCAAGGGATGCGCGCTGAATCTTGGGTTTGATAGCTTCTCAAAGCTCTGCCTGAATGGCGAGCGCCAATCTGCCGAAGGAGGTGCCGCCCAGGTCGACCTCCCCGCGATTTTGGATATGTTCGAAGCCTCAAAACAGAGTTTCCTCGCGGACCTGCCCAAACTGGATTAACTCTTTCGAATTTTGAAATATTCATGTTTTTCAAATACTAAGGTAAACTTGATAGGTTCGGGCTCCCCGTAGGATGGCAGTGGCCTGACCGATTGACCGTCAAGGATCATGACCAAGATATTTAGTGAGCTGCTAGCAAAATGATCCCCGCCAGCCCGTCCTGATCTGCCACCACATCAACGTAGAACTCTAGATCAAGAACTGCGCCAGGGTCTCATCATTGGTGATATCCGTGTAGGCCATGCCTGCGGCATCCAGCCGCGCAAAAAAGTCAGAAAAATTCTCTGGCCGCTTGGTTTCGATGCCAATCAGCACCGACCCAAAGTTGCGCGCTGACTTTTTCAGATACTCAAATCGGGCAATGTCATCCTCAGGTCCAAGAATGCCAAGGAACTCCTTCAAGGCGCCGGGCCGTTGCGGCAGCCGCAATAGGAAATACTTTTTTACGCCAGAATATCGCTGTGCCCGTTCTTTGACCTCTGGAAGGCGTTCAAAGTCAAAGTTTCCGCCAGATGTGACGCAGACAACCGTCTTGCCGCGAATCCATGTGCGCAGGTCGCCCAGCGCCTCGACCGCCAAAGCTCCTGCTGGTTCCAGAACGATTCCCTCAACATTCAGCATCTCGATCATGGTGGCGCAGACCCGGTCCTCGGGCAGCGCAATCACATCTGGCAATGGCACATCTTTTAGAACCTCAAAAGGGCGCTGCCCCAGTCGTCCA
The DNA here is from genome assembly GCA_913054455.1 of uncultured Roseobacter sp. Taxonomy (GTDB): domain Bacteria; phylum Pseudomonadota; class Alphaproteobacteria; order Rhodobacterales; family Rhodobacteraceae; genus Pseudophaeobacter. The sequence goes on from CAJXIL010000132.1 coordinate 7,703, forward strand.
ACCGCTGCGCCATCAACAAAGGTATCCACCTTATCCAGGGACACCGGGCGCCCTGCCTTTAGCGCCGCCCGCAAACAGGCCCCACCGGCGGGTTCCACATAAAGACTATGCACCCGATCGCCAAACCAGCTGGTCACCCCGGCCGACATGCCGCCGCCGCCGACAGGCAAGATGACATGTTCAGGCGCGCGGCCCAACTGAGCCTCGATCTCCACCGCGATAGAGCTTTGGCCTTCGATCACGTCGGCATCGTCAAAGGGGGACAGAAAATGCCCGCCCTCGCGGGCGCACCACTCCTGAGCCGCCGCCAGGGTGTCGTCAAAATAGTCGCCCACCAGGTGGATCTCGACATTGTCTCCGCCAAAGATTCGCGTTTTCTGGATCTTCTGCTGCGGCGTGGTCACTGGCATAAAGATCACGCCTTTGACGCCCATGTGTTTACACATAAAGGCCACGCCCTGGGCGTGATTGCCAGCCGAGGCGCAGACAAACAGGTCCTTGCCTGTTTGCTTGCGCATAGCATTAAAGGCACCGCGAATTTTATAAGACCGGACCGGGCTCAGATCCTCACGCTTGAGGTAGATATCCGCGCCGAACCGTTCGGACAGGTGGGCGTTTTTCTGTAGCGGCGTGGGCGGGAAGACATCGCGCATCGCCGCCTCGGCCGCGCGGGCCTGGGTCATGAAATCAGTCATAGCCCTTGAGTGGCGTAACCCCGCCCCCAAGGCAAGAGGGCAGGATCAAAGCATACTTAAGAATACCAACGGGGCTCTGTTAGATCGGGCGACCTTCGATGTAGTGGCCGTAAAGTGTGGTGAGGATGCTGACGTTGACCAAAGACATGACCAACAACACCGTATAGAGAACAATCGGCCCAATGATTGGCACCAGCACAAACAGAGCCGCCATGATGTTAAGCAACAGTTGAAACAAGAAACCTATGACCAAAAGCCCAATAATGGTCCAGGTTTCACCTGTGGTTGCTTCCCATGCCTCTTTTAGTTTCAACGGCTTACCTATTGCGGCGGCAGGAAGGATGGGCAACAGGCGATACATCCCTACTAAAATGACCCCGACCCAGATGGAGGTAGTGAGAACTCCAAGGATCTGCGACATCCCGCCAATGGCTATCATAATCATCGCACCTGGTATCATCGCAAGCAGCATCAAAAGCCCAAGCATAATGGCATGCCCGATATAGGAGAGAATACGATCAAACCGAAACGGCGGCACCCATCCCTGTGGGTATTCTTCCAGCAGCACAAAGCGGTGCCAGGAGGTCACGATCCATAGCATCATGACCATTATAAACACCCAGATAGCGAGGAAAACCATCCAACTATTGGCAAGCAACAGACCGAGGGCCTGCTCATCTTGAAGGACAGAAACAGACACTCCGATATATGAAAGCGCAGCAAGGACACCGACAAAAGCAATCACCACAGGCACCAGCCCGATCTGCAAGGCTTGTTTCAGGTTGCGAAACACCATCCCAAAGGAATGGGCAAAAATCGACCAAGACTTCATCTAAATTCTCTCCATCACAAAACTGCGCTTTATGTCGCACGCTATGCGAGTGCGCAACAAAGGAAAAGGCTGCTCGACAAGTCCCAGGTTGCTTTTGCTGGTCTGGGCAGGTCGCCGAGCCAAAGTTGCAATTCGCAACCCTCTGCGAAGCAGGGGTACCGAGTCAAAACATACAGAAGATTCTCGGTTTACGGTCATCCACCTGCCTGCGCAAAGTTCAGACTAGGTGACAGGTCGTCCTTCGACAAAATGCCCATATAGCGTCGTCAAAATACTGATCTGAAACATGTAAAAAAAGAACGAAAACACCATCAATCCAACCTGATAAAGGCTTGTGCCCTCAGCTAGAAGGTCAATCAGATACTCTGCGGAAGACTGCAGTCCGAAGCCGCAAATCACCAGAACAAGCAAACTGAAAGAATGCCCCTTTGTAGCCTCGAACGCCTCGCCCAGTGTGATGCTTTGGTTTAAGGCTGCCGCAGGCAAAATGATCGCAAAACGCATCAATACTACGTAAATAAATGTCGTCGCCAGTAACTCAAACAGAACTAGGCCCCTCGGGTCTAGAACTTGTGCAAAACCGAGGAGTAGCACCAAAACAGGCAACGAAATAAGGAAAAACACGCCCGTCAATTTCAAAGAACCCAGGAAATATCGCCCAACATTTGCAAGCCTTAGTTTTGGAAGAAAGAGGCCCGGTCTCTCTTCGAGCAAAACAAAACGATGCCAGGCAACAATTGCCCATATGGCGATAGTGAAGCAAACCGCTAAAAATCCAAAGATTAGCACGAGGTTTAAGCCAATCCCACCCAGCCCCTCACCATCTAGAACGCTATCCACGGCTCCAAGCCCCGCACTGTCCATCACATGGGTAAAAGCAAACAGCAGCGCTGCAATAATCAGTCCTGGCCCGAAGAAGATTCTGATCGCTGGCAGAAAATTCCTGACAACCATCATTGCGGAATGAAGGAAGAGAGCTGCACCCAATTTCATAGCTAAGGTCCAAATTGTTCTATCTGTTCCAATTCTCCCTATACGCGCGTCGCTCAAAGGAAAACCCCAGTAAACCTTGCCCTCACGTCGGAAACCCGCTATCGCCCTGTCGATCTGACTGAGAGGAAATTCTATGTCCGCGCCCAAGAAAGTTGTGCTGGCCTATTCCGGTGGCCTTGATACCTCAA
>CAJXIL010000133.1 GCA_913054455.1 uncultured Roseobacter sp.
CAACTGGACGACTTTTGCTCCGCCCCGCTGGCCGGCTGTTACGCCGCCGTTGACATTATGTTTCAGCCCAAAGAGTTCGCGTTCTGTTGGTCGCAAAAAACTGTACACTACAAACCTGAACATTCTGAGATGGTGATTGCGGATTTGAACACCCCGAACAACGTCACCTCGCTGCACACATTCATCACCAGCCCGCATAAGACGTTCAAATTCATCATCGGTAAACGCAACTCGAGGCGTATCTACCGTCTTTTGCTTTGGCATTACTGGCAGCACATTGAGCACACCATCCTCAACGGCCAACGTCAGAACTTTGCGAATGATAATTGTGTGCTTAGCCTTGGTGCTTTCAGCCAGCGGCTTGCCCCTGTTGACGTCAAGGCCAAGCAGATAGTCACGAACCGATCCCGTATTGATCTTGCTCACATCCCACTTGCCAAAATATGAAATCAGACCGTCATCTGACCGGTTCAACAATTTTGCATCTCCACCGGACCACTTCCCGCCCTTCAGAGTTTGTATGGTGATCAACTGCTTTGCGTAGTGCTCGAAGCTTGTGGCTTTCTTGGCGGCGTGAAGAGAGTGCCCAGCGCTCTTGTAGTTATCTGCGAACTCTACAGCGACTTTATGGGCCTCAAGTTGAACGGTCTCTTTTGTAGATCTCTGTACGTATCGCTTGGCTAGCGGGTCCCAAAGTCGAAGTGTCCAGAATTTGCTGTGACCATTCTTGAAGATGGCTAAGCCTTTTCGAATCTTCTTGAAGCTCTTAAATGCGCTCTTTGATTCCGCCATGTCGAACAGCCTAGCTACGTAACACTACGCAACTATTGTTAGCTGGATATACATAGAACTGCTACCGAAAATAAATCAACTACTTCAGTGATTTAGTGGTGCCCGGGGGCGGAATCGAACCACCGACACGAGGATTTTCAATCCACTGCTCTACCCCTGAGCTACCCGGGCACGGGAAAGGCTGTTCACCTTGGGTGGGGGCCTTCTATGACGTCCATGCGATGGTGTCCAGAGGGTTTTTTAAAGAAAAACGTTAATGCCGGGTTGGAAGGTCACTTGCAGGCGAAATCCCCGCACCCTCGACCTCTTTCAGTGCGTTTTCAATATCTTCTGGGTCATCGCTGGGGATGGCATAACTGCCATTCAGCCACTTGGCCAAATCTAGATCTGCGCAGCGTTTCGAGCAAAAAGGACGATGCGCTTTTTCGGTTTCCGCTCCACAGATCGGGCAACTCATCTCAACAGCTCCGACAGCACCACACGAGACCGTTTACGCTGCAACTCAAAATTTCCCAGATTGGTCCACCCCACCATAGTTGTCTCTTCACTATCGGCGCGGAGCGCGCCGCGTAGGGCGCTCTCAAAGGTGCTGCGGTCTTTCTTAGGCATTGGGGCGACATCGATCACAATCTGTCCAGCAAGACCACGCAGGCGTAGAGCCCGGGGCAGGAGTTTTGCACAGGCGATATTGGCCTTGGTTCCAGCCGCGAGAGAGGTATCGCTGCCAGTGTTCACATCTACAGCCACCAGAGCCCGCGTTGGTTCGATAAACAGATGAGCCCCACCGGTAAGCGGCTCGCGAATGGTGCATGTGATCTCCAGCGCATCGAGCACGCCGTGATGTTCAAAATCTCCGGCCTCCCGAAACACCTCCGCAGGGTCCGACCACTCTCGCCAAGCCCTCAGATGGGGGCCGTCACCTTCGGTCAGCACTTCCATGTACCCCTCAGCATCCGCAAGCACTTGCGATGCCAGATCCGCCATGGCCTCAATATCTTCTGCAACCTCTTCCGCATCAGCACCGGCACAGGCTGAGCGCAGGATCATACCATAATTTGCGCCTTCCAGTGCACCATGCGCGATCTCTAACAGCCTGTCGCGCTCATCCTCATCGCGAATGGCGCGGGAAATATTGAGCCCCGGCGCCCCTGGTGTCGCTATAGCATAACGGCTTTTGAACAGCAGTTTCTGGGTCACGGGAATGGCCTTACCTGGTTCCGCATAACCGGTGACCTGCACCAGTAGCATTTGTCCAGGCGCCAAGCCTTTAACCTGTCGCAAAAAGGCGGGTCCATCGGGGGTAGAGAGGAACATACCACCCTGGCCCTTTACAGGGCGGTCAGCCCGGGCGCGATAGATGGTTCCCGGTAGCGGCGCATCGCCATCGATGAAGAAATCATCAAGCCTGCCATCCACCAGAAGGGCAGCGGCTTCGCGGCCTTGAATGTGGTCCAGAATGATTGAGCGGCCCTTCATGCGGCGGCCTCCTTATAAAGCTTGCAGCCAGCGGCCTGCAGCATATTTGCGGTCTCAGCCAATGGTAGACCAACGATTCCAGTAAATGATCCGCTGATCCAGGGAATAAAGGCGCCTGCTGCGCCCTGAATGCCGTATCCGCCCGCCTTGCCGTGCCAGTCGTTGCTGGCGAGATAGGCGTTCAACTCTGCGTCGGACAGTCGCTTCATTTTGACTTTGCTCACCACCGACCGTTGCCATAGCTGCGTACCTCGCCGCACGGCCACCGCAGTAATCACCTGATGCCGACGCCCTGCGAGAGCCAGCAAAAACTCAGCGGCTTCGCCGACATCTGATGGTTTTCCCAGAATGCGGCGACCCAGGGCAACGGTGGTATCAGCACAGAGCACCACATCACCTGCGTCAGAAGGCACCGCTTCAACTTTTTCACGGGTCACCCGAGTGCAATAGGCACGCGGCAGCTCCCCGACCAACGGGGTCTCATCAATGTCAGGCGGGCGCACATGGTCGGGCTTGATGCCAAGCTGCGCCAAAAGCTCCAGCCGTCGCGGGCTACCTGATCCCAGAATAAATGCCATCAGCCTGGCCCCTTCTCCATTTCACCCCGTCATAAAGGGGAAAGACCCAACAGGAAAGAGCAGCCCCCAGCTTCATCTTTCCACAAATATTCCCGCCGGAGGCAGCGGCCCACAGGGCCGCACACACAAAAGCCCGGCACAATGGCCGGGCTTTGGTTCAATGGGCGAATCAACTGCTTACTTAAAGCGGTAGTTGATCCGACCTTTCGTCAGGTCATAGGGGGTCATTTCCACCTGTACCCGGTCGCCAGCCAGAACACGGATGCGGTTCTTGCGCATCTTTCCTGCCGTATGTGCGATGATCTCATGGCCGTTTTCCAGCTCGACCCGAAACGTCGCATTAGGCAGGAGTTCCTTCACGACACCGGGAAATTCGAGCGTATCTTCCTTGGCCATGTTGTCTCCATCTTCACATTACCCCGCCTAGCTGCGGGAACTGGCACTAAATGAGCCTATTCTCCCAATATTTCAAGGGCGCAATCATCGCTTCAGAAGGATTCTAGAGGTTTTTATCCTCTGGTCCTGCTCTGGCCAATGGCTGCGATTGCGCACCACCCCACTTGCACGCACATCTGCGATGGTTTTCAGATCGACCTCCGCCAGTGTCCAGCCCGGCTGACCGATCACCCCTTCTGCCAAAACCCCCGTTGCAGGGAAGCCGGTATCGGGTGGTCCAAAAATGCCTCCCGTGCCGACATTGAGCTCCACCGAAGTGGACCAGGGCGCTGCACCGACGATTGAGGACTGCGCCGTCACGCATTGCCCCTCAAGCGCCCGCGACATTGCCCCTATGCGGACCCGCCAATAGCCCGCAAGAGCCTCAGTACAGGAGGGAACCAAGAGGATATCTGCCTCACTCAGTGCCCTCCCCAGCAGGGGGAACTCACTGTCATAACAGATCAATACGCCGATCTTGCCCAGTTCCGTATCAAACAGTTTCAGCGGCCCACCGGCCCCAATCTGCCAGGGATCACGCTCAAACATGGTCATGATCTGCTTGTCCTGATGATCCCGCGCACCGCAGGGGCTGTAAAATTCGGCCCGGTTAACCGGTAGGTCAAACCCGGCCTGTACCGGGGCCGAAGCCCCCAGAATATATACATTATATTCTGCCGCGAGTTTTTGATGCAGCGCTGCGGCCTCTTCCATGCGCCCCGATACGGCAGTGATAGAGGCCTGCAAATCCGCCGCCACATCTGCCCCGTCCAAAGTGGACAGCTCCATGGCGCCATATTCAGGGAATACCAACAGATCAGCCCCCTGCCCTGCGGCATCAGCCACCCAGGCCGCCAGTTTGTCTTCATACTGCGCCCAGCTTTCAAGCCAATCAAGCGAGTAGGCGGCGGTAGCAATTTTCATGTGGGTTTATCCTCAGTCAACTTGGCTTTTCCACAACAGGCCAGACCACAGAAAGAATGGCAACTCCTCCTAATGATATCTTCCAGCCTTAAGAGGGAGGAGGCAGATCCCGCGCCCAAAATTGCAACGGCTTATCTGTTGCACAGGAAGAACCGATATCTTTCCAGGAAAACTGTGCAACAATTCCCTGTAGCGGCGCATAGCCCCGCTTGCGCCAAAATGGATCCAGGGGCGCGTAGGCTTTTTCTCTCATGGGGTGGCTCTGTGATCGCAACACGCTACAGAAGGCCGAAAGGAGATACCCCCGGTCATGGGCATACCCTTCACGAGCATCAAAGAACCCATGTCCCAAACCCAACCCTCGATAGGCCGGCAACAGAACTGATTCGGCGCAGTAGAAGACAGTGTTCAGATCGATTTCACTGCCCGCAAAAGCCACTGCAAAATCCTCGGCATGGTCAACCAGTGGGGTTCCTGTGGAAGCCCCAACCAGCCTGTCACCATCAAAGGCCCCGACCACAATTGCATCCTTGCTATTTCGGTACCTCTGTAGATAGGCCTCCTCATAGGCCAGGTCGCCATCATAGAGGTAAGGCCAATCACGAAACACTTTGATCCGAAGCCGCGCAAGGGCTGGTAAAGCAGCATCCAGCGCAGGCCCTGTCAAAATCTCAAGACGAACAGAATTCACGATGCTCTCAGGCTCTGCTCGATTTTTCAGAAACCTGTGCCATCCAGTCGGCCAGATTGTAATAGGTGGTCACCCGCTTGATCTTCCCGTCCTGCAACTCAAAAAATGATCCACCAGGCAGACGATAGCTCTGCCCTATGGCCTCTGGCAGCCCGTCATCGGTTTCCAGATAGGTTCCGTTGACGATGAACTCCGCCGCCGCACGCGACCCATCTTCGCTGCCAAACAGAACAATATCCGTAAGTTCTTCTTTGTAGCAGCGACTCATATGAGCGCAGAACTCCGCGAACCGATCCTTACCCAGGCGAATCTCACCCTCATTGACGTGATGCGCGACATCCTCGCACAGGCAGTCCAGCATGGCTTCGGTATCGCCAGCATTGAAAGCTTCAAAATAGCGGGCAAGGGTCTTGGTCATGTGATCTCCGTAGCTTCTCCCCAGCGCGCTGTGAGCTGTTGGATAATCTGATCGCGGGTCTGCCGATAGCTGTCCAGTTTAGCTTCGCGCGTCTCGCCTAGCCCTGTTGGATCCATGATCGGCCAATATTCGACGTCCAGATGAAAGACACGCGTCAGTTCCAGCGCGCGCCTCTGGCTGGCAGGTGACAGAGCAATGACGAGGTCAAACGAAGAAAGATCATCGCCCCATTGTTCCATTTCGTCGAAGGACCGCGACCGATGGCGTGACAGTTCGACATCGACTTCCTGGCAGACCGCAATGCAAAACCCATCGATTTCCAAGTCATTCTTGACGCCCACAGACTGAACATAGGTGCCGGTGCCATAGAATTTCTTCATGATCCCCTCAGCCATGGGTGAGCGGACCGCGTTATGGTCACAGCAGAACAAAACAGACTGCGGCAACTCGCTCACGCATCAGCCCCCAAAATGCAGCACACAAATGAGCGTAAAGAGACGGCGCGCCGTGTCGGTATCGACCTCCGCCTTTCCCTCTAGACGCTCTTGTAAAACGCGGCTGCCTTCATTGTGAATACCACGCCGCGCCATATCAATGGTCTCGATTTGGCTAGGCGGTAGGGTTTTAACGGCCGAGAAATAACTCTCGCAGATCTGATAATAGTCTTTCACCACTTGCCGAAAAGGTGAGAGCGACAAATGAAACTCTGCAGCCTTCTGTCCGGTTTCAGTCTGCAGATCAAACACTAGGCGTTTTTCGCGAATCGCGAGACCCAAATGATAGGGGCCGTCAACAGCCGGGCGGTCGTCACGTTCCGGTAAAGAAAAGCTATTTTCTTCTATCAGGTCAAAAATTGCCACCTTACGCTCCTGCTCAATTTCCGCAGTAGGCGGTGGCAGGTTGCGGTCGTCCAACTCAATTTGGCTGATGCGGCTCATGGGCTTTGGTCTCTGTCGAAAAAGCGGTTCACCAATCTCTCTAATCCATCACAAGAGCTGGGGCAAATAGACAGTCATCAGAATAAACACCTGTACAGCAAAAAGCCGCAGTGAACCCTACGAAAACTCGGCGTAAAAATGGTTCTTGGCCTTCGGCGAGGATATTTAGGAGCAAATGACGCTGGGAAAATTCCCACTTGCGCTACTGGCAAGGGCACCGATGACCGCGCCAAGAGAGGCAGAGCCCCTAATCTTCATTGAACGCCTGAAGCCGGGCAGTCACCGAAAGGCCGTGCGCCTCCAGCCTTTCACTTTTTGCAAGAACCTCAGCGGCAGGACCTATTTTGCGCAGCGCGGCAGGGGACATTTGGCTCAGCGTGGTGCGCTTAACGAAGTCCATCACTGAAAGCCCTGACGAGAAACGGGCTGATCGCGCCGTTGGCAACACATGGTTAGGCCCGCCAACGTAATCACCAATGGCTTCTGGCGTGTACTGACCTAGAAAAATCGCCCCCGCATGGACGGTTTTCAAGCTTAGCGCTTTCGGATCAGCAACACAAAGTTCCAGATGCTCCGGCGCAATTCGGTTTGAAAGAGCAGCCGCCTCATCCAGATCGCGCACAGTGATTATGGCACCAAAATCACGCCAGCTCGCCCCGGCTATTTCGCGACGCTCTAGAGTTTGCAGGCGTGCCTCAACGGCCTTTGCAACCGCGCGACCAAACTCTGCATCATCTGTGATCAGCAACGATTGAGCACTCTCATCGTGTTCTGCCTGGCTCATCAGGTCCAGCGCGATCCAGTCTGGAGTATTGTTGTTGTCCGCGATGACCAGAATTTCAGAGGGACCCGCGATCATATCGATGCCAACCTTGCCAAACACCCGTCGTTTGGCGGCGGCGACAAAGGCATTTCCAGGACCGGTGATCTTATCTACCGGGGCGATGGTCTGGGTCCCATAGGCTAGCGCGGCTATCGCCTGGGCACCGCCGATGCGGTAGATTTCTGTAACGCCCGACAGTCGCGCTGCGAGCAGGACCAGCGGGTTCAGCACTCCGTCTGGTGCGGGGACGGTGATTGCAAGGCGTTCAACTCCTGCCACCTGCGCTGGAATCGCGTTCATCAACACCGAGGAGGGATAGGAGGCAAGCCCGCCGGGCACATAGAGCCCTGCCGCAGAAACCGGTGACCAGCGCCAGCCCAGTGTCGCGCCAGTGGCATCCTCCCACTGCGCATCCTCCGGCAATTGTCGCGCGTGATAGGCGCGGATACGTTCAGCTGCCAATTCAAGCGCGGCGCGTTCTTCGGATGAAACCGTCGCAATTGCAGCATCCACTTCGGCTTCGGATATTGCCATTTGGTCCGCTGTTAGGTCCAAGCGATCAAATTTGGCGGTGAGCTCAAGCACCGCGTCGTCACCGCGAGTCCGCACATCAGCGATGATTGCGGCGACTGTAGCATCGACATCCGGGCTATCCTCACGCTTGGCATTGAGCAGCCCAGCAAAGGCGGTTTCAAAATCTGCATCAGATGTGTCTAGAAAAACGGGCATGTCGGCTCTCTCTGGCTGTTAGAGCCGACATATCGCCCCTAAGGGCCAGCGACAAGCATTACGGCACAGCTGCAACAGTTTGCATTTTGAAGAGCGGGTAATACGCCGACCCGCATCCCCCCGCCGCGCAATCTGCGCTTTGACCGCGCATCTCGGCCTTCTGGTTCTCTCTAAGCGCCGTGGTCAGGTGCCTGCTTTGACGGAGCAAGATAGGGACGGGTCACATCGCGCAGGCTGACGTCCAGCGCCTCTACCGCCAAACGGATGCTGCCATCCCCTGCAAGGGTCAACAACACATGGCCGGCCCCCTCCTCACCGGGTTCAAAATGCACAGAGAGCAGGGACAGCACCATATCCTTGTCACTGCGGTCTACCCCCTGGGAGGCAACCCCCAAAACGGTATCGATGACCAAAAGAGACTGAACCCGTTCAAAGGGGCGACCGCGTTTTTCAGCGCTGGATAGATCCTCCCAGCGGAACCGGTTGAGCAAAAGGGCAAAGCGGCGCTCCTTGGAACGCCAACTCATTTCATGGATAGGAAAGACTGCATCCTGCACCAGGGTTGAAATCACCTGGAGATCCTCGGCCTCGAGCGCGCCAAGGTTCAGCGGCGCCTCGCGCCCATCATGAAAGCTCGCATCCGACATCCGTCAGCTCCCCTTAATACGTTCGATCTGAGCCCCAACGCCTGAGAATTTGCGCACAACCTGCTCATAGCCCCGATCCAGATGATAGACCCGATTAACGATAGTCTCACCCTCGGCCGCGAGCCCGGCAAGGATCAAAGAAACCGAAGCCCGCAGGTCAGTCGCCATAACCGGCGCGCCCTTCAGGCGATCAACGCCTGTCACGGTGGCATGCCCGCCCTGTACATCGATTTTGGCGCCCATGCGGATCAGCTCAGGCGCATGCATAAAACGGTTTTCAAAGATTTTTTCTTCCAGAACACTGGTTCCATCTGCCGTACACATCAGCGCCATCATCTGAGCCTGCAGATCGGTGGGGAAGCCAGGGAAAGGTTCCGTGGTCACATTGACCGCTTTGACGCGATCTCCGCGACGCTTGACCTTCAGCCCTGCTTTGGTTTCGGTGACGTCAACACCTGCCTCGTCCAGCTTTTCGACGAATGCGCCAACCAGATCGAGACGCCCCCCCAGCAGTTCTACCTCGCCGCCTGCGATTACAGGGGCCAGCATATAGGTACCTAATTCAATTCGATCGGTGACAACCGGATGTGTGGCGCCATGCAATCGGTCTACACCCTCGATTGTGATATCGGACGTGCCAGCGCCTTCGATATGAGCGCCCATCTTTTTGAGGCACTCTGCCAGATCAACAATCTCGGGCTCACGTGCGGCGTTCTTAATTACCGTGGTTCCCTTGGCAAGGGTGGCCGCCATCATGATGTTTTCAGTGGCGCCAACGGAGGCAAAGTTGAGCTCAATCACAGCGCCTTTTAGCCCACGTGGGGCCTTGGCGTGAAGATAGCCGTCTTTCAACTCGATCTCAGCGCCCAAGGCCTCAAGCCCATGAATATGCAAATCCATCGGGCGGGCGCCAATGGCACAGCCTCCTGGCAGCGAGACCACAGCCTGCCCCAGGCGAGCCAGCATCGGACCCAGTACAAGGTTAGAAGCCCGCATCTTGCGCACGATTTCATAGTCGGCAACGTGATTGTCGATGTTGTGGCTCGACAGGGCCTGAACCTGACCATCCTGCAGGCTCGAAACCTCGGCCCCCAGGGATTGCAGCAGCTCGGTCATTGTTTTGATATCGCTGAGCCGTGGCGCATTGGTCAGTGTCAGCGGCTCTTCACTGAGCAGGGTCGCAGGCATCAGGGCGAGGCACGCGTTTTTTGCCCCCGCAATAGGTATTTGACCTTTCAGGGGGCCGTTCCCTTTCACCAAAATCGAATCCATCTGCCTCTACCTTTCCGACTCTTCGGTCGTTGTCTCTTGTTTCTGGGCGCGCGCCTTTGCCTGCGCCTTGCGACGCGCCATATTGGCCTTCAACGAGGCTTTTAGCCGATCCTCACGCTGAGAGGCAGCCTGGCTCGGTTTCTGCGTTTTTTTCTCTGCCATAGACCTTCTGTAACTTAGTGAGAAAAAACCGTCCAGAAGCTCTTGCGCCCTACTAGGTTTATCCCTAAAAGCCCCTTCACCGGCGCTGCTGTAGCTCAGAGGTAGAGCACTCCCTTGGTAAGGGAGAGGTCGAGAGTTCGATTCTCTCCAGCAGCACCAGGTTAACCCCTTGAAATTTCAAATAGTCTGTAATCTAACAGAAAAGCTCCACCTCTCTAGTACATGAAGGTGGTACATCATGGGTCTAAGAATGCCGCGACCAACGCTCATCGGAAACAGGTATTACCTGCGAGTCGCCCCACCGGCTGACCTCGCCAAAGCCGTCAAAGGCCAGCTCGTCTCCATTCCAATAGACGGCGCGTTCAAATCGGTAAGAATCGGCACACACGTGAAGGTCTCCCTTGGGACAAGCGACCTTGCCGAAGCTCTGTAAAGGTGAACAGCCCCACTTGAGTGGTCCAAATTGAAAGTTAGTGCATGGTTGGCCTTT
>CAJXIL010000134.1 GCA_913054455.1 uncultured Roseobacter sp.
AAGAAATGGATCTCTATGCCAATCTGCGTCCGGCGCAGTGCTTTGACGCTCTGGCGGATTTCTCCTCGCTGAAACGCGACATTGTTGCTGGTCTCGACATCATGATCCTGCGCGAGCTGACCTCGGGCGTCTATTTTGGCGAGCCTCGCGGCATCTTTGAAGAGGGCAATGAGCGCGTCGGCATCAACACCCAGCGCTATACCGAGTCTGAGATCGAACGCGCCGCGCGTTCTGCCTTTGAACTGGCAATGCGCCGAAACAAAAAGGTCTGCTCGATGGAGAAGGCCAATGTGATGGAGAGCGGCATCCTGTGGCGTGAAGTTGCCACCCGAGTAGGCAAGGATTACCCTGAGGTTGAGCTCAGCCATATGTATGCCGACAATGGCGCCATGCAACTGGTCCGCGCGCCCAAGCAATTCGACGTCATCCTGACCGACAATCTGTTTGGCGATATCCTGTCCGACTGCGCCGCGATGCTGACCGGCAGCTTGGGCATGTTGCCCTCGGCCAGCCTTGGTGCGCCAATGGCCAATGGTCGCCCCAAGGCGATGTACGAACCCGTCCATGGCTCGGCCCCCGACATTACCGGCCAGGGCAAGGCAAACCCAATCGCCTGTATCCTCAGCTTTGCTATGGCCCTGCGCTACAGCTTTGACATGGGTTCCGAGGCCGACCGCCTGGAAAAAGCAATCGAGAAGGTCCTCTCGGATGGTGCACGCACTGCAGATCTGCTTGGCGAAGACGGTGTTGACCCGATCTCGACCAGCGAAATGGGCGACGCTGTCGTCGCAGCCCTGCAGGCTAGCCTGTAAAGCATACCGCCTTTGGCGGGATCTAGGACATGTTGGAAGAGGGCGGAGACGCCCTCTTTTCTTTTGAAAAACGGGCTTACTCAGGCACCGGTCTGGACGCAGGCAGCAGGGCAGCCACCTCATTGCGATAATGCTCCAGCCTCTCAAGGTGATGTAGACTGCGGCTCAGCCAGCGCATGGCATCCGTATGGCCAAAAACCTCACTCAAATCATAGAGCCCAGCGTGCTCGCCTAATAACAGCGCGCGGCGATGGCGATCTTTGCGCAGATTTACCAAAGCCGATATGCGCCTCAACCGGGCTTGCCCCGCGCTTTTGGAGGGCGCTGCCACAATAAGCCACCGCAGCGCTGCACCGGTGATCAGGGCAGGACGTCGCAACAGGGAATCCTCGATCAGCACAGAAATCCGCCCCGTCTGGGTCAATCGGTCCAGCAGCCGTACCAAGTGATCGGTCTGGTGCAGCAGCGCCGAAAGCGCAGCCTCTTGCTTTTCATGATCCGCAGTCAGGCGAATGTCGGCCAAGAAGGCCTCCACCTCGGCCAGCCCAGCGTGGCAGGGACCGAGTGCCGCTATACCGCGATAATCTGCGGGTTCCTGCAGGGCAGCGGCCATGGCCCGATAGGCCTGATGCGTAAGCATCTCTAGGGCACTTTGCACCGCCAATAGCGCCATATCCGGATCTGAGAGTAAAGCCCGATCCAGATCCACGACTGTCTGCTTTGGCGCCTCTGGCAAAAGCCAACTGATAAACTTGGCAAACCGCGCTGTAATAGGTACGAACACCATCGCCCCGACGAGGTTGAAGCCCGTATGAAACACCAAAATCGCCGTCATGGCATCGGTCCGGTCAGCCAACTCCTGAAGTGCGCCAAGCCCGAACAGCAAGACAGGCACCAACATCAAACTGGTCGCGATGTTAAACAGGAGATTGGCCACAGCGGTCTGCCGCATCGGCAACGAGCCACCCAGGGAGGCCAGCAAGGCCGTGCAGGTAGTCCCGATATTCATCCCTGCCACAATGGCCACGGCCTGCGTCAGGCTGATGGTGCCGCTTTGGATCATCACCAGCGCCAGCGCCATTGCCGCCGAGGAGCTTTGCATAACTAAAGTTAGCCCAGCGCCCAAAGCCGCAAGGGCCAACAACCCCAACAGGGAGCCAGAGGGGAGCATATCAGGATGCAGGAACCCGCTGACATCCTTCATCCCTGCCTGCATCAGATCCAGCCCAATGAGCAATAGGCAGAGCCCCGCCACCATGCGCCCCGCCCGCGCCCAGCCGCCGCGCGCCAACAAATCCAGCAGGCTGGCTGGAAACAGCAACGCCATGGCAACTGTGCCCAGTTTCAACTTGAAGCCCAAAAGGCTAACGAGCCAGCCCGTCGCCGTGGTGCCGATATTGGCACCATATATGACCCCAAGCGCCTGAGGCATTGTCAGCAACCCTGCCCCAACAAAACCAACGGTCATCACTGTTGTCGCGCTGGAAGACTGAATGGCTGCTGTTGTAAGCCCCCCAGATATCACCCCAGAAAAGGGTGTTGTGGTAAATCTGGTCAAAATCGCCTGCAGACGACTGCCGACAGCTTCGCGCAGGGCCGAGGTCATCACCTTCATCCCCATGAGGAACATGCCAATTCCGCCAAAAACATAGAACAATTGTTCGGTCATGAGCGCCCCTTATACGCCGCATAATATGCCCAGTGCAGAGAACCAACGCAAGGCATGGGATCAGGGCCAAAATTGCGGTATTCCCCCCTCTTGGGAGAGCTAATACAGCCACCTCCCGTCTTGCGATACGCAAAGAGGATTGGTGACAGCACAGACCTTTGTGATGTATTAACCTCTAGGCGCAGACCCTATTTGTAAAAGTTGTTTTTTCGAATGCCCCAGTCCGAACCACGGCCACTCATCTCGGTCATCATTCCCGTCTTTAACGTGGGCGACCATGTGGCGGATTGCCTACGCAGCCTTCAGGCCCAGACACTGGATGACTTTGAAGCCTTGGTGATTGACGATGGATCAACAGACGATAGCGCCGCCATTGCCCAAAGCGTGATCGGGACTGACCCTAGATTTCAACTGATAAAACAAAAAAATAGAGGCCTTTCCGGCGCCCGAAATACCGGGCTTGATTTGGCGCAAGGTGCCTTCATTGCCTTTCTCGACAGCGATGACAGACTGGCTCCAGACTATCTCTCTCGCTTGTGGCAGGCGTTAGAGACAACAGGAGCCGACTGGGTGTCTTGTGGGATCCGCTTTTGCTTTCCCAATGATCAAATCGTAGACCATTCCGCTATCCATGGAAGCGCTGGACTGCACAGCTCGGGTCAGATGCAGCGCTATCCGCAGCTGAGCTGGGAAGACGCTATCCATCACTTTCCCTCTGCTTGGAACAAACTCTACCGTCGCAACCTGATTGAAGGCCTGCGTTTCCCAGAAGGCACCTGGTTTGAGGATCATGAGTTCTACTACCAAAGCCTGACCCGAACCGACCACCTGCTGCACATCGAAGCGCCGCTTTACTTACAAACGCGCGCGCGGGAAGGGCAAATCACCGGCCAAGACAGTGATCGAGTGTTTGAACAGTTCGCGGTTCTGGACCGCATCAAACATCTGATGAAAACCACCAAACGCCCAGGCGCAGATCTGGCCTTTGAAAAGATCGCCAGCCGCCTTCTGTTTGAACGCAGCACCGCCCTGCGCAATCGCGAACGCCGGGCACGCTATGCCAGCGCCTGCGCGGCCTATCTGGAAAAGCACCATCTCACCTACACCCCCGATTGGGATCCGCACATTTCCCGCGCATGGGGGGTGGAAATCGACGGCACGCTCCCGCTGAGCGTGATTATTCCCTGGGGGGGCAAAGACACCAGCCTTCTACAACAGAGCCTGCAATCGCTTGCCCAGCAAGGCGCGCCGGGCCGCGAGATCCTGATACTGTGCAATTCGGACGTGGCCCTTGCCGAGGCTCAGGCCATCGCAGAGCAACACCACCCCGAAGCACGGGCCCTGCGCCATAGCGAAACCGAGCTCGGCCCAGCCTGCAATGCCGGTCTAAAAGCCGCACAAGGGCTCTACGTGAGCTTTCTCGTCGCTGGAGACATGCTAACGGAGATGGCGCTGCATGACTGGGTGGACGGGCTTCACCTCTCTCAGGCTGATTTTGCCGTATCTGTCTTTCGCCAGGGGCTGGACGGGGAGGACTATCACTCGTCTTTTTATCAGGATGAAACGGTTTCTCTAGATAATTTGGCTACCGCAACTTTTGCCTTTTCCCCCGAAGCTGCCATCGCACTGGACGGTCAGATTTCTCCCAAACTCTATCGCCGGGCCTTTCTAACAGAGACAGGCCTTCAGTTTGGCACAGGCGCATTGCCTGGTTGGACTATGGCGCTGCAGGCGGCCCTGTTGGCGAAGAAATCAACCTATTTCCAGCATTCTGGCTGTGATATCAATCAATCCAGCGCAGCACAGGCCCAGTATCACGAGGCCAGCGGATTCCGGCCCTTTCTGCGCTCTCTGGATCAGTTGACCCAAAAACTACCCCCGCATCTCGCAGAAAAACTGCCCAAAGGTTGGCAACGACGCCTCTTTGCCCGCGCCCTACGCCTGCGGATAGCGCAGCTACCCCCCCCCTTTCGAGCATTCAAGTTAGCCCTGCTATCTGCTTCAGCCACCTGGGCAGCCCTACGCCGAGGGTTGACCCGAGAGCAAACACCACTAGACCCAGGGGAAGGACGACGGATCGCGACCTTGCTCAGCGTTGAAGCCCGGCTTCGCCGCAATTCCTAACTCGCCCACCTCACGGGTGGCGGGCGACAAACAAAACACTACTCAGGCATATGGAAATTGTAATGCAGTCGTTCCTAGTACAAGATACCACAGTGTTTCGCTACACGGCGAGTTTCTCGCAATATCCCTATGCCAATATCTCGTTTTTTGATCGCGACCAGGAAAACATTCTGTTTCATTTGTCGCTTCGCCAAGAAGAAGGGCTCTGTGTCTGCAATAGACGCACAGGTGAGCAATGGTCTGCAGAAAAAGCAAAAAAGCACCCGCTGGCCAAAGCAGGGGTTCAGGTCACAATTACCTTTGCGCCGCCACATGTGACTGTTGCACTAGATGGGAAGAAGGTTTTCAGCTTTGGCCGCAACCTGTTTGGTCGTCCCTATCCAAATCTCGATAAGATCAGTTTTGTAAGTTATCAGGGCGGGATCGCCTCGGGAGATGTGGATTTTGGCGATAGCGCCAGCCCAAAACTTGCCTTGGGAGCATTGAGCCGCAGCAGCCAGGCCCTCTTGGACAAGGGCCAGCTTTGTCTCAGCAACCGATTGGAGCTCCGCGCTCGATTGAGCAACCTGCCCAAATCGGATACCCTGACGCTAGATTTGCCGGGGGAGCTCTCGCCACCAAAGGTCATTCTCTATCCAGAGAGCCGCAAAAAGGGCAACCAAGACACTGCGCCCCGTTATACCGATATCATTGTGTTGTTGCCTGGTCGCGTTTGGGAAGGTCGCTCTGACGAAGAGGCCCTAGATTTGGGCCTGTTGCACGCAGATGGCACCGCGGCCTGTCCTCGCCTACAGCTCTCACGGGATGATCTGGCAGAACAGATCGAGCTGATCCTTACAGAAACCGATCTCGCCAGCGATTCACTGGCAGCGATGCAAGTCTTTGAACACGTCCAGTTTGGCTGCCTGCAAGACAGACTGTCCAGTCAAAGCCGCGCAAGCCTGGCCAGCGCCCAGCGCTTTTTCGGCCTGAGCGATTACATTACCGCCCCCGAGGGCAAGGCGAAGGAAAACACGCCCCCCGCCAAGGTGCCTGCCGTGCCCCCCCGCGACCCAGTCGTTCAGGCCCATTTGGAATTTGGCCAGACAATGCGGACTTCCCCCAAAAGCGATCCGCTTGTGGTGTTGGGCAATCTGCTAACCGATATCCCCAAAGATCAGCGCCGCTATCTGTTTCTCCCGCTCAGCGAGTTCTTCAGCCACCCGGACCGCGATTTTGGCGGCTTCCACAGACTGTATTGCGCCGAGGGCTTTGGCTCCAGCCTCTCACCTGAACCAGGGAACCTTTACAAAAGTTCCGCCCTGCTGCCCTTCCTTTTTCTTGAGGAGCGCCACGACCAGATTTGTCCGACCCTCAGGTCGCTGATCGACCCCACTGCGGGTTGGATCGTCACGCCAGCCCTGGCCTGGCTGATGCGGCGCAGCATTGCTGGGCAGGGAGTCAACGAGAAAACCCGGGAAAATATCCTGTACGCCTATATGGATCTGATCGACAAACAGGCGGACGACTACTGGGGGCGGGCCCATTGTATCGCCCTCACCGAGGTTGCTGTCATGTTGCTAGTGCAGCGCGATAGCTTTGCAGATTACACCCACCGGCTGATCATCGATTTTGTCCTTCGCACCTATGGGCTTTCGCGGCAATTCTGGCGTCATCTGGATGCCCAGTTCGCCTATGAAACCGATACAGAACTCTCCGCCCTGCGGCAGGCTTTTGCCACTGTCGAAGCCTCTATTGCGCAGACAGGCTCCGGCCCTAGCCTTGCATCGAAAGGCCAGTCTGAACTTGATAAGGCCCTGTCTCTGTTTCAAAAGTATCACTTCAGAGATCTGCAACGCATCCGCCGCGAACTACTTGGGCCGTCTGGTGTCGAAATCCAGCCTTCAAAAACGCTTGACCGCGAGGCCCTGATCCAGGCACAGGTCCCAATAGAAGAGGCGGCCTTACGCCATATGGCGTTTCCCGGCGCACAGCCAGTGCATGAGGATCTCACCCTTGTTACCGCCAAAGCGCTGCCGGGATTTTACAAGGATGTGCCGCGCGGGCCCTACTATCAACTTCAGATCGCGGTAAGCCAACAGATACAAGCGTTGCTGCAACAGGCGACCATGGCACCCGTTTCCTCTGACCAGATCATTGCCTTAGACCAGGACCTGAAGCTTTTGTCTGGTCGGCGCAGCCAGTTTTTGGGCCTGGGGCTCACCTTGGCGCTGCTGCGGGGGCTTTCCCGCGGCGCACAGCAGAAAGACGCCGTATCGACCCTGCTAAAACAGCTGAAATCTCAAGTACGAGGGCTGAACGACGATGATCGCTCGGTGCTGCGCTATGCCACAGCGCCTTCTCTCGCCCTCATGGCGCTACGCGACACATCTGGCACCCAACAGCTGTTTTCAGAGGTCAGTGCAGTCTTGCCCGAAATAGCGGATCTGCTTCCTGCCCCCCGCGACCTGCCACAGGACGCGCCTGAAATGGCAGCTTCGCCCCTGTTTGACACAATCGTCACCGTGTTCTCCTGCTTGCCAAACCTAAACAGCCGCGTCCCTGCAATGCAAAACGGTTGGCTCGCTTTGCTCGAGGCGCTCGGTATTCCCTATGTCATCATTGTCGGCAATGGCGATGGTCGGAAGGAGGGCGACATCGTTCATGTGGACGCCCCTGACAACTACGAAGGCCTGCCGCAAAAGACCCTGGCCACCATTCGTTGGGTCTATGAGAACACCCGCTTTTCGCATCTGCTCAAAATTGACGATGACTGTTTCTTGAACCCAGATGTCTTTTTCCATGGTCAAAGTTACCGAAAGTTCGACTTTTATGGCCGTATCCTGACGCGCCGCCCCGGCGACATGGATCGCGCCTGGCACAATGAAAAATCGACCTCGGACCGAGGCCGGCTGGAATTGGATAAATCGCCCGAGCCATCTACATATACCGATGGCGGCACCGGCTACGCGCTCAGCCGTACCGCCATGGCAGCAGTCATCGCCGCTGAAGAAAGCCCCGAGGGACAGCACCTGATTCAGATGTCCTTTATGGAAGACAAGATGCTGGGGGACCTGCTGGCCCAACAGGGCATTCATCCTGCGGATGAAGACTATCGCACCTCTATTCGTCGTCGAACCTGGGGCAAGGCCAAACCAGTGTCGCGCTGGGTCAACAGCTTTGATGCCAGCCGTGCCGCGCCAGTGGCCCTGGTCCATCTGGACGAACATGACACCCAGGCTCAGGCCTGTGACAAGCTGGCAGCGCCGACGCTAACCCCCAAAAAGATCTGGCCCAGCTATCAGGACGCCGCCCTTGTCTATCAAAGCAACGCGCTGGAACTGATCAGCAGCGAAGACAGCCTGGAGACCGCGCGCAACGCTGACGTGGCCGTGGTTGCCTGCATGCGCAATGAGATGTTCATGTTGCCTCAATTCCTGGCGCACTACCGGCGTCTCGGCGTTGAGAGTTTTCTGATCGCCGACAATTGCTCGGACGATGGGACCCTGGAATTCCTGATGGAACAACCCGATGTGGCGCTGTTCTCCGTGGATACGGATTATAGCCTGTCGCACTATGGCGCCGGCTGGCAACAGACCATGATGTCTGCCTTCAGGGTCGGAAAATGGACCTTAATTGCAGATACCGATGAGCTGCTGGTCTGGCAAAAGAACCAGAGCCAAAGCCTGCCGGATCTGTTGAAAACACCCCAATTCCAAGGCGCAGACGCGGCGCGTATCTTCATGCTCGACATGTATCCCAAGGCGTCATTGGGAGAGGCCACCTTTAAGACCACCCCCTTTGAGGAAGCCGGTTATACCGACCGCGAACCGTTTCTGGCTGACTGGACCGGCCAGGGGCCGTTTTCCAATATGCCCACATGGACCAGCTCTGTGCGTCACCGGTTAATTGCCGGGTCACGGATGGATCTATTTGTCGCCCAGAAGATTGCCTTGCTGAAATATCAGCCCTGGATGCGCATCTCGGCCGGCTATCACTTTCTGACCGATGTCCAGCTCTCCAGTCGGGAGCTGATCTTTGGTCATTTCAAATATAATGCCGATTTCTATCGCAAGGCCCAGATCGAAGTCTCCCGGCGCCAACATTTTAATGATGCCGAAGAATACCGGAAATATCTCGCCCTGATGTCCGAAGGGCGAGACGTGATCTACGAAGAAGGCCTTTCTGTCCCCTGGTACGAGGCCCCCTTTGTCAAATCTCGGCTAGAGGATAACTAGCAGGGTACAAGCGGGGCGCTGCAGGGCTCACCCTGGTGGGTGACAGGCTATTCCACAATGCGTTGAGCAATGGCTGTGCCATTCTGGACTGCCGCAGAAGGGTAGATCACCACCTGGTCGCCCTCTGACACCCCGCGGAGCACCTGGGCCATAGTTCCGTTGTTGTGGCTAATCTCAATCTGCCGCTGGGTGGCGGCACCGTCGATCATAACAAAGACCGACCAGGCTTCACCGGTGCGAAACAGCGCGCTCGAGGGCACCCGCAGAACATCATCGGCCTGCCAGACGATGATCCGCGTCTCTACCCGGTACCCATGCCCCAGCCCTGCCCGGTCTTCTGCAGGAGAGGCAAGCGCGATCACCACAGGAACGCGCTGTTCTTCGACGCCAAGTGCCGAGACCTTGGTGATCCCAAAGGGATCAATCCGAGAAACCTCTCCACGGAGGGTAGCCACTCCCCCCCAATCTTTGATCTGAACCGGGTCGCCCTGTGTGACCTGCACCGCATCGGATGAAATCAGATCCACCACGATCTCTAGATCCCCGTCAATATCACCAATCTCCATTATTGGCTCACCTGCAGGCAGGGTTGTGGCGCTTTGGTGCATGACCTGCAAAATACGGCCACTAACCGGGGCATAGAGCGGGATGTCATCCTGGGCCTTGTCCCGCAGAACCGCACCAATGCCAAAATCCTCGAAGCCAATAAGCTGCGCCTGGGCAGTGGCGAGATCCGCCTCATGGGTGCCTATTGCCGCCTCAGCCATCTGCACCTGAGCCTCGGAGATGCGGAATTCACGTTTGGCCCGATCATAGGCCGCCGGACTGGCAATATTGCGCTGCGCCAATTGCTCGGTACGCCGCAACTCGGTCTGGGCCAGGTCACGGCTGGCTTCGGTGGCACTCAAATCCGCATGCGCCCCGCGCAAGGCTGCTTCTGCCGATTTCACCGCCGCCTGCGCCTGTTCGCGAGTCCGAACATCCAGTGCCACCGGGTTGGTTGGCAACATCTGAACAACGATCGTCTCTCCACGCACCACAGGATCACCTGGGTAAACCTCAACCCGCTGCAACCGCCCTGCAACCGGAGTTGAGACGACATATGGCTCGCTCACTCTGGTGCGACCTTCTTCATCAATTGTGATCTGTAACGCGCCTCGGCTCACCTCTTGCAGGTCCACCAACACAGGGCGGGGCCAAAAGGCTGCCGCCAGCGCAGCTGCAATCAGCCCTCCAACCAGGAACATCAGCAGTAAACGCGAATGTTTTTTAGCCTGCGCCAT
>CAJXIL010000135.1 GCA_913054455.1 uncultured Roseobacter sp.
GCAACTTTGGCTTCACCTTCTTTGATCCTGCCGGTGGCGGCGATCCGATCCTGTACCAGCACATTCTGTGGTTCTTTGGTCACCCCGAAGTCTACATCGTGATTCTGCCAGGCTTTGGTATCATCTCCCACGTGATTGCCACCTTCGCGCGCAAGCCCGTGTTTGGCTATCTGCCCATGGTTTGGGCGATCATCGCCATTGGTGTCTTGGGCTTCGTCGTCTGGGCGCACCACATGTACACCGTTGGTATGTCGCTGAACCAACAGGCCTACTTCATGTTGGCAACGATGGTCATCGCGGTGCCCACAGGCGTTAAGGTCTTCTCTTGGATTGCCACCATGTGGGGCGGTTCCATCGAGTTCAAAGCCCCAATGATGTTTGCCTTTGGCTTCCTCTTCCTGTTCACCGTTGGTGGTGTGACAGGGGTGGTTCTGTCCCAGGCCTCCATCGACCGCGCCTATCACGACACCTACTATGTGGTTGCGCACTTCCACTATGTGATGAGCCTGGGTGCCGTGTTCGCGATCTTCTCCGGCGTCTACTTCTACTTTGGGAAGATGACCGGTCGTCAGTACAACGAGCTGGGCGCACAGATCCATTTCTGGATGTTCTTCATCGGTGCCAACCTGACCTTCTTCCCCCAGCACTTCCTGGGTCGTCAGGGCATGCCCCGTCGTTACATCGACTATCCCGAAGGCTTTGCCTACTGGAACAAGATCTCGTCCTATGGCGCTTTCCTGTCCTTTGCATCCTTCCTGCTGTTCTTTGGTGTTGTGATCTACTCGCTGCTGCGCGGCGCACGTATCACCCAGAACAACTACTGGAATGAATATGCTGACACACTCGAATGGACCCTGCCCTGCCCACCACCAGAGCACACCTTCGAGATCCTGCCAAAGCAGGAAGACTGGGATAAACCCCACGCGCACTAAGGTGACGTGACACACTAAAAAAGGGCCCTGAAGCAACTGCTTTCTGGGCCCTTTTCTTTTGCAGAGCTCCGCCTGCAAATACCCGCTTGAAAACCTGCCTGCGAGATACATTAATAGCCCAACAACCCGTTCAAACCATGCAACTGCCAAAGACCCTTCATGCCCTATTCCTGGATCACCCCTCAGCCAGCTGCAGCGGACACTGAGGCCCGCTGCGAAATGCACCTCTGGCCGCACCAATCGCTGCCGCCCCAGGGCTACGCGCGCTTTATTGGGGTTACAGCCCTGCTGATCGCCCTGCCGCTGCTGTCTTTTGCAGGGTCAGTGGTGTTCTGGGGGCTGCTTCCGTTTCTGCTGCTGGCGCTTTTTGGTCTGAAATACGCGCTGGACCGAAACCGCCGCGATGCGCAGTTGATCGAAGTTCTGACCCTTGACGCCAACGAGGCCCGACTGGAGCGGCGCAATGCAAATGGCACGCAGCAGAGCTGGCAGTGCAATCGGTATTGGGTCAAGGTCGAGCTCCACCCCATGGACGGCCCTGTGCCCAACTACGTCACCCTGCGTGGAGGTGGTCGAGAGGTTGAGATCGGCGCCTTCCTTTCTGAGGATGAGCGCAAGGCGCTATATGATGAGCTGGCGCGCGTATTCTAACCCTCGACGAATGGCGACCTTTGCCCCCTATAACAAAGCCACCGCGTCCGAACCGAAGGGGGGGGGAAGCAAAGCGCCCGCCCCGTGGGGCCGGTTCGGGCGCTGCCAAAGCAGAGCTTTGGCAATTTACCCAACAGTTAACTGCTATACCGGGCGCAACTGCCCCTCGCAAAGCTGTTTTTTTGACATACGAATTGGGAGCTAATCTCCTACAAGAGCCAAACGGGTGAGTATTGAAGTAAGAGACCTTGGAACTCAATGAAACCTGTGGAATCATTTTTCGGAAGTTAATGGAACAAGGGCGCTAGATGCCCTAGTGTAAGTTTTGGAGAAACCGTAGATGATCTATGCAGGGACAAATGCGTTTTGAAACAGTTTTTTCTTCGATTTGGCTTAGTCATTGCTTTCACTGCATTTTCTTTTTCTTTGGCGCTCGCCAACAGCGCTCATCCGCATATCGAATGTGCCATACTGGAAGAGTGCAACGAAGGCGCTTGCTCGGCAATCGAACCGCAGCCAATGCTTTTACGCTTTGTACGTCATCCGAACCAATTGATCGTATGGGTCTATGGGTCTTCTCAGATTATGAGTGGCCCACAACAAGATTTGTCCCATGTTTTTGGATACCAAATTGAAGATGGAAGGACGATGCCTCTCTTGCCTAGTAAACATGGGACCGGGGCTGGTTATATGTGGTTAGATTTGTCTACCCCAGACAGGTCTGACCAAAGATTTTTCATTTTCGATAAACCACTACGAGAACATAATGGTCAATGCATTACACATGTGGAGATTGCACCTGGAAAGCCTACTGAGCCAACGCAGCCGGTCGTTTCTGGTTTTCTAGGAGAGTGTAGATGGGCCAAGAGTCTGTGCAATCCTTCTGGTGATGGCGACTAGACTGGAGAGTGCCCAAAGTGGCGAGATTGCAAACTTGCCACGCTCCTGTTTTGACGTTCGTGACATCAGACTAAGCAAACGCGTGATAGAATGTGAATGATGGGCTCACAGCACTCGGTCACCAAAAAAGGGATCCGGCCAGCGGATCCCTTTCAACCTCTCATTTCTGCATACGTCGCCTGCCTCAGCAGCCGCCGTCCTTGCACAACTCGTCCTTGACCATCGGGCCAACCTTGCCAAAATCCATTTGGCCGGTGAATTTTGCCTTCAAGGCGCCCATCACCTTGCCCATGTCGCGAATCGAGGCTGCACCGCTTTCAGTCACTGCGGCCTTTACCGCTGCGCGGACCTCGTCGTCGTCGAGCTGCTTAGGCAAGAACTCTTCGATAATCGCAATTTCTTCCAGTTCCCGTTCGGCTAGGTCCAGACGGCTGCCCTCTTCATAGGCACGCGCGCTCTCATTGCGTTGCTTGGTCATTTTACCAAGAATCGCCAGCACTTCGCTATCGCCAATGGCGATTTCGCCATCCTCTGCCCTGGCCGCGATTTCTTTGTCTTTGATTGCGGCGTTGATCAGGCGCAGCGTACTAATCCGCTGGGCAGCCTTGTCTTTCATCGCCTGTTTCAGAGCCTGGTTAACCAGGGTTCGCGTATCCATCGTTCATATCCATCCAGAGGAAGTCGGAATTGGCACCTCTACCCAATCGCCGGTCTCATTTCAAGCCGCAGGCCTGCTCAGGCGACGCGAAGGCAGGGAACCGCCCAACCAAAGGTCAACAACAGAGACGTTTGCCGCACAATTCTTATGCCTCCGCCTTGCCTGCTAGGCTTGACCCCATGCCCGCCCGGCCCTAAAAGCCGATGAATTTCACCCGCAGGAGAGTCTCTGTCATGGCCGATACAGCACCGTCCAAGCCAACCGCATGTCTGGCGCTCGCCGATGGCACCGTCTTTTATGGAGCCGGGTTTGGCGCCACAGGTCAATGCGTCGCCGAACTCTGTTTCAACACAGCGATGACCGGCTACCAGGAGATCATGACGGATCCCTCCTACGCCGGGCAGATCGTCACCTTTACCTTCCCCCATATCGGCAATACCGGCGTCACCCCCGAGGATGACGAAACCGCTGATCCCGTTGCCGCCGGCATGGTGGTGAAATGGGATCCCACCCAATCGTCGAACTGGCGCGCCACCGAAGAGCTGGGCGGCTGGCTCACCCGGACCGGCCGCATCGCGATTGGTGGAATCGATACCCGTCGCCTGACCCGTGCCATCCGCCAGTTGGGAGCCCCCCATGTGGCTCTGTCCCATGACCCAGAAGGAAATTTCGACGTCGAGGCCCTGGTTGCCGAGGCCCGCGCCTGGGCCGGACTTGAAGGCATGGATCTGGCCAAAGAGGTCTCCTGTGCCCAGAGCTACCGCTGGGACGAAATGCGTTGGGCCTGGCCCGAGGGCTATACCCGCCAGGAAAACCCGGTGCATAAGGTTGTGGCTATTGATTATGGTGCCAAACGCAACATTCTGCGTTGCCTGGCTTCGGCAGGGTGTGACGTCACGGTGTTGCCTGCGACGGCGACAGCAGAGGAAGTCTTGGCCCATGGTCCTGACGGCGTGTTTCTCTCCAATGGCCCTGGAGATCCAGCCGCCACTGGCGAATATGCCGTGCCGATGATCAAAAGCATCCTGAGCGACACCGATCTGCCGGTCTTTGGTATTTGCCTGGGACACCAGATGTTGGCCCTGGCGTTAGGCGGCAAGACCGTAAAGATGAATCACGGTCACCATGGGGCAAACCACCCGGTCAAGGAAAACGCCACCGGCAAGGTCGAAATCACCTCGATGAACCACGGTTTTGCAGTCGACGCGCAGACCCTGCCAGAGGGCGTCGAAGAGACCCATATCTCACTGTTTGATGGGTCCAATTGCGGCATTCGCATGGTTGGCCGCCCGGTCTATTCGGTTCAGCACCACCCAGAAGCCAGCCCAGGCCCACAGGACAGCTTCTACCTGTTTGAACGCTTTGCCGAGGCCATGGCCGAACGTAAAGCATCGTAAAGCACGGGTTAATACCCGGTTAAAACCACCCCAGAGATATTGTGGTTAACACACTGTTAAGCCACCCTCTTCAGCCTCAGATGCGTAATACATCTGGGGTTTTATTTTGAGTGATCGTATGCGTGGTTTGCAATCTCGCGGCTTTAAGCGTCTTCGCCGACCTGTCTGGGCACCACAACCCGGGACGGTTTCCACCGATTCCGCGACGCCAAAGGATCCCGCGACAGAAAGCGCCCGCCAGGTCTATCTCAAGGCACAAAACCACAGGCGGGTGGCGCCTCCCCCCCGTCCGGAGGCTCACCTTAGGGGGCCATTGCTGCCTGCCCCAGAAGAGGCAAGCAAAGGCAAGCACCTCAGACTAAGTAAACAGCAAAGGTCCCAAGGGCCGAGCGCAGCGGAGTGCCCTCTGCCCCCCTCTTCCGCCGCGTTGAGGGTGCAAGGCGTCTACCGCGCGGACGCGCTCGCCCTGCGTTCTGTAGATCTCAGCAAACACCGGCCCAGCGCGGCTTTGCTAAAGCGTATGCCTGCCAGTTTCTGGCTGCGCCACTGCGCAATACCTTGGGTGCAACTGGGCGATACCATTGCTATCGCTTTTGCCTCTGCTGAAGAGGCCAGCCGCCAAGAGCGAGTCCTGACAGAGTGTTTTGGGCCTTTCATTCCAGTCCTCGCACCGGAAGCGCAGATCACTCCCCTGCTCGTAGCCCATTTCAAAACCGCCATGGCAAGACGCGCCAGCAACAGCATCGCCCCTGAACTTAGCAGCAAAACGCTGTTTCAGCAGTCCAAGCGGCTGAAGCAATGGCTGCCGGTCAGCATCTTCTTGTCCCTCGCAGCGTTATTCCCGCTGGAGGTTTTTTCGGTTTGCTGCGGCGCCGCGCTTTTGTTGCTCGTTATGTTCACCGCCCTCAAGCTCTGCGGCCTAGTGGCCTATCTCTTCGCGACAACACAGCCTAGCCCACTGCCAGCCGATCAGCCGGACCGAGAGAGGCTGCCAAAGATCTCGATGCTGGTACCGCTCTACAAGGAAGCTGAGATCAGCTCGGCCCTGCTCAAACGTCTGGCCCGCCTCACCTATCCGCAGGATCGGATGGAGGTCCTCCTGGTTCTGGAAGAGGGAGATCAGCTCACTAGGGAAACCCTCTCAGAGGCAACTCTGCCGCACTGGGTTTCTGCCATTGAGGTGCCCGCTTGGGGGGAGCTGCGCACCAAACCGCGAGCAATGAACTATGCGCTGAATTTCTGCAAAGGCGACATCATCGGGGTTTGGGACGCTGAAGATGCACCGCAACCGGATCAGCTGCTAAAAGTCGCCGCAGGTTTTGCCACGGCTCCGCCCGAAGTCGCCTGTTTTCAAGGCGTCCTGGACTATTACAATCCACGCGCCAATTGGATTTCCCGCTGCTTCACCCTGGAATACGCCAGCTGGTTTCGCATTGTCTTACAGGGCATTGCCCGGCTCAACCTCGTCGTCCCCTTAGGCGGGACAACCATGTTTGTACGCCGCTCTGTGCTGGACCGTCTGGGGGGGTGGGATGCCCATAACGTTACCGAAGACGCCGACCTGGGCGTGCGCCTCTACTACGCTGGGTACCGCACAAGAATGCTCCCCACTGCCACCTATGAGGAAGCCAGCTGCCACCTACCGGCTTGGATCAGACAGCGTTCGCGCTGGTTAAAGGGGTTTATGGCAACCTATTTGGTCCATATGCGGCACCCCCTACATCTGGCACGCCGGCTGGGTTGGGCTGGGTTCCTGGGATTTCAGGCGTTTTTTCTTGGCACCATTGGTCAGTTTCTGTTGGCCCCCTTCCTGTGGACCTACTGGCTGGTCTTCTTGGGGCTGCCACATCCCAGTGCATCCGTCCTGCCAGATCTGCTGCTCTTTCTTGGCGTCTCTTCGCTGCTCTTTTTTGAAGCCCTAGGCATAAGCATTGCAGTCTTTGGCGCCTTTGCTTCTGGCCGCCCCAAATTGGCGCTCTGGGCGCCGCTGTTGCCGATCTACTATTTGATGGGGCCCATTGCCGTTTACAAAGCGCTGTATGAGCTGCTGTACAATCCGTTCTTCTGGGATAAAACCAGCCACGGAATGCATCCCCCAGACTGTACTGAGCAGGAACATATGGGCGTGACTTGCGCCCCTGCGAAACACGACCAGTAGAATTTAGCCGCAGCACTGTTGACCAACAGGAGGAAGGATCGGACCTGCGGCCCCTGGCGCCCCTAGCCGCGCTCTCCGGCATCCTGTTTCAATCGCGTCATGAAGGCCACCGAGATGTGATCCTTCAAGGCCTGCCCTGCCGCCTCTTCGTCGCGGGCCTCAATCGCAGCAACAATCTTTTTGTGTTCCGCCTGGGCAATTTCGCCCCGCCCCTCTGCCGCCAGCGAGGTCGTGGCCATCAGCGCCATCGACCGATGCACCAGGTTGAGCTGCTGCACCAGATAGCGGTTATGCGAGGCCAGATGGATCTGTTCGTGAAAGCGACGATTGGCCTTAGCCAGATCCGTCGGCTTGTCCACCAGGGCGTCATCCTCATTGACCATGTCTTTCAGCACGCGCACCTCTTCAGCGGTGGCATGGCGTGCGGCCAGGCTAGCGGCCAAGCCTTCCAGCTCGCGGCGCACCATGTAAAGCTCGGCCATCTGGTTGTGATCCAGGGAAGCCACTATCAAGGACCGCCCGTCTCGCTCCAGCAAGGACTGGGTCTCCAACCGCTGCAGGGCCTCCCGGATCGGTGTGCGCGACACCCCAAGACGATCTGCCAGGTCGCTTTCAACCAAGCGATCCCCTGGTTTATAGACCCCCACATCAATGGCTTCTAGAATGAGGGAATAAGCGTCTTTTTGGCTACTGCGGCTCTGGTTCATCAGGTTTCCCATTCAAATGGTAGGGTTGTATTCCTACAGCTCACGCCTGAGCAATCAAGCCTTTGCCGAGGCTTAGCGCAAGAAAGCCACAAAAGAAGCCGCCGCAATTTGATCCTTTCCGCAGCCAAACCCCATTGCAAAACAAACCCAGCCTGCCTACAGCCTCCCCATGGTCAAGAAAGCATTCTCTCACGTGCGTCACTGGGTCTTTGATCTGGACAATACGCTCTATCACCCGTCGGCCCGGCTGTTTGATCAGATCGAGGTCAAAATGACCAACTATGTGATGGCCGAATTGGGGGTCGATCAGGCAGAGGCGGATCATCTGCGCAGCAGCTATTGGCGGGACCATGGAACGACTCTGGCGGGGTTGATGCGGGAACATAACATGGATCCGCTGCCCTACCTGGAGGCGGTGCATGATATCTCCCTGGACCACCTGCCAAAAGATCCCGATCTGGCGGCCTGTATCAAATCCCTGCCAGGTAAGCGCATTGTCTATACCAATGGCAGCGCGCCCTATGCCGAGCGGGTACTCGCGGCCCGTGGGTTGGAGAGTTTGTTTGACGGGATCTTTGGTGTAGAACATGCCGAATTTCGCCCCAAGCCCGAGCGCGCCGCCTTTGACATGGTGTTTGACAAGGCCGGCATTCATGCTGAAACAGCCGCCATGTTCGAGGATGATCCCCGTAACCTGACTGCCCCACATGCCATGGGGATGCGCACCGTGCATGTAGCCCCCGAGGCGCTTGAGCGCGATACAGATACCCGCCACATCCACCATCATACCGATGATCTGGCCGGATTTCTTGCCAAGATCCTCTAGGCTTTGCCCCATGACCCTGCCTTTGGACGCTTTGCCGCAGATAAACCTGCGAAACAGGTAGCAAAGAGACCTCCAAAACGTATCTTTTCAGACCTATATCGCGCGGGTCTAACACTCTAAAAGGATCGCGCGCATGGCCCTTGCCTATACCCTCCCCGACCGCCTCCCGCTCTGGCAACGCATTCTCTTTGCTGTCCCTCTGTTAGGGCGGATCTCCAAAGAGGTCGCCTATGGAGACGCAGAGAATTTTTTCTATGCCCTGGGCATCCTCGTCTGCCTCTGGGGAAGTTCCATCCTGCTCTTTGGCATCCCCGGCCTTTACCTGCCCGCCGTAGCCCTAGTGCCGGTGATGTTTACCCTGCTTATTGCCATTTCGCGCGGCTAGCGGCCAGGTTTGGCTTATGGCTCGCGGTGGGGCGACATGCCGCTTGTCTTTGACCCACTGGCGGGCCTATCTGGAACAGAAAGATGAAAGGCGCGGCAATGGCTGAGACATGTGACATTCTGGTTTCCGGTGGCGGCGTCGCCGGGTTGACAGCTGCTGCCACCTTTGGTGCGGCTGGGTTCAAGGTGATCTGTGTTGATCCAACCCCGCCGGTGACCACACGCGATGCAGAAGGATCGGATCTGCGCACCACTGCCTTTCTGCAACCCGCTCAGGAGATGCTACAGCGCTTCGGCCTGTGGGAGCGGCTTGCAGACCATGCCGCGCCCTTGCAAATCATGCGGATTGTAGATGCCGGTGGTGCCGAACCGACCCCCCGCGTGGTCAAGGATTTCAACGCCGCCGATATTTCGGAGAAACCCTTTGGCTGGAACCTGCCCAACTGGTTGTTGCGGCGCGAGATCCTGGCCCGGATCAAAGCCCTGCCGAATGTAGAGTTTCGCCCCGGTACTGGCACCAAATCGCTGTTTACCCGCACCTCTGAAGCCCGCGTCACCCTGAGCGATGGCACGCAGATCCAGGCCAAACTGGTTGTCGCCTGTGATGGCAGGGACTCGCCCATGCGCCAGGCCGCAGGCATTCCGGTAAAAACCACCCGCTACGGGCAAAAAGCCCTAGCCTTTGCGGTGACCCACCCCGTGCCGCATGACAATGTCTCAACCGAAATCCACCGCTCTGGCGGGCCTTTCACACTGGTGCCACTGCCGGATTATCAGGGAAAGCCCTCCTCTGCTGTGGTTTGGATGGAACGGGGCCCGCGGGCTGATGCCCTGCAGAAAATGGATGTTGTTGCCTTTGAGGCCGAAATGACCCGACGCAGCTGTGGGCAGTTTGGCGATCTCGCCCTTGCCTCGCGCCGCAGCATCTGGCCGATCATCAGCCAATCTGCTGAACGCCTGGACGGCCAACGTCTGGCCCTTATGGCCGAGGCCGCCCATGTGGTGCCGCCAATTGGGGCCCAGGGTTTAAACATGTCGCTGGGCGATCTGCGGGTGCTGCTAGAGCTGGCGCAGGCCCGCCCCGAAGGACTGGGAGACGCGCAAATGCTGAGCGCCTATCACAAGGCCCGGCACAATGAGATCATGCTGCGGGTGAAAGGCATTGATCTGCTCAACCGCAGCTCGATGATCGAGGCGCGCCCCCTGCGCGATCTGCGCGCCTTTGGCCTCAATGCGCTTTATTCCATGGCCCCTGTGCGCCGCACCCTGATGCAAATGGGACTTGGGGTGAAGTAGAACGGACTCAGCTCCGTTTTCGTCGAGAAAAAGTTCAGGAAACCAGCTTTCCCGCCGGAAAAGCTGGGGCCTCCGGCGGGAATATTTTTGGAAAGATAATGCGCCTAGAGCACTTTATTTAGGACGCTGCTCAAGCGCTGCAGCGCCGCTTCGACGTCATAGAGTTTGTCGAGG